>AEVK01000218.1 GCA_000209515.2 gamma proteobacterium IMCC1989
AGCCACTTTTAAGGCTTCATCCAAGGGTACTACGCCAACCTGTTCACCGTCAGCACCAATTAAGCGTACTTCGGTGGCTTCAATTTGTTCGTTAATACGCGCTTTTTTAGAGCGTCCTTTAGAATTGTCTGGTCTATTAATGGTAATACCCTCTTTGTTTGACCTTATATGGCCGATCATCTTCTATAACATGCCTTTGATAGCTAATTTCACCACCATTCAACCTGCGACTAAAGATCCTAAAATTTATTTTTGCTGCTTTTTTCCGCTCTAACAAACAAAAAAACACCACCTATTCTACAGGCAGCGTTTGGATGTTATTAAAAAGCAGTGCATTCTATTTGAATTACTACTTAACTACCAGTAATACCTTTGTTTTCTACATCTGCATTCAGATGAGCCACAAATGCATCAATACTCATGACGCCAAGATCTTCACCAGTGCGAGTTCTCACCGCAAGAGCATTATTTTCGACCTCTTTATCGCCAATAACCAGAAGATAAGGAATTCTCTGCAAAGTATGCTCGCGAATTTTAAAACCAATCTTCTCATTTCTCAAGTCAGAAATGACCCTAAACCCTTTATCTCGCAAGGCTTTCTCTGTTTTTTGCACATATTCAGACTGATTATCAGTAATATTTAAAATAGCGACCTGCTCAGGCGCCAACCATGTAGGAAAAGCGCCTTCATAATGCTCAATCAAAATACCGATGAAACGTTCAAACGACCCTAAAATCGCGCGATGCAGCATTACCGGTACTTGTCGAGAACCATCTTCTGCCACATATTGCGCATCCAAACGGCCGGGCATAGAAAAATCGACCTGAATAGTGCCACACTGCCACACACGATTAAGGCAATCCCTTAAAGAAAACTCAATTTTTGGCCCGTAGAATGCGCCCTCACCCGGTAACTCCTCCCAAGGCAAACCTTTCGCATCTAAAGCATCTGCCAACGCTTTTTCTGCCTTATCCCACCCCTCTTCCGTACCCACACGCTGCTCTGGGCGAGTAGAAAGACGAATAATGACGTCACTAAAACCGAAATCGGCATAAACCTTATAAAGCAGATCAGTAAAAACAGAGACCTCTTCTTGAATCGCCTCTTCGCTACAGAAAATATGCGCATCATCTTGTACAAAACCACGCACACGCATCAAGCCCTGCAAAGTACCTGACGCCTCATTGCGATGACATGAACCAAACTCAGCCAAACGTAACGGCAACTCTTTATAAGACTTAAGCCCCTGATTAAACACCTGTACATGACATGGGCAGTTCATTGGTTTAATCGCGTAATCTCGGGACTCAGACTCAACCGTAAACATATTGTCACGGAATTTATCCCAGTGCCCTGAACGCTCCCATAAACTACGATCGACTACCTGAGGGGTTTTAATTTCCTTATAACCATTATCACGCTGCACTTTACGCATATACTCTTCAATAGTGGCGTAAATACTCCAACCTTTAGGGTGCCAAAACACCATACCCGGCGCTTCTTCTTGCATATGGAAGTAATCAAATTTCTTGCCGAGCTTACGATGATCTCGCTTCACCGCCTCTTCCAAAAAGTGAAGATGCGCTTTGAGTTTTTTCTTATCGGGCCAAGCTGTGCCGTAAATACGCTGCAGCATTTTATTATCTGAATCACCACGCCAATAAGCACCGGAAATACGCATCAATTTGAAGTGTTCGCAGAATTTCATGTTGGGTACATGAGGGCCTCGGCACATATCGACATATTCTTCATGATGATACAGCGCAGGCGTGGCATCTTTAGGAATGTCGCGCTCAAGGATCTCTAACTTATACTCCTCACCACGAGCTTTAAACGCATCGTATGCATCTTGCCAAGAACCAACTTTTTTCACTACATCGTATTGGGTTTTGATTAATTCACGCATACGCTTTTCTATCTTATCCATATCCTCATCGGTGAGCATATGATCTAGATCGATATCGTAATAAAAACCATTTTCGATAGTTGGGCCAATCGCCATCTTAGCTTCTGGCCATAACTGCTTAACCGCATGACCAATTAAGTGCGCACACGAATGACGTAGAATCTCTAAGCCATCTTCATCTTTTGACGTAAAAATAGTGAGCTCAGCATCATTTTCAATCGGATCATGCGCATCAACACGCACACCATTAACACTACCAGCAATGGTCGCCTTAGCGAGACCAGGACCAATATCGGCAGCAACTTCATATACAGAAACAGGGCGATCAAAAGAACGTTGAGAACCATCGGGAAGAGTAATAATAGGCATGAAAAAATCCTTATCAGTGGCGGCCCCTACAAAAGGTCGCGTGAATTAATAATAAAAAAGGCACCGCCTACAGAATGCAAACGGCAAACAAACAAAAAGCCCACTAAAGAGCGAGCTTTTTATGATAAAACTGGTACGACCGAGTGGATTCGAACCACCGACCCCTACCATGTCAAGGTAGTGCTCTAACCAACTGAGCTACGGTCGTATAAACTGTTAAAAACAGGGTTGGCGACTATACCTAGCATTACACCATTAATCAAGATTCATTTGAAACGAAACACCCTATACTACCGATAAATCTAGCACTACAATCTACTTCTTTAATTCAAACACCGTTAGCTTATTCTTTTTATCAGCATTACGTTTATTCCACACTAGGTCACATAGCTCACTGCTCGGTGAGTAACCTGTAGCCGCACTTTTTAATAAACCTTGAATTTTATCAATTTCAAAATCATGACAAGCTTGATCAAACTGATCCAACAAACTTGACATATCTCCCCATGAAAGTGAGCTTTCATTAGCGGTCATAATTCTCGCGTGCTCGGTAGCATAAACATTATCGCCGACCAACAATTCTTCATAAAGCTTTTCACCCGGTCTAAGCCCCGTGTACTTAATTTCAATATCACCATGGGGATTGGTAACACTTTTCACCTCCAGTCCCATTAAGTGAATCATCTTCACTGCAAAATCAGATATTTTGACCGGGTCGCCCATATCAAGAACAAATACATCGCCGCCTTTGGCCATAGCACCCGCCTGAATAACCAACTGTGACGCTTCTGGAATCGTCATAAAAAAACGAGTAATTTCTTTATGGGTAACTGTAATGGGACCACCTTTGTGAATTTGCTCTCGAAACAAAGGTACCACCGATCCAGAAGAACCCAATACATTACCGAAACGCACCATGCAAAAAGTAGTTTTTAGATTACGCTTTGACAGTGCCTGTAACGATAATTCAGCCAAACGCTTCGTTGTACCCATCACATTAGTTGGTCGGACCGCCTTATCGGTAGATATTAACACGAACGTCTCAACACCAGCATCAGCAGCCGCTTGAGCTGCATAATAAGTACCAAAAAAATTATTACGCACCCCCTCTACAATATTATATTCCACCAAGGGTACATGTTTATAAGCTGCAGCGTGATACACCGTTTGCACACCAAAGGTTTTCATTACCGTAGCAATACGATTCTTCTTTTGGACACTGCCTATTATAGGCTTAAGCTCAACATCAAAACCTAATCGCCCTATCAGTTTTGTTAGCTCTGCATCAACTTTATAAAGAGCAAATTCTGACAGCTCGAATAAGACTAAAACATTAGGCTTTTGCTGAATAATTTGTCGGCACAATTCAGAACCAATAGAACCGCCCGCACCAGTCACCATCACCACCTTATCAGTGATATTTTTACCCATTAAATCAGCCCGTGGCTCTACAGGCTCACGACCAAGAAGATCCTCAATAGCAACCTCACGCAACTCATCAATCTTCGCCTCTCCCGACACCAAATCAGATATACCTGGAATAGATCTAACCACAACAGCTAGGGGCTCTAGCTTACTCAAAATAATACTACGTTCAGAACGGGAAACCTTAGGCATAGCAAGTAACACTTGCTTAACCGAGCCGTCTTTCAACAAAGATGGCAAACGAGAAAAAGGATGAGAGGGTCGACCCAAAATATTTGTATTATGAAGATTTTTATCATCATCAATAAAACCTATGGGGTCATATTCGCTACCATACATTAACGATTGAGCCAACTGCCGACCTGCAGAGCCGGCCCCATAAATTAAGACACGCTCTTTATTACGCTTACTACCTTGCATCGTCATAGCGCGCACCGTAAAGCGACTACCTCCTACAAAAATCAATAAGAATGCAGCGTAAATGAGGGGAACGGTGCGAGGTAAATAATAGCCAGTAAAAAATCCCGCCATCACAAGAGTAAAAACAGAAATACCCAAACCAATTAAAATGGCAACCGCTACTTTAGACCCCATGTAACGCAACACGGCGCGATACAAACCTAAACGAATAAAAGCGACAAGCGTTACAGGAAGAACAATAGCAAATAACAGCCAGCTTTCTTGCTGATAAAAAACCGAAGACTTATCAATGCGAACAATCCAAGCTCCCCAATACGCTAAAAAAATAAAACCCGTATCGAGAACTAAGGAAACAACCCGCTTGGCGGGGCGAGGCAACTTGAATAACAAATTTAATACATAAGACATTTAAGCATCAGCTCTGAAATAATTAAGACTTGATTCTATCACCAGACCCCTTACCTAAAAGAGTCTGTAGAATATAAGCAAAATACGATTTTATATTGAGCGATTTAATCATCTCACTATCTGTTTCGGCGAGCAACTTAGGCGTAGACATATCTATTTCACTTACTTGAGCCAAACCCGTAATACCGGGCCGCACATTAAATACACCTAACCTGTCGCGCTCTTCGGTTAATTCTATTTGATTGAAGAGGCCCGGACGAGGGCCAACCAAACTCATCTCGCCTGCCAACACATTCCATAGCTGAGGCAATTCATCCAGCTTAAATTTTCGTAATAAAGCTCCGTATCTAGAAACAGAATCAGCAAAGGCCAAATGTGTTGCAACCGAAGCCGTACCAACTTTCATTGTCCGAAATTTAACAAGTGTAAAGGGCTTTTTATAGCGGCCCACCCTTTGCTGCAAAAACAAAGGTGACCCTAAATCAAAAAGCCCCGCCACGAATAACAGTAACAACAGAGGTGATAGTGCGAGCAGACCCAAGAAAGCTAAAACAATATCAATTACACGCATCATCTTCTTGCCTCACCATTTCACTTAATTGCTCATCAATTGTTGTGACTGGGCGCCAGCCTAATAAGCTTTTGGCCTTAGAGCAATCAACATTCAAATCAGAAAAAAACTTACCCGCTTTAACTTTTTGCCCCATTAGACAAGCAGTAAACATCATAAGCGATACAGGGAAAGGCACTAAACACTGATGTTTCCCATAAGCCTTTGCCATTTTCTTTAACAAATCTTTAATTGATATATCAAAATCGTCAGATATAACGAAAACCTGATTCGCAGCCTCTCTAGACCTCTTGATATCAACACACAATAAAATAAAATCAACCAAGTTATCCAAGGCAATCATTGAGCGTTTATTCACAAGGGAACCTAATGGCAAAGGAACACCACTTTTCACCACCCTCATCAACAGAGAAAACATACCTGGGCAACCGGGACCATAAACTAAAGGGGGGCGAACAATAACCACTTCCAAACCCGTCAACTCAACCAATTCCAACAACCCTTTTTCTGCCTGGAGCTTTGATTCAGTATAGAAATCGTAAGGATTAACGGAGTCAGCCTCAGTGAACGCACTCCCACACGAAAAAGCCCCATTAACACCGATACTACTAATAAAAACGAAACGCTTAACACCTGCAGCGGCTGCCTGCCTAGCCAAACTCAAAGTTCCTCCAACATTTACAGCATGGAAAGGCCGAGAGCCACTACCCTCCCCTTTATAAGCATGAGTAAGCGCGGCACAGTGCAGAACCACATCAACACCAACTAACGCTTCACTACAATCAAAATCGCACCCAATATCGGCAAAATAAAAAGCGCCACTCCCAGATGGATGACGCCCAAGCAAAACTACGGACGAGGCTACCGAGCCCAAAGACCCGACAATCCCCTTCCCAACAAAACCATTATACCCAGTAACTAAAACCTTACCCATTCCAAAAAACCAAAAAACAAGAATTGTAACCCAAACCTCGACAGAAGTAACCAACAGCAGATGCCCCCCCCTGAATAAACTACTGCCTATTACTTACGAGCCTAAAAAAAAGCTTTTCTACTCGAGCTCTACCAGCATACCCCTCTAAAAACCTCTGACTTAATCAAAAACCAACGAAATTCCAACAAGATCCGCGCTTTGACCTGTTTTAGATGGACTTCTCCCGCTTGCTTTTATTTCAAATATTGACATTGCCTTTAGCAAAATTAATTGAGACTGAAAACGACTCAGCAACAATGCCACCTCTCGTAATAAATCAATATGCATACCCTTACTGAACTCTTAATGTCCAGCAACGACTTCTCTTCACTAGCTTTCCAGCGACTGAGTACAAACGATTTCTTAATGTTGGCGCTCTGCACCGACCCAAGCTTTCAGGTAGTAATGCGCGCATTAATACTAAATCGCACTTAGACGTGAAAAAAAATGATTACCCAATAAGGCCTATCTTTTAAATGCGAGAACTGACGGAACACCCACAATACCGTCTTACCCTTTACCGCACCTACCAACTGAGAAATAACACTTTCGGCTGAACCTTCACCAGTAAATGTACGCGATCCAATTGAGCATTTAACTCAACAACCTCACAACCTAGACGTTCACCGTAGATTCGAATGCTTTTTGACACTTCGTACGACACCTTATCTCTCAAAACTCGATAGCGGTATTTCGGTGCCCATACGATATGGTACTGACAATGCCATAATGCGTGCGATAATACTTCTAGCATGCACATGAGTAAGCACTTAAGGCTAGAGCTCTCGAACCTCGCCCACATTCTAATGACGCGGTTTTTAATATTTAATAAATTAACGCCTTTGTGACGCCCCGTACAAAGATCTCGTTAAGCAAATCAAAAACAGTATCGCTGTTAAAGCAAATGGAGGCTGAGCCCCTATAGCTGAACCATGTCTGGAGCATAGCATGAGCAAAGTACAATTTATGATTGACGCTAAAAGTACGGGGAAGGGGGGGGGGAAAGCATTGACCTACAAAGGCATAAAGCACGAAAAGAAGAGAATCGTCACTTAAAACAAAGGTACGCTGACCTGGCCTTAAAAAGCGAAACATAAGCGCATATCATAAAAAACTGCAAAGCCGGCACCGGTTCACCGAGAGCGGGTTGATGCATGACGCCAGCAACCCTTCACCAACGTTCGACGTGCCAGTGATTCGGCCTACTGCTATCGCCTGGCACTACAGTCGGGTGAAGACATTGAAAAACCTTACTCGAACTAGTTGACAAGCACTCTCGTTGAAACGCTCCTAAATACCATAAACATCTGAAAGTCTGTTGAAATCATAAGCGTATTTACCGCGTGCATTGCCAGCTAAGTTCAAACTTTTTCCCCAAAAAGAAAAGGCGTCTGCCACCACGAGGGGTTAGGCCTTTAGTCGCCCCCAGCCTTAGGAATGCGTGTTGGCCGATTGATGTTACGATCAAGTTATTAGCTGGTGAGGCCAGCCCAGTGTGATGAGGATAGATGATGGAGCCAGAATTTATTAGTCAAGTATTTGAGGGTTGGACGAAAGAGCGAAGTATTGTGTTATGGCATATTTAGTCAGGAAGCTCTTATCAAAATAGCTTTATGGCGAGATTAAACCGTACATACCGAGAATATATCTAATATGAACTAACTGAGTAGCGTGGAAGAAGCGCTAAAGGCCACGGAGACTGGATGGCGCTGCACAACGAAGAGTACCTCCAGTGATATGACGCCGTATGCGTAAGCGGCGTAGCACTGTGGTTTATGCGGACAAACCCATGCATTGACCACATAATCCGCAGCAAACGAGAGATAACCGATACACCTTTCAATCTCAAGAGTTTTTAAGCTTGGGGGATTTACAGGTAAGCCTTGTGTTATTGCATCCGCTAGATGCTGGATGGCTGAGTCATCAATCATTATAAAACCAAGGCTTTCTTGCTTTTAGAGCGAGACCCAGAGAGACAAGTAACTCAACAAAAGCTAAAACCACACTGAATAAGAACGCTTAACAATAGGCACAACAACCTACACAAACCAATAACGGCTAACAATTTCCAGTAGCACTCCTGCTTCGGAATATGGCACAATGGAAAGCTGGGCATAATAACAACTAAGAAAACATTCACAACACCACACTGGCGGCCATTAAGTTTTACAAAATGACAGAAACTCATCAAGAATATCGCGCACCCGATACAACTACCAAAGCAAACACGGCAAATATGGATAACTTCAAACTTGGCATGAGAAAACTCGCCGCTCACGTATGCATAATATCCTGCGAACATAAGGGCCAACCCTTCGCAATGACCGTGTCCTCCGTCGTCTCGCTGTCAGATACCCCCCCCTCACTGGCAGTTTGCATAAACACAAAAACGAAGATGCACGAAGTACTTGAAAAACAGGCCACATTTGCAGTTAATGTTCTCTCATCAACACATATAGAGCTATCTGCAGTCTGCGCCTCACCAAAAAGAATTCTAGAAAGGTTCACAACTGGCAACTGGACTACTTCAAAAAACGCCCCCCCATTAATAGAGGACGCCGAAGCTAACTTTATATGCGAGATAACAAAGGAAAGTATCACCTATGGAACCCATAAAATTATCATTGGAAACATCAAGGAAATACTTGTTTCTAGCGAACAAGCAAAACCACTCATTTACCTAGACAGAGAGTACCTCATACCCAAACAAGAGTAATTTAAGCACCCAAGTTACTACACAATTAAGCGGCTAAGAAACACTACTTTAAAAAAGATTCTTACGGGAAGAAAAACGATGACACAAGAAAAAGTAATCATTGTCGGCGGAGGCGTTGTTTCCATACTAACAGCAATACTCTATGCACAAAAAAAACATGACGTCACAATAATAGAAAAGGAAAAAAATCTAGGCGGGCTCCTTAGTTCATTTACCGCCGAAACTGGAGCCACTTTTGATTACGGTACACACATTCCTGGTAAAACTGGAATAACAGAACTGGATAACATCCTCTTTGGCAACCAACATCAAGAAGAGGAAAATTATTATCGCTCCGACTACTTAAAATCTGAAAATTTTTTTAATGGCGAGTGGTTCAAAACAAGCCCTTTAATCAACACAGCATCCCTCCCACAAGACCTGTATAATCAAGGAATCATAGAGCTTTTAACATCGACAGGTAGCGATGAAGAGCAACACCTACACAGCTATCTAACGGGACACTTTGGGGAAACACTGACCAACCACGTATACAAGCCTGTCATCCAAAAACTTCTAGGGGAAGCCCCTGACAACCTCAGCATTGAAGTATTAAGAACATTCGGCCTACAGCGCCTCATAGGACTAACAAACGAAGACACCATAGAGCTTAAAAAAATACCTAAGTATGACTCTAGACTCGGTTACCACAGCTACACACAGGGCTCCCCATCAAACTACTACTTATACCCCAAAGGAGCAAATGGAATTGGCCAATGGGTTAACGATCTATTAGCAAAAGCAGAAGAATTAGGGGTAAAGATCATGCACTCTACTTCTGTAATAGAAATACACCATGAAAACAATGTATTAAACTCAGTATCCACCTCAGAAGGAAGCTCTATTGACTGCAATCAACTTATATGGAGCATTGCAACCCCTTTGGCCTACAAATGTGCAAACATACCTTTTCCGAAAACAGGCTCGCCACCAAAATTTCGAACCACCGTCTTAGCACATATGCAATTTGACAGACCTCTAGAGAAAAATTTCCCTCAATATCTGCTATGCTGGGACCCAGATTTTCTAAGCTATCGAATCACACTATACCCAAACATCAGCCCTGATTCAGAGCGCAACAGAATGAACAATCTAACTGTCGAAATACTGACGTCAGCCGAAAAAGCAAGTGATATCGACACACTCAAAGAAACGATTTATGGCGAATTAAAGCAACTGCAAGTAATTTCCGAGTCAGCAAACATAACATATGATAAAATACAGGTTATTAAAAACACCTTCCCTGTGCTAACCCCTGAATTCATAGAAAGCGCTTCAAACCTTAGCGACAAATTAGAAGAATCAGTTAAAGGCATTAAAGTTATTGGCCGAGCCAGCGGAAAAGCATTTTTTATCAACGACCTGCTTTCTCAAGCTTACAAAAGGTTTGCATAGCAATGGATAAGACACAATTAGACGCTCTAGAGAAATATAGCTCTCTAGCAAAATTAGTCCGAGATACATCATTATCATCCGGACGAAAAGAAGTTGATAAAGGTAAAGATGAGCTCATATGGGAAGACGTATACAAAAAACTAGAATGCAAACCTAACGGTAGCTTTTTAGATATTGGATGTGGTTTTGGTGGAGTAACAGAGCTTTGCCTTGAAACTGCAGCAAAAGAAAACTGGAAGCTAACACTTTTCGATATCCCTAGCGTTATAGATGCATTACACCAACACCTGGACAAAAACATATTAAAGAATAGCAATATATTCTCAGGAGTTTACCCTACCACAACTCCTACAGCCTTTTGCGAACAAAAATTTGATCGCATACTATTATATTCCGTAATACATTACACCGATAACCCAAAACAGTTCATATCCAAACTAGTATCTCAACTGGCTCCACAGGGTAAACTGCTTCTTGGAGATCTTCCCAATGTCGACAAAAAGGGGCGCTTCCTTGCATCCGACTTTGGAAGAAAATTTGAAGCCGAATACCAGCAATGTAATGTAGACAGCCTCCCGCACTACCAAACACACAAGGGCTACGTAAAATCAATAACCACTCAGCAAAATAAAGCCATTAATGATGAGTTGATTTTATGGATGCATGAACACTTTAGAAACAGCGGGTATAATGTATTCACTCTTCCACAGCCAGAACACCTACCCTACTCCCACACTAGAGAGGATATATTAATTTGCAAAAATTAATTCCTGAGGACTACCAATGGCCTAACTTTTTTTTCACCCCAGAAAAATATGACGATAAGCTAGAGCAAAACCTCACATTTTCTTACGAAGAAATCGAAAAATATTTCAAGGGAGCGATTAGAGGAGACCACGAACTCTGTTTACTATCTTCTGGTCGCTCTGCGCTTTCTGCGATAATTCGGTTTCTAAAACTAAACAGAAACCATGCAACTTACGCCCCGCCATACTCATCACTCTGTGTATGGAATTCTATTTGCCATTATGCAAACCCACAAACATCTATCGACCAAAATACCGATGCAGCTTGCATTGTACACAAATGGGGATATGTAGAAGATATAGGTAAGAACAACGTGCCCTATATTATCGAGGACTCAGTAGACAGCATACCTCTCAATGCAAACACTCTATTCCCAAATAACGGAATTGCTGAAGTTATATCGCTACCAAAAACTATCGGTTCCTATTCTGGGGCTCTTGTCATTAGCAAAGATCTCGGGCTCATCAACTTTATAAAAGAACTCCGCGAAGCCAGGTACGAAACAATAAAGTCTCAATCTCGGCTACGCAACCAAGAATCACGTAAAGATGTGACAAATAATGAACTACTTTGGAGCCATAATGAATGGAACAACTTCGGCTTAGACCAAAACGCTCTAAAAAACATCTCGGAATACGCTAAAAACTGGAAAGAAAACCAAAGTATTATCTTGTCACGCAGAACATACCTAAATGAAATTTTTCAACGCGAGACATCTAACAAAGATAAAGATCGGTGCCAAGCGGTCTATTTATTGCCTGAACAGGAATACTCATCAACTTCAAATCAACTAATGACAAGGTTCTTTAATACCTCAATGTGCGCTACGACACCAAACTACCAAAAACATCTTATTTTGCCATTACACATGGGCGTAGATGAACAAACATTCCAAAACCTAATCAACTCAGTCATCAAAAATGCATAACTTAATACTCAACACACTACAAAAACATGGCTTCAGCGCGCACTTTCTCAGAAACGATCCACACAACTGGACGTTAACAGAAGAATCGATTGATCAAGTACCTATTTTTTACCAACAGGAAATGATCACATTTCAAAACCTATACTTCAAAGATCAAGAAACAACTACCTCCTATGACGACCTATCCATGATTATCACGAGCGGCAACAGAAATATCGCTCTATGGCCACTATCTTACATAGAAACAAAAGAGACTAAAAACCTTACATCCCAAGAATCAGCAGTCAAATCACCCATATTTATCAATGATGTATCTGAAAAAACAACCAAAAAAGCACTAGATGCCTGCCTAGATACACTGATTAAAATTACACCAACGATAAATAACAAGGAGTTACTACTATCCTCAAGACTCCCATCTATAAACATTGACACTTGGCACAGAAAGCTTATGGACAAAAAAGCAAGTATCAGTATAAAACACGAGCTATTTATCGATTGTTCTCTACCACTAGACGCAATCAAAAGAAACTTTAGAAAAAGCTACAAATCGCTCATTAACAGAGGCGCTGAATACTGGGAAATAGATGTCATAGAGGACATTAACAAAGAGGCTTTTGATGAATTCCAACAACTCCACTTCGCTGTATCCCAAAGAAAAACCCGCAATCAAAATACATGGGACTACCAACATCAAATCATTGGCAATAAAAAAGCGGTTTTAATAACAATGAGGGACCGAGCAAGCAGAAAAATGATAGGAGCTAGCCTATTTCAATACACTCCCTGGGAAGGGATGTATTCTGTTGCCGCATATAACAGAAATTTGTACGACAAAGGGGTTAGCCACGTCATACAATTCGAAGCGATTAAATATTTAAAAGAAAAAAACATTCGCTGGTACTACATTGGACGAAGACCATACACCTCAGACCAGCCTAAACCATCAGAAAAAGAACTACAAATTGCCTATTTCAAAGAAGGCTTTGCAACGCATATATTCCCATCTATGCACTTCACATTAAGAACCAGCAAGCACTAAAACTGGCATACTACAAACCAGACCCAATGCCAGTAAATACACCTAACCACAACCTATAGAAAACGAAACATTATTGCATTTATTAGGCAAAAACTGGTAAGATGTTCAAAATTGAACGCAGTAACCAACAAGAGCTCTAGCCTTTATAAACAGTAGATTACACATGCATTTACCAGACGTTAATAGATGCGAAAAAAACAATGACATGGATTACCTAGTACCGAGATTACTAGATAAAAAGCCTAGGGAAAGTTAACTACTGTTTAAAAGCCCTCGCTAACAAAGGGATGGTAAAAATCAAAAACTTTAAGGGGAATCGAAATAAACTCGCGTACTTTTATCTTCTCACCGCTAGAGGAATAAGTGAAAAAATAAATCTTACCGAGTCATTATTTCTTAAGAGAAAGATCATTGAATATAAAGCCCTTGAAAGTGAAATCTCAAACATTAAAAATGAAATGTTGATA
>AEVK01000217.1 GCA_000209515.2 gamma proteobacterium IMCC1989
TTTTTATATTGGCATATCGTCGGTTTTATTCTTTTTTGTCGCCTTATTCTTTTTTATTCCCTTGATGAATGATAGTTTTGATCGCTTGCAAGAAAAACAATCAACACAAAGTGCGCAAGACTTTTCGTTGAAGCTATCCACTTATTTGCAAAATCGCTTGTCAGTGTTAAATGATCTGGCCTCGTCTGCTCTTATTACCAATACTGTGCTTTTGGGTGAGAAAAATAACCCTGCGTTAGCAGATTTTTTTCACGTAGCACGACTATTGGGAGAAGATCCTTCGTTAACATTGGTGGATTTTAATGGCAATGTTTTGCTGACCGAGGTTAATGATAATACTGATAGCTATCGCTGGGTGTTGCCGTTGCTTGAGGCTTCTTTATCTGATGTGTCAGTAGTTCAACCCAGTGAAATAGTTAATTTTATTACAGCGGATTCTGCTGGGGTTGCTCTTGAAATTCCTCTGTTTGAATTGGCGGTTCCTGTGATTTACGGTAAAAGTCGTGATGGCGTGTTGATTGCTCGTATTGATGCTTCCCCTAGTGTTGTCTATCGTGATGGCTTAATTAAGTCAGGGGTGTCTGAGGTTCAATATAGTAAGCAAAATAACATGATCAGTTCGGATGTTGACAGTATTGCATTGCCTGACAAAAAAACCGTTTTTATCGATACTTATGAGATTTCTTTTTCGCATATTGTCAGTCAAGAGAATGTACAGAAAAGCAAGCAGGAATTATGGGTTCGCTTATCGGTGGGTGCTTTTATTTCGGCATTGGTGATGTGCTTTGGTTTATTTTTTCTTGGCCGAAAAAGTATTTTGCAGCCCTATATTAAGCTGGCTACTTTGCAAAATGCAGTGTCTAAAGCGGTAGAAGGAATTTCTTTTATCGATCCATCGGGTTGTTATGTTTCTCTTAATCAAGCTTATGCTGCTCCTGCGGGTTATTTGCCTGAAGAGCTTGAGGGTAAGCCTTGGTCGGTTACGGTGCACCCTGATGACATGCCGATGCTGAATGAGGCCTACCAGCAAATGCTAGATGAGGGATCGGTAGTCGCCGAGGCAAGAGGTGTCCGCAAAGACGGTTCGACGTTTTATAAGCAAGTTACCATGATTACCCAATATAATGGTGATGGTGAAATGATAGGGCATCACTGTTTTCTGAAAGATATTACCGAGAGAAAAGAAGAAGAGGCGGGGCGAGAAGAGTTAATTCAGGCCTTAGCAAGAACCAATGACAATTTAATCGATTCACAAGAAAAAATCCTATCCGGTGATAAAAAATTACGCACAGTACTCAATTTTCAGTCCGTTGTTTTTGATAATGTACCTGACATGCTATTTGTTAAAGATACTGAATTTCGTATTGTGCAAGCGAACGAGGCGTTCTTGAATGTTTACCCTGAAAACATGAGGTCTAGTGTAATTGGTAGCACTTGTCTGGAGGGGTATAAGGAAGATGAGAGAGAAGAGTTTTTATTTTTTGATCGTATTGCTTTTGACAAAGGGTTTTCTGAAACAGAAGAAAGTATACTTTTTCCAGACGGAAAATATCGCACGTTGTTAACAAAAAAAGTGCGCTTTAAAGATGAGCAGGGCGAGGTGTTTATCCTAGGTGTGGCTAGTGATATTACCCAGATTAAACAAGCACAGCAGGAATTATTGAAAAGTGAGCAGCGTTACGAGGTGGCAGTTAAGGGGTCTTCTGTTGGTCTATGGGATTTTGATGTTCTAACAGGCGAGCTGTATTGGTCTGATCGCTTTAAGCAAATAGTGGGTGTGGCAGACAGTGACTTTACGGGAACCTTGGAAGAGTTTGCTGGGCGGCTACATCCAGAAGACGAGGAGCGAGTGCTGAGTCAGTTTAATCTGCATCTTAGTAATAAGGCCCCGTATAACGTTGAATACCGGTTTAGAAAAGAAGATGGGGATTATGTCTGGGTGCATGCAGAAGGGCAGGCGCTTTGGAATGAAGAAGGTCAGCCGATTCGAGTGGCTGGCTCGGTAGAGGATATTACAAAAAGAAAATCCTCTGAAATAGAGCGAGAAAAGCTTATTGATAAATTAGCGGAATCGAATGAGGGTTTGGAACATTTCGCCTTTGTTTGCTCCCATGATTTACAAGAGCCTTTACGTATTATTCGTAGTTTTTCTGAGCGCCTGCAAAAGCATATGGGCGACTCTCTTGATGGCGACGATAAAGCGCAGTTGTATTTTAAGTTTATCGTGGACGGCGCGGCGAGAGCGCAAGTGTTGATCGCAGATATATTGACCTACTCGCGAGTAGATAATGATACGCAGCCATTAGAAGAGGTAAGTCCAGAGACGCTAGTCGAAGCCGTTAAGCAGCATTTGCAGGTTGGCTTTGAAGATGACAAGCGTCAAGTGATTTATAGTGACCTGCCTCTGGTGGTGGGTAATAAAACGCAAATATATCAGCTACTCCAAAATTTAATTAATAATGGTTTAAAGTATCAGCCAGCAGACCGAGATCCTTCCGTGTATGTCAGTGCGGTAGATGACGGACAGGGGTATTGGCAATTTACGGTAAAAGATAATGGTATTGGTATTGAGCCTAGATACCAAAAGCAAATTTTTGATGTTTTTAAACGATTGCATGGGCAAGGGGAATACTCGGGCACCGGTGTGGGCTTGGCGATTTGTAAAAAAGTAGTTGAGCGTCATGGTGGGCGATTGTGGGTCGAGTCAGAAAAAGAGCAGGGAGCGAGTTTTCATTTCACGTTACCTAAAAAAGCGCCTATAGAGATTGAAAGCTAATCTATTTGTCGTGTGAGTGTGTTTTGTGGTGTTGCTTTATGAGAGTGTGCAGTAAGTATGATTAAAAATGAGATGTGGTAAAAAAATGTCAGTTGATGAAGAATATTTACAAACACTGTTACGTACATTTTCTCATGATGCGGGAAGTGCGTTACGTGCTGCATCGGGTTTTTCTAAATTGCTGGCTGAGCAGTACGGTGACAAATTAGATGAGAAGGCGTTGCATTGGTTGTCACTTATCCGCTCGGAGAGTGAAAGCTCTCAGCGACAGCTTAAATCTTTGTCTCAGTATGCACGTCTGTATGCGGTGAGTGATATTTCCTCTTCTTGTGATTTGATGTCGGTTTACGAAGAGGCGCATGAAGAGGGCGCCGTTCAGCAGGCTTTATTAAAACACCCTAGTATTCGTTTTGAAGTCTCTCCCTTGTTAACCGTGGTGGGTAATGCAAAAGTATGGCGGCAATATTTTGTCGAAATATTAGTTAATTGCATCCGTTATTCCTCGCCTCAAGGGAAGCCTGTCATCTGTCGTGTGTTTATGGAGGAGTCGGAAGGTCATGTTTCGTTGATTATTGAAGATGATGGTGCTGGCTTGTCTTTCGATAATATTGTCAAGGTGATGCAGCCTTACCGCTCTCTGGAGGCCAATGACAACGAAGATGAATATAGTGCTGTGCGACAGGGTATGGGCTTGTCGATTGCCAAAAGAATTGTTGAGCTGCATGGCGGTGTGTTTTCGGTCACGGCACGCCCGGATGGTATTTCGGGACTTAGGGTAGAGGCGCGTTTGCCCGTGGCTCAGGTATAGGGATAGGGATAGGAATAAGAAGCGTGCAAAAACCTAAAAAAAACTAAAAAAGAAGTAGAATAAAATTAGCGCTACGAGGTGTTTGGCTGTGGACGTAGTCAGGCCTTTACCGTACAATCATGCCCCAATCAATAGAGCCTTAAATACACCATGTCTAGGTGTTCACAGTAATCATTTTAGATTGTGTTTAAACTGTAAGTTAAGTGTTCGGATCAAAACGAGGTTGAGCAAAACGGTTTTATCGTTTGTCGCTAGTCTCGTTTTTTTACAGCTGTTTTTACAACTTTATTACCTATTAATTACATATGAAAATGTGGTCTAGATGAATCTTCATCTGAGCCTAGCGGTCTGCACGCGAATATAATTCGTCTGTGAGCTGCGGTTCGACTGCACGTTTCAATCTGGAGGTTGCGTGACAACGGGTGCCCTAAAACCCATTCAGCAAGCAGTAGCTTGTGACAAAACAGCCATTTTGGTTCTCGCCGATGGCAGTGTCTTTCGTGGTAAGTCCATCGGTGCCGATGGTATGACCGTTGGTGAAGTCGTTTTTAATACGGCGATGACCGGTTATCAAGAAATTCTTACCGATCCCTCTTATGCTAAACAAATTGTGACCTTAACCTACCCTCATATCGGCAATACCGGTGTGAATCAGGAAGACGAAGAGTGTCAGTCAATATGGGCGGCGGGTCTAGTCATACGCGATCTGCCTTTGTTGGAAAGTAACTTTCGTAGCAAGCAAGCGCTTGATGTTTACCTTAAAACGCGCAATATCGTCGGTATTGCGGATATTGATACCCGACGCCTTACGCGACTGCTGCGAGAAAAAGGCGCGCAAAGCGGGTGTATTTTAGCGGGCGACCATGTGGCCGGTAAGAATCTTAGCGATGATGATGCATTAGCGGCAGCGAAAGCATTTTCTGGCTTGAAAGGTTTAGATCTTGCGAAAGAGGTGTCTACTAAAGAGGCGTATCGCTGGGATCTTGGGTCTTGGAAATTGGGTAGCGGTTTTAGTCAATTGGCCGAGCAGGATGCAAAATATAAAGTAGTGGCTTATGACTACGGTGTTAAGCGTAATATTTTACGTATGCTGGTAGATCGTGGTTGTGATCTAACCGTGGTGCCTGCAGAAACATCCGCCCAAGACGTGTTGGATATGCATCCAGATGGTGTGTTCCTTTCTAATGGCCCCGGTGATCCGGAACCTTGTGATTATGCGATTGCGGCTATTCAAGAATTGATGGCAGCAGGTGTGCCGATCTTTGGTATTTGCCTTGGTCATCAGTTACTGGCTTTAGCAAGTGGCGGTAGTACCGTGAAAATGAAGTTTGGTCACCACGGTGGTAACCACCCAGTGCAAAACGTTGAAACTGGCGTGGTCATGATTACAAGCCAAAACCACGGTTTTGCCGCAGACGAATCAAATTTACCTGCAAATGTGAAAGTGACTCATAAGTCTTTATTTGATGGCACTTTGCAAGGAATAGAGTTGACGGATAAGCCGGCGTTTAGTTTTCAGGGGCATCCAGAAGCAAGTCCAGGCCCGCACGATGCAGCGCCGTTGTTTGATCATTTTATAGAATTGATGAATCAGCAGCGTAAAAGCTAATCCCGCTTGTGTCTATACGGTTTAGTTTTGAACCGTATATGATCAGAAGGTGGTAAGTACATGCTTGTTGATTGATAAGCCTGATTAATGTTTGACCGATATATTGACTAAAAACACTTCACAGTGAAATTGAGAACATGCCAAAAAGAACAGACCTAAAAAGCATTTTAATCCTCGGCGCAGGCCCTATTGTTATTGGGCAAGCTTGCGAATTTGACTATTCTGGCGCGCAAGCGTGTAAAGCGTTACGCGAAGAAGGTTACCGAGTCATCTTGGTGAACTCAAACCCTGCAACGATCATGACTGATCCGTCGATGGCGGATGCGACATACATCGAGCCAATTACATGGGAAACCGTTGAGCGAATCATCGAAAAAGAGCGCCCGGACGCTATCTTGCCAACCATGGGTGGGCAGACTGCACTTAACTGTGCGTTAGCGCTACACGAACATGGGGTACTTAAAAAATATGATATCGAGTTAATTGGCGCAAATTATGACGCTATCCACATGGCTGAAGATCGTAATCTATTCGATCAGGCCATGAAGCGTATTAATCTTGAGTGCGCACGTGCAGACATTGTGCATACCATGGAAGAGGCGTTAGAAGCCCCTAAGAAATTTGGTTATCCCGTGATTATCCGTCCGTCATTTACGATGGGTGGCTCTGGCGGTGGTATCGCTTACAACCGCGAAGAGTTTGAAGAGATTTGTCAACGTGGTTTTGACCTTTCGCCAACCAACGAGCTGTTGATTGATGAGTCGTTGTTGGGTTGGAAAGAATACGAAATGGAAGTGGTGAGAGACAAAAATGATAACTGTATTATCATTTGCTCCATTGAAAACTTCGATCCTATGGGTGTGCATACGGGTGACTCGATCACTGTTGCGCCAGCACAAACCTTAACGGATAAAGAATTGCAAATTATGCGTAATGCTTCACTAGCGGTGTTGCGTGAAATCGGTGTTGAGACGGGTGGTTCAAACGTACAGTTTGCGGTGAACCCAAAAGATGGCCGCTTAGTGGTTATTGAGATGAACCCGCGTGTATCGCGTTCGTCGGCGTTAGCGTCTAAAGCAACGGGCTTCCCTATTGCAAAAGTCGCGGCAAAATTAGCCATTGGTTATACCTTAGACGAATTGCAAAATGATATTACCGGCGGCACTACGCCAGTATCATTCGAGCCGTCTATTGATTACGTTGTCACTAAAATTCCTCGTTTTACTTTTGAAAAATTTGGCGATGCTGATGCGCGTTTAACCACGCAAATGAAATCAGTCGGCGAAGTTATGGCGATTGGTCGTACTTTTCAAGAGTCGCTCCAGAAAGCCTTGCGCGGACTAGAGGTGGATTCAGCCGGTTTTGAGCCAGTAGTCGATTTAGAATCTGATGATGCGATGAGCGGGATTCGTCGTGACTTATCAACGCCGGGATCTCAGCGCATTTGGTATGTGGGTGATGCCTTTCGCGCGGGTATGACAGTTGATGAAGTATTTGATTTATCGGCTATTGATCCTTGGTTCTTGGTGCAAATTAAAGAATTGATTGATCTGGAGTCGTTGATTGCGGATAGCGAATTGGTCGACTTGGATCGAGCTACCATGTTAGCTCTTAAGCGCAAAGGCTTTGCTGATAAGCGTTTAGCTGCGCTATTAAATGAATCAGAAAAAGCAGTTCGAGATCATCGCCATAGCCATAACGTAGTGCCAGTGTATAAGCGAGTTGATACTTGTGCGGCGGAATTTTCTACGCCGACTGCCTATATGTATTCCACTTACGAAGAAGAGTGTGAAGCCGAGCCGTCGGACAAAGATAAAATCATGGTGATTGGTGGCGGACCAAACCGTATTGGTCAAGGTATCGAATTTGATTACTGTTGTGTACATGCGGCATTAGCCATGCGTGAAGATGGTTACGAAACGATTATGGTTAACTGTAATCCAGAAACCGTATCCACCGATTATGATACCTCTGACCGATTGTTCTTTGAGCCGGTAACGTTAGAAGACGTGTTAGAGATTGTGCGTAAAGAAAAGCCAAAAGGCGTTATCGTACAGTTTGGTGGTCAAACGCCTCTAAAACTGGCGCGTGCTCTTGAAGCGGAAGGTGTGCCCATTATCGGTACGAGTCCGGATGCTATTGATCGTGCGGAAGATCGCGAGCGTTTCCAGCAAATGATTGTGAATTTAGGTCTTAAGCAGCCTTCTAATGCTATCGTGCGTTCGACCGAAGAGGCAATAGCGGCCGCTGATGCAGTAGGTTATCCATTGGTGGTACGCCCGTCTTATGTATTGGGTGGCCGCGCAATGGAAATTGTCTACAATCTGAAAGAATTAAAAACCTATATGACCGAAGCGGTGCAAGCGTCGGACGATGCGCCGGTCTTGCTTGACCACTTTTTAAGTGCAGCGGTAGAGGTGGATATAGATGCGGTCAGTGACGGAGAGCAGGTCGTTATTGGTGCGATTATGCAGCATATCGAACAATGTGGTGTTCATTCCGGTGACTCGGCCTGTTCTTTGCCGCCTTATTCTTTGCCGGAGGATGTGCAAAACTTGATGCGTGATCAAGTGAAGAAAATGGCGATTGAATTAGGTGTCATCGGTTTGATGAACGTTCAGCTAGCGTATCAGGGTGGTGAGATTTATGTGATTGAGGTTAACCCTCGTGCATCACGTACGGTGCCCTTTGTGTCTAAGTGTATCGGTGTGTCGTTGGCTAAAGTCGCTGCCCGTTGTCAGGCAGGTGTGAGTTTGGCCGATCAAGGCTTTACCAAAGAGATTGTGCCAGATTACTTTAGCGTGAAAGAAGCTGTATTTCCGTTTAATAAATTCCCAGCCGTTGATCCTATTCTTGGGCCGGAAATGAAGTCGACGGGCGAAGTGATGGGTGTAGGCGATAGTTTCGCAGAAGCTTACGG
>AEVK01000216.1 GCA_000209515.2 gamma proteobacterium IMCC1989
CAGTAAGTAAAAAGTAAATAAAACAGTAAGCGATAGGTTGTTATGAACACAGTTGATTTTTCTACATTAGGACGTGTCGGTGTATTGTTTGGCGGATTATCCGCCGAGCGAGACGTGTCTTTAGAAAGTGGTCACGCGGTATTCGAAGCGCTTTTAACGTTAGGTGTGGATGCCGTTGCAATTGACTTACAGGACAACGTAGTTGATCAAATTACGCAAGCTAATATAGACGCTGCTTTTATTGTATTACACGGAGGCATAGGTGAAGACGGTCGCTTGCAGGCGTTGCTGGATATTATGAATATCCCTTATACCGGTAGCGATACACAGTCTTCTGCACTGGCAATGAATAAACTGTTGAGTAAGCAGTTATGGCAAGGGGTTGGTGTCAGCACTTCTTCCTTTATTGTGTTGGATGAGTCGACTGATTTTGTTGAAGCTATTGCCCAGCTAGGTGGTAGTGCGATGGTGAAACCGGCTCACGAAGGTTCGAGTATTGGCATGGGTTTCGCCCATAGTCCAGAAGAGTTAGGAGCCGCTTACGCACACGCTAAAAAATATGATGCCATCGTGTTGGCTGAAAAGGTGTTAGTTGGAGACGAATACACCGTCGCTATTTTAAATGGTCAGGTGTTGCCGATTATTAAGTTAGAAACCGATCGTGTTTTTTATGATTATGATGCGAAATATATTGCCAATGACACGCGTTATATTTGTCCTTGTGGGCTAAGTCTAGAAGAAGAGCAAGAAGTCAATGCTTTGGCATTGTCAGCATTTTCTAGCTTGCAGTGTGAAGGTTGGGGGCGCGTAGATATTATGCGGGATGAAAATGGTGGCTTTCATGTGCTAGAAGTTAATACTGTGCCGGGAATGACCAGCCATAGTCTAGTCCCTATGGCAGCAAAGGCGGCGGGATATAGCTTTGAAAGGTTAGTGGGTGAAATTTTGAAGCCGTTAGTGCGATAAAAATATGACAAAAATAAATAAACGCATTGTAAAAAAGGAAACAGTAAAGCGCACTTTCTCATTTGCCAAAGTATTGCGAGTCATACGTACGATCGTTTTCGCTAGCATTTTTTTGTCAGTGTTAGGTGTTGCAGGTTTTTATGGTACGCGTTTAGCGACAGATTTTTTAAGTCGACCTGTTGCCAGTATTACTGTTAAAGGTGAGTTTAATTATGTTGCTCAAAATGAAGTGACAGAATTAGTAAAAGGAATGATTGGTGGTAGTTTTATTGGTGAAGATATTAGTGAAATTAAGCAATCCTTAGAATCAAAGCCTTGGATTGATAGTGTTAACCTAGTTCGCCAATGGCCAGATATTTTAGAAATTGTAGTGCATGAACAAGTTCCTATCGCTCGTTGGGGTGAAAGTGGATTTGTAAATGTAAGAGGGGAGATCATAGTTGTAGAAAAAATGAGTGACCTGTCACAGTTTTCTACTTTGCTAGGTCAAAGTGAAGATGTTGGTTTGATTATGCAGCAGTACTCTTTGCTCGCAACTACATTGCAACCTTATAATATGTCGGTTGATGTGCTGGAAAAAAATTATCGTGGCGTATGGCGTTTACAATTAAATAACGGTTGGAAAGTGATTGTCGGCCGCGGAGATGTTTATAAAAAAATACAGCGCCTAACGTATTTGTTGGACGTTAAAAAACTCAATGATCAAATGAAGATTAAATCAATCGATTTACGCTATCCAAATGGTTTGGCAGTGAGCTGGATTGAAAATGTTACCGACAAAGAGAAAGAACAAGCAGCCAATTTGCTGAAGTACCCAACAATAGGCTTGTACTTAGTGAATGGCAAACAGTATGCAAGGGGTTAGATAATGTCACAACAAAATGAGAGTAACTTAATTGTCGGTTTGGATATCGGCACGTCTAAAGTAGTTGCGATCGTCGGCGAACTTAATCAAGGTGGCGACCTAGAAATTATAGGTATTGGTTCGCACCGTTCTACGGGATTAAAGAAAGGAGTAGTAGTTAATATCGAATCGACAGTGCAGTCCATTCAGAGAGCGATAGAAGAAGCTGAGTTAATGGCAGGCTGTGAAATCCATTCGGTTTATGCAGGTATTGCAGGTAGCCATATTAGCAGTATGAACTCTCACGGTATCGTCGCGATTAAAGATCGTGAAGTGTTTAGCCAAGATATTGATCGTGTGATTGACGCGGCGCAAGCAGTGGCGATTCCTGCGGATCAGCAAATTCTGCATATTTTGCCGCAAGAATATTTGATTGATAGTCAGGAAGGTGTGAAAGAGCCATTAGGAATGTCCGGTGTGCGCCTTGAAGCGAAAGTCCACCTTATTACTTGTGCGGTTAATGCGGCACAAAACATTGAGAAGTGTATTCGCCGTTGCGGTTTAGACGTTGAGGATATTATTTTAGAGCAGTTAGCGTCTAGTTATTCAGTATTGACTGAAGATGAAAAAGAGCTAGGCGTATGTATGGTCGATATTGGCGGTGGTACAACGGATATCGCCATTTTTATTGATGGTGCTATTCGGCATACGGGCGTTATTCCTATTGCTGGTGATCAGGTGACTAATGATATTGCGATGGCATTACGAACACCGACATTACATGCGGAAGATATAAAAATTAAATATGCCTGTGCTTTAGCTAAATTAACCGGCGAAGACGAAACAATTCAAGTGCCTAGTATAGGTGAGCGCCCCGCGCGTGCGCTGTCAAGGCAATCACTGGCTGAAGTAGTAGAGCCTCGTTATGACGAGCTGTTTACATTAGTGCAAGCCGAGCTGCGTCGCAGTGGTTTTGAAGACATGATTGCTGCAGGTATCGTATTGACTGGCGGTACGGCAAAAATGGAAGGTGTTGTTGAATTAGCAGAAGAAATATTCCATATGCCAGTACGTTTAGGTTCGCCCCAGCACGTGAAGGGTTTAGCCGATATCGTTAGCAATCCCATTTATTCTACCGGTGTCGGTTTATTGCATTATGCGCAAAAGCGTCATCAAGATGGTCGTACAGTTTATAAAGAAAGTAAGCCAACATTTATGCAGCAGGTTAAGCGTTGGTTTCAGGGCGGCGCGTAAAGTTTTTGAATAATTATTTGTATAGTTATTTATATATTATTTAATTTTTGTTAAAGCATTTTAAAAAAAAGGGGAAAGGCCATGTTTGAATTAGTAGAGAATATGCCGCAAAACGCGGTAATTAAAGTGATCGGTGTTGGCGGCGGTGGCGGTAATGCGGTTCGACATATGATTGACTGCAACGTTGAAGGTGTTGAGTTTGTGTGTGCAAACACAGACGCTCAAGCTCTTCGTGATGTTGATGCTCGTACAGCATTACAGTTGGGCGGTACGATGACTAAAGGTTTGGGTGCAGGTGCAAATCCAGAAGTAGGTCGTCAATCTGCTATTGAAGATAGAGAGCGTATCGCTGAAGTATTAGAAGGCGCAGACATGGTCTTTATCACTGCTGGTATGGGTGGAGGTACTGGTACTGGTGCTGCTCCCGTAGTTGCTGAAGTGGCTAGAGATTTAGGTATTTTGACGGTGGCTGTTGTGACTAAGCCATTTCCTTTTGAAGGAAAGAAGCGTATGTCGATAGCTGACGAGGGTATTTTTGAATTACAACAGCATGTTGATTCATTGATTACCATTCCTAATGAACGTCTGTTGGCTGTGCTAGGTTCTGGCGCGAGCCTGATTGATGCATTCAAAGCAGCGAATGATGTGCTTTTAGGTGCTGTACAAGGTATTGCTGATTTAATTATGCGTCCAGGCATGATCAATGTGGATTTCGCCGATGTACGCACAGTGATGTCGGAAATGGGTATGGCGATGATGGGCAGTGGTTCTGCATCGGGTGAAGGGCGTGCTCGTGAAGCAGCAGAAGCCGCAATCCGTAGTCCGTTACTGGAAGGCGTAAACCTACAGGGCGCTCGCGGTATCTTAGTGAACATCTCTGCTGGTCTAGACCTTTCTTTGGGTGATTTTAATGAAGTGGGTGAGACAATAGAAGAGTTTGCGTCGGCTGATGCGACTGTTGTGGTGGGTACTGTTATTGATCCTGAGCTGAATGATGAGATCCGTGTAACCGTCGTTGCTACTGGTTTACAGAACACTCAAATACCGAAAAAAGCACCGGAAGTTGTGGTCAATAACACACGTAAGCCGCAAGTAACGAATTACAGTGATTTAGATCGCCCAACGGTAATGCGTAAAACAGCTAGCGCTGCAGTAGAAGCTGAACAGCCTGTATCGGATAAAGATTTTGAATACTTGGATATTCCTGCTTTCTTGAGAAATCAGGCTGACTAGCTCTAATAAGATCATAAGCCGAAAGCGTTAAACAATTAAAGGAACTAATTGTGCCGTTATTGGTCTGTTATATGTCTTAATCATGCTATTAATCGGTATTACTGAAGTACCCATTCCCCTTTGGTGACTTCAGTGTACTTATCTAAGCGTGATGATATATCTGCTACCTCTATTACTATGTCAACGCGATAACGATAAGCAGTGGAGATAAACGCCCTCAGCCATTAACTGTTAGCAGCGAGTGATAGCGGATAGAGCTTATCTATGAATGCTGGTACAATGCGCGCTTTTTTTAGCGTGTAAGCTATATTTATAGCTTGTTCTATCGTCGTAAGAGTCGCCGCTACATAATTAGGCTACGTACGATATAGAGTAACGCAATTTAACTTATGATTTATTTGAGGATTTTATCCCGCAATGATACGCCAGCGTACACTTAAAAATGAAATTCAAGCCACAGGTGTTGGTTTACATACCGGCGATAAAGTTTACCTCCGCTTAAAACCCGCTCCGGAAGACTATGGTATTGTTTTTCGTCGCGTAGATTTACAACCTGTCGTTGATATTCCTGCCAAGGCTGAGAATGTCGGCGATACTACGCTATCTACCTCTCTAGTCCGTGGTGATGTGAAAGTGTCTACGGTAGAGCACTTATTATCAGCAATGGCTGGTATGGGTATCGATAATGCTATCGTTGAGGTGAGCGCTCCTGAAGTGCCTATTATGGACGGTAGTGCGGGCCCATTCGTTTTTTTGATTCAATCAGCAGGTATTCAAGAGCAGTCCGCTCCGAAAAAATTTATTCGTATTAAAAAGCCTGTATCGGTAGAAGATGGTGATAAAACTGCTAGCTTTTTGCCTTTCGAGGGTTTTAAAGTAAGTTTTAGTATTGATTTTGATCACCCAGCTTTTCAGGGGCGCTCACTTAATGCTTCAGTCGATTTTTCTAGCACTTCATTCGTTAAAGAAGTTAGTCGTGCGCGTACTTTTGGTTTCATGCATGAAATTGAACATTTGCGTTCACAAGGCTTAGCCAAAGGTGGCAGCATGGACAATGCGATAGTTGTTGATGACTTTCGTGTACTCAACGAAGATGGTCTCCGTTATGAAGATGAATTTGTGAAGCATAAGGTGTTAGATGCCATTGGTGACTTATATCTGCTAGGTAATAGCCTTATAGGTGAGTTTTGCGCCCACAAATCAGGTCACGCATTAAATAATAAATCACTTAGAAAGCTTATATCTCAGCCCGATGCTTGGGAAGTAGTGACTTTCGAAGATGAGACTGAAGCCCCTATTTCCTATGCCAAGCCAATTTTGACAGTTTAATACGCACCTTTTCTGCTTTTAAGCCGTTCTAATGTCAGAACAATGAGTCCTATAAGGGTAATGTCTAGCTCTTGTAGGCTTTTTTTTGTGCATAAAATGCGCTATATTTACCTGCTTTCGCTCTGCATCAATTCAAGATATCGTCGGCGAAGCCGTTAAGTTAACTAGTAAGTACTAATTGTTAGCGTTAGCTAGGATTAGTTAGATAGTATTAAAAATTCTTCTATAATAGATAGTAGAAGGTCAATAGCAGGATAAATAGTAAGATAAGCGTGTGTAACTGTCACTAAGTGGCAGCGCAGTAAGCAAATACAAATAGCAATATAGAGATGTAGCGTAGATATAGTGAAAATCATTCTTGTTAACAATAAAGGCAAAACGCGACAGTTTACTCTTGCTGGATGGACGCGTGCGTTATTGTCGCTTTGTTTTCTAGGCTTACCTTTGGGGGCTGGGATCTATATAGGCCATGAGTCTAATAAGATTGCAGCTGACGGTGTCATGACTGACACGGCTAGTCAGGCTTGGGAAGAAGCATTAGTCGACCAACAGCAAGATATTGAAGCAATTAAGCAAGAATCAGTAGCCACACTATCAGCGATGACATTACGGTTAGCTGAATTACAAGGTCGGTTGGTGAGGATTGATGCTCTTGGTGAGCGCCTTACGAGTATGGCAAACTTGGATAATGGCGAATTTGATTTCAACCAATCCCCAGCTGTTGGTGGCCCTGAAACAGACGCCTTGGGTGAGTCTCATACGCCCCCTAAATTTATTAATATTATTAATGAACTCGCAGAACAAATAAATGATCGTGAGCAGCAATTAGAGACGCTCGAATCCTTGATGGCAGATCGTAGCCTACAAGACGATGTCTTTGTTGCCGGTCGCCCAGTATTAAAAGGTTGGATGTCTTCACGTTATGGCCGACGCACTGACCCTTTCACGGGTAAAGTAGCATGGCATAGCGGTGTTGATTTCGCGGGTAAGCAAGGTTCAGAGATTGTTGCGGTAGCGTCCGGCGTTGTTATTGAATCCGGTGAGCGTAACGGCTACGGTGGCATGATTAAGATTAATCATGGTAACGGCTTTCAGACGCGTTACGCACATAATAAGAAAAATTTTGCCAAAGTCGGGGATGTTGTTAAAAAAGGTCAGGTCATTGCCTTAATGGGCAGTACTGGTCGCTCAACAGGCCCGCATGTACATTTCGAAGTGTACAAATATGGCCGCCCTGTGGACCCGGCTGCTTATATTAATCGTACCCACCGATAATTCTTAATCGGTAGGCGGTTGATAACTTACCTTATCTCCTCCTCTTTAGTACTTTATGAGTTCTTAATAAGTGCTCGTTTAATAGCTCTCAACACGGCTGTTTCTTATAAATTGCTAAAGCTGTCGTAAAATATTTGTTTTTTTAAATATTAACCCCCATTAAGACATTCACTGTCTGTTTCTGATATGAACTTGAGCGACAAGCCGCTCTAACAATAATAATCTAGGTAATCTATGTTAAATAAATTAATTCGCACTGTTTTTGGCTCTAAAAATAAACGTGAGCTCAAGCGTATGGGCAAACTGGTCGATAAGGTGAACGGCCTAGAAGATACAATTGCTGCGCTTGATGATGAGCAGTTAAAAGCAAAAACGGTGGAGTTTAGGCAGCGCTTGGCTGATGGCGAAACCCTCGAAAGTTTAATGGCTGAAGCTTTTGCTGTAGTGCGAGAAGCTTCTAAGCGTACATTGGGTTTACGACATTTTGATGTGCAGTTAATCGGTGGAATGACTCTACACGAAGGGCGAATTGCAGAAATGCGTACCGGTGAAGGTAAAACCTTAGTGTCCACTTTGCCAGCCTATTTACATGCATTGTCCGGTAATGTGCACATCGTTACCGTGAATGACTATCTTGCTAGCCGTGATGCTAAATGGATGACGCCTATTTATGAATTTCTAGGTATGAGTGTTGGCGTTATTTATTCGATGCAAGAAAACGCGGATAAGCAGGCTGCTTACCAAGCCGATGTAACTTATGGTACGAATAATGAATTCGGTTTTGATTACCTGCGTGACAATATGGCGTTGGGTAAAGAAGATCGTGTTCAACGTCCTTTACACTTTGCCATTATTGATGAAGTTGATTCAATCCTTATTGATGAAGCTCGCACCCCGCTTATTATTTCCGGTCAAGTAGATAATAACGCAGAATTGTATCGCACGATGAATGGCATTATTCCTAACTTAAAAGGAGTAGCGATTGGTGGCGAAAAAGATGAAGTTATTGACGAAAATGCCGACTTCACTATAGAAGAAAAACAACGCCAAGTAGAATTAACCGAACGTGGTCATCAGCGTATTGAAGAGTTGCTCACTAAGGCAGGTTTACTAGAGCAAGATCAGAGCTTATATGCGGCGACCAACCTAAGCCTATTGCACCATGTGCATTCTGCATTGAAAGCCCATTCTATGTTCCAAAAAGATGTTGATTATATTGTAGAAGACGGCGAAGTCTTATTAATTGATGAGCATACTGGTCGTACTATGCCGGGGCGACGTTTATCCGAAGGTTTGCACCAAGCGATTGAAGCGAAAGAGGCGTTGTCGATTCAAAACGAATCGCAAACAATGGCCTCAACCACCTTCCAAAATTATTTCAGATTGTATCCCACTTTATCTGGAATGACGGGTACAGCAGACACCGAAGCATTTGAATTTCGTCAAATTTATAGCTTAGACGTCGTCGTGATTCCGACGAATAGAAATATTCAGCGCCAAGATCTTAATGACTTAGTTTATTTAACGATCGACGAAAAATACGACGCAATTGTTGAGGATATCAAAAAATATCAAAAAAATAATGCACCTATTTTGGTGGGTACTGCCTCGGTCGAATCATCAGAAGCGCTTTCTAAACGGCTTGATAAAGATAAGCTTGCGCATAATGTACTTAATGCGAAATTTCACGAAAAAGAAGCAGAGATTATTGCGCAAGCCGGTTTGCCAGGAGCCGTGACTATTGCTACTAATATGGCGGGTCGAGGTACTGATATTGTTCTGGGTGGTAATCTCGAAGTTGAGCTAGCTAATTTAGGTGAAGGTGCAACAGAGAAACATATTAGCGATTTAAAAGCGGAATGGAAAAAGCGTCACGATATGGTGATGGCCGCAGGCGGTTTGCATATCCTTGGTACTGAGCGTCATGAGTCGAGACGTATTGATAACCAGCTACGTGGTCGCGCCGGCCGACAAGGTGATCCGGGTTTATCGCGTTTTTATCTTTCAATGGAAGATAACTTGATGCGTATTTTTGCCTCCGATCGCGTGCGTAATTTTATGCAAGCTTTAGGGATGGAAAAAGGGGAAGCGATTGAACATCGCATGGTTTCCAATGCCATTGAAAAAGCCCAGCGAAAAGTAGAAGGTCGTAACTTTGATATTCGAAAACAATTGTTAGAGTTTGATGATGTATCGAATGATCAGCGCCAAGTTATCTATAATCAACGTAACGAAATTTTAGAAGCCGATTCTATTCGCGATGTGATTACTCATATTCGCCGTGACGTGGTTAACGATATTTACAGTGGCTTTATTCCACCTCAGAGTATGGAAGAGCAGTGGGACATAGATGGCCTACAGCAATATATAGAAAATGAATTTAATACGCCTGCGCCGATACAAGACTGGTTAGATTCTGACTCATCTTTGCACGAAGAAACGCTAAGAGATAAAGTCATCAGCGTAGTTCAGCAAACCTATGATGATAAATGTGAGCGACTTAGTGACAGCTTGGTTGAAATAGAAAAACAAGTGATGTTGCAAGTACTCGACATGCAGTGGAAAGACCATTTGTTAAATATGGATCATTTGCGTCAAGGAATTGGTTTGCGTGCTTATGCACAAAAAAATCCTAAGCAAGAATATAAGCGTGAATCATTCGAGCTTTTTCAATCTATGCTGCAAACGATCAAAGAAGAAACTATTCGTATTGTTGCTCGCGTCGAGCCGGTTTCTGAAGAACAAATGGCTGCAATGGAAGCTGAGCGACGTCGTAAAATGGAAGCAGAAATGAAAATGGTCCATGCCGATTCAGCTCAATTAACCAGCGGTAATGAAGAGCCAGAAAAAGATGAAAATACCTTTGTTCGCCAAGATAAAAAAGTAGGTAGAAATGAGCCGTGCCCATGTGGCTCTGGTAAAAAATACAAACAGTGCCACGGTAAGCTCTAAGGCAACGCTATTTTAACGTTGCCATTCTCATTGTAATTAGCAGACATAATAGTGAGTGAGTACATTAATCAATAAAGAGATAGAATAAATGACAGTAGGCAGTGTGGCTTTTCCTGATATGCCAGCAATATCAACTATTAGGTTGAATGCAGTCAGTGCGGGGATTAAAAAAACTAATCAATTAGATCTTATGTTGATGGAGTTACCTGCTGGTGCAACCGTTGCTGGTGTATTCACTCAAAATGCGTTTTGTGCCGCGCCAGTGATGGTGTGTAAGCAACATATTACTCAGCATCCACGTTATATACTGGTGAACTCGGGTAACGCTAATGCATGTACTGGGGAGCAAGGTATAACGGCAGCATTAGATTGCTGTAAGGCGATTGAGGCTAGCTCCAGCGTTACGCACCTTGCTCACCAACAAGTGCTACCATTTTCAACGGGTGTCATTGGTGAGCCATTACCTGCCGACAAAATTATTAATGCCATTCCTGCACTGTTATCTGGCTTGGATAAATCCCATTGGCCGCTAGCGGCTAACAGTATTATGACCACCGATACTTGTCCCAAAGGTGCCAGCAGCACTTTTAATTATCAGGGTGAAACCATTGTGGTTAATGGCATATCCAAAGGCGCCGGTATGATTAATCCCAATATGGCAACTATGCTGGGGTTTATTGCGACGAATGCGACCGTCAAGCAGGATGTGCTAGATGTATTATCGTTTAATGCAGCGAACCAATCGTTTAATCGCATTACTATTGATGGAGATACCTCAACAAACGATAGCTGCATCTTAGTTGCCGCGGGCGAAACAACATGTGTTGTTGACGATAGCAATAGCGATCTTTTTCGCTTATTAGAAAAGGCTGTCAACAGCGTGTATAAAACACTAGCGCAAGCTATTGTCAGAGATGGTGAGGGTGCGACAAAGTTTATTTCTGTGCAGGTGGAAGAGGGCGCAACTGCCAATGAGTGTTTGCAGGTAGCGTATGCCATCGCCCATTCTCCACTAGTTAAAACCGCGTGCTTTGCATCAGATCCTAATTGGGGGCGTATTGTTGCTGCTATTGGCTATGCAGGAATAGAGTCTCTTAATGTAGATAATATTCGAGTCTATCTTGATGATGTGCTTATCGTCGAAAATGGTGGTCGTGCTGATAGTTATCGTGAGGCGGCAGGCCAAGAGGTGATGAACCAAAATGAAATCACATTGCGTGTTTGCTTGGGCAGAGGTGATGCTGCAGAAACGATTTGGACAACTGATTTGTCACACGAATATGTCACCATCAATGCCGAATATAGGACGTAGCTATATAGTGCGTAATTATATAGGACGTAGTTATATAGAGCGCAATTATATGGGACGTAAATACATATGACAGTAAAAATAATTCATGTGGCTGTGGGTGTTGTCATAAATGAAATGGGGCAAGTTCTCATCGCCAAGCGCGCTCACAATCAACACCAAGGCGGACTGTGGGAGTTTCCAGGAGGGAAAGTTGAGCCGGGTGAGCCTGTCTTTGATGCGCTGGTTCGTGAGTTTGCAGAAGAAGTCGATCTTCGTATTCTTAATGCCGTGCCTTTACAGCAAATTAAACATGACTATGGCGATAAACATGTATTTTTAGATGTATGGCTAAGCCGTCAGCCAAGTGCATCATCAAATAGCTTGTGTGTTGCATATGAAGGTAAGGCTAGAGGGAAAGAGAATCAGAAAATTGCTTGGGTCAATATAAATGACTTAGATAATTACGCGTTCCCAGAAGCCAATGGAGAGATTATTGAACGAATCAAAAAGCTTGATATCTAGTGTGTTCTATTCCCAATTATCATCATTGTTATTGTCGTCGCTCACGGGTATAGAAAAGCTTTCATTTGCCCATTCACCTAAATCAATTAGTTGGCAGCGTTTGCTGCAAAAAGGTCGGTTAGGGTATTCGTCACTCCACAATACTTTTTTTCGGCATTGAGGGCAGGATAATTCTGTTGTCATAGTGCTCTAATTTTATTTAATAAACGGTTGTGGTAAACAGTTATTTTTTCTTGCAGTTCTTCAATGTTACCCGTGTTGCTAATAATGTCATCTGCTTTTTTATTACGCTCTTCTCTTGAGAGCTGTGTATCCATAATACGGCTTATTTGTTGTTGATTCACGTTATCTCGTAGCGTGGCTCGCGTGTTTTGTGCCTCTATAGGCACGTCAATCACTAAGGTACGATTCACCAACTCTTGTTGTTCTTTTTCAAAGAGTAGTGGGGACGAGAGTACACCGTAAGGTGATTTAATCGCTGATAGCTGTTGGATAATCTGCTTTCTCACAATAGGGTGGAGTAGATTTTCTAACCAGCGCTTTTCGGTTAGGTCAGAAAAAATAATATCTCTTAAGCGAGTTCGATCCAGTTCACCAGATGCCAATAGAATAGCTGAGCCAAAGTGGTCGACGATTTTAGCTAGCGCGCTAGAATTATTTGAAGAGTCATTTGAAACTACATATCGAGCAACAATATCCGCATCGACAATCTCAACACCTAAAGATTCTAATGTTTTTGTAGCGGTTGTTTTTCCGCTAGCAATGCCGCCGGTAATGCCTAAAATAAACGTCATAGTTAGTGCGAGTTTATGCAGTTAAACCAATAAATTGGAAATAGAAATCAATAATACGTTCGCCCCAGATAAAAGCAATCCATCCAGCAATAGCTAAATAAGGGCCAAATGGAATAGGGATGTTTTTATTGCGTCCTAAAATAATAATACCTGCAATACCAATAACCGCCCCCACTAGTGACGACAGCAGAATAATTAATGGTAGAAATTGCCACCCCATCCACGCGCCTAACGCAGCAAGCAACTTAAAATCACCGTAGCCCATTCCTTCCTTGCCAGTAATGATTTTAAATAACCAAAAGACAGACCATAAAGAAAGATAGCCAAAAATAGCGCCTAATAGCGCATCTTCTAAACTGGTATATAAGCCAAAGTAGTTCGCAATTAAGCCAAGCCATAATAAAGGCAGAGTAATACTGTCAGGTAAAAGCTGAGTGTCGATGTCAATCATGGTTAGACAAATAAGCGACCACAACAATACTAGAGCAACCAAACCTGCGCTATTAAAGCCAAGTAAATAAATGGTAAGTAGGCTTAGTAAGCCAGTGGCTGCTTCAACAATGGGGTATCGAACACTAATATGTGTTTTACAGTTAGCACATTTACCACGTAAAAAAAGATAGCTGATAACGGGTATGTTATGCCAAGGCTTTATCGGTGTCTGGCACGATGGGCAAGTGGAATTGGGTGTAGACAAGGTGATTTTTTTATCTTTAGACTGTTTGATTTTTTCGTCATTAATCGTTAAAAAATCACAGCACTCACTACGAAATTCCTGCTCCATCATTTTAGGAATGCGGAAAATCACTACGTTTAAAAAGCTGCCGACCAATAGCCCTACCAATAAGGTTAGCGGGTAGTATATGCTTGGCAAAAGTGACACCTGTGAGAATAAAAAACTAATACTTTCCAATATACGTTCTCTTTTTTTATGAATAAGATAGGTCTTAAGTTAAACGGCTTGACCGATTTGGAATATAGGTAAGTACATAGCAATAAGTAGCCCGCCTACCAATACCCCTAGTACCACCATGATGAGTGGTTCAATAAGAGAAGCTAGGTTGTCTACAGTATTATCAACAATGTCTTCGTGATAAGTTGCTGCTTTCTCAAGCATCTCATCTAATGCTCCAGATTCTTCACCAATAGCGGTTAACTGCAGCATCATACTAGGGAATAAGCCCGATGCCCGCATAGATGAGTTTAATTGAATGCCAGTAGCAACCTCGTCGCGAATAGACAAAACACCTTCTTCATAAATGATATTGCCAGTAGAGCCTGCTACAGATTCTAACGCGTTAATTAGGGGAACACCTGCAGCAAACGTCGTTGCTAGTGTTCTAGCATATCGTGCCAGAATAGAGTTATACATAATAGTACCCACTACAGGCAGTTTTAACAGATGGCGGTCCATTGCTTTCCGCACCCCCGGCGAGCTGTTGTATAAGCGTTTAAACAAAAATACAAAACCAACGATAGCCGCGATAATTATCCACCAATATTCCTGAGTGAACTCGGAAAGGTTTAATACAAGCAAGGTGAAAGCGGGTAGGTCTGCTCCAAAACTGCTAAAAGTACTTTCAAACTGAGGCACAACTTTTATTAACAGTATACCTGTTACGACGAGAGAGATAAGTACAATTGCAATAGGGTAGGTGAGTGCTTTTTTTATTTTCGCTTTTAGTATTTCCGTTTTTTCTTTATATACCGCTAGTCGGTCTAGTAAAGTTTCAAGTGCGCCAGATTGTTCACCAGCTGCTATTAAATTGCAAAATAATTCATCAAAATATTTGGGGTGCTTTTTTAACGTTGCCGCAAAGCTGGTACCAGAGGCTACATCCGTACGAATCGATAAGATTAACTCCTTCATATTAGGATTATCCGATCCGTCAGCAACGATATCAAAGCTTTGTACTAGCGGTACACCTGCTTTTACCATGGTTGCTAACTGGCGTGTAAATGTAGCGATATCCATTGGTTTGATTTTTTTGCCACCACCACCAAAAAGCGGCTTTGGTTTTTTACGTACTACCTTTGGTCGGATACCTTGTTTGGTGAGCTGGGCTTTAACTAGGGCTTGCGATGTGCTTGAAATCTCGCCCTCGACTTTTTGTCCTTTGCGATTAGTGCCTTTATAAAGAAAAACAGTAGACTGAGGAGTCGCCATGATCAAAAGTACCGGTATGTGTCAATGAAATGTTAATTATTATTCTATGTACTATACCACAATCGCTTATTAATCTTTTGTGATACGGTTTGCCTCTTCTAAACTGGTTAGCCCCATTAGCACTTTACGCAGGGCTGCAATGCGTAAATTATAAAATCCCTCCTCTTGTGCTTGTTTGGCAATATCTAATGAATTACCACCTTCCATGATAAGGTGTGATATTTGAGGTGTAATACGAACGACTTCATAAACGCCTACTCGACCTTTATAGCCTCGATGGCACTTGGAACAGCCTTTGGCTGTAAATAATTGCCACTCTGAACGAGGGATCCCTGTTTTTTGCTCGGTAAGTCCCTCTTCTTTCATGACCTCTTCAGGTAATGCATCCATCGGTGTGCGGCAGTGATTGCATAGTCGACGAGCCAGGCGTTGAGCAATAATTAAACTGACCGTTGTTGCCACATTAAAAGTAGGAACTCCCATATTGAGTAAACGGGTCAGTGTTTCAGCAGCGCTATTGGTATGTAAGGTCGATAGTACTAAGTGTCCTGTTTGTGCCGCTTTGATGGAAATTTCTGCCGTTTCTAAATCTCGTATTTCCCCGACCATCACGATATCGGGGTCTTGACGTAAAAATGAACGGAGTGATTCAGCAAAAGTGAGTCCTACTCTGTTATTAACCTGTACTTGATTAATACCTTCCAAGTTAATTTCAACGGGGTCTTCGGCAGTAGAAATATTACGCTCGCTAGTATTCAGTATGTTTAAACCTGTATATAACGAAACGGTTTTACCACTTCCTGTTGGTCCGGTAACCAAGATCATTCCTTGTGGCTGATTCAAGGCCTCCATAAACAACTTTTTTTGTTCGTCTTCATAGCCTAAAGCATCAATACCCATTTTGGCAGAAGCTGAATCTAAAATCCGCAAAACAATTTTTTCGCCGAATAATGTGGGTAATGTATTAACACGAAAATCAATGGATTTGCTACGGGATATATTTAACTTAATACGGCCATCTTGCGGAATTCGACGTTCCGAAATGTCCATTTGTGACATGACTTTTAAGCGCGCAGCTAAACGCGTAGCGAGATTAGATGGCGGCTTTTGGATCTCGTTAAGTACACCATCGGTGCGAAAACGAATGCGATAACTTTTTTCATAAGGTTCAAAGTGAATATCCGATGCACCTTGACGAATAGCTTCGAGTAAAATTTTATTAATAAATTTAACAATAGGCGCTTCGTCCGCCTCGTTATTTTCCTCGCTTTCTTTTTTTTCGGTATTGTCTACATCAAGGTCGTTGAGGCCTTCTTCATCATCTAACCCGCCTAATGTATCCCCCAAACTTTCTTCTTGAGAGGTTAAAAATTTCTCAATTGCGGCTTCTAATTTGTCCGCTTCCACTAGAATGGGATCGGTAGTTAAGCCGGTATTAAATTTAATGTCATCTAAGGCTTGCAAATTAGTGGGGTCAGTCACTGCTAAAAATAGGCGATTACCTCGCTTAAAAAGGGGAAGTGCCTGATATTGACTAACGAGCTTGTTGTCTACGAGGTCTTTGGGAATTGTGCTCAGATCATGAGCGGCTAAGTTATACAGCGGTGTGCCAAACTCTTCCGATGTAATTAAAGCGATTGTTAGTGCGTTTACAATAGACTCTTTAACCAAATGGTTGACAAAACTAATGCCATTGCGTTTGCTTGTGACCAAGTGCTCTTCTGTTGACTCTGGGTCGAGAAGCTTCTCATGAATCAAACGCTTCGCTAAACCACTGAAAGTATGTGTGTTCATATTTTTAACTTGCCTTATTGCGCATCCGCCAATTCTGTCGCACAGTAAGCGATAAATCAATGTTTACTCTGATATTCTGCAATCAATACCATGAGTAGCCAGCGTTTTATTGGAAATATTAAGTGATTGGTATGGAATAAGGTATCCGCAGCATTGATGGTGATTTTAGTGTGGTGGTTCGGGATAGCCGTCATTGCTGTCTATAATGGTTGTTTGGTGACGAATAATGTCACTTCTGTGCTTCTTTGGTTTTCTTGGGGGATGCATTTCGATAATTGCTATGTGTATTGCTACAGAATTAGAGGGATATAGTACGTCCGGTGTGTTGGCATGATAAGTGAATATGTCTAGAGTGTTAGAAAATACAATAAGTAATAACATATACAATTTAACCAAAAGGTAAATATTATGAAATCAAATCAAAAAGGTTTTACATTAATCGAGTTAATGATCGTGGTTGCGATTGTTGGTATTTTGGCGTCTGTGGCGTTACCTCAATATGCCGCTTACACGGCGCAATCTGAATTGGCGGCGTGCTACAAAGAGGCGACCAGTATTAGAACTATGTATGACCAAACGGTACATACTAATGGAGCTGGTGTTACTGCAGGCACTACTGCAGCTAGCTTGGGTGTGACTCCCTCGGCTTGTACAGGTAATAGTGGTGTTATAGTAATAGCTGCAAGCTCAGCCACTAGTAATCATATTGTTGCAACAACAGGGGTTCTATCTTCTATTAATGATGCTGTGGATATTAAACTTAGTCGCACTGCTGCAGGCTGGACTTGTGATATTGATTTGGATGGAACTACTACTGCACTTACGACCGCTGAAGCTGATAGTTTAGGTGGTTTACCTGGGAATTGCTCTTGATAGTATAGTATGGCAGACGCTGTCTGTTTGAAGTGAAAAAGCGCATACATGTGATACATGTATGCGCTTTTTTTGTAGTAAAAATAATGTGATGATTAACTTGCGATAAGTCAGGCGCTGTTTTTATTGAATCCGGTGATGTGGTTTTGGACTGTATGTTAAACTTATAAAAATAAAATCTATACCGCTATAAGAATAAAATTAGATACCTTGAGGTAGTTAAAAGAATGTTAGGTGCATAGCATGATGCTAAAATCCCCTCTCCATCCCTTCTCTTGTATTAAATATAAAATGCTAAGTCTCAAGCGAACACTCAAAAAATATACGATGCTTATTGCGAGTATTTTATTGTTATCCACTTATATTTTACCTATTGCTGTCTTTCCTTGGATCTCCTTTTATCACGAATATTTAGTTTTTGTTATATTGCTGTTGATTGTTCTAGTGATCATATTGGAAAGTAGGGAATGGTATGTAAGTTATATGGTGGGTGTGTTATTGCTCGTTGTGTTGATACCTATAATACAATTCTTTACAGGTATTATTGCTTTTTGGGGAGATGGGTTGCTCGTTTCTTGTTATTTGCTGGGTTTTGTTATTGCCATTTCCTGTGGCCAGAATGTGGTGTTGCTCAAACAGCGCGATGCTGTGCTGATGAACTTTGCTACAGTGTTTTTTGTGCTCAGCTTTATTAATGTGTGTTTTGCTTTGCATCAGTTTTTTAATACCGGTTTTTTCAGTAATTTTTTATCTTCTCTGCCTAACGGTAGCCAGCGGGCTTACGGTAATTTGTTTCAACCTAATAATTTTTCAAGTGTGTTAATAATATCTTTTTTGAGTGGCTGGTACCTATTTGAAAAACAGTTTTTCTCTCGAAAAGTGTATTACTGTTGGGTGTTTTTGATTGCGATTGGTTTGGTTTTAGCGCAGTCACGTACAGTATTTGTAGTGGGTATACTACTTGTTTTTTTCTATAGTTCCCGATGTAAATATATTCATTTTAAAAAAACTTATACAGATTTGGCTTGGGTTTTTTTGTCGTATTGTGTTTGCTTTTTAATTCTATCGTATATTAAACAATCGCTTTCAGTGATGGAGGATAGCGGAATTAGGGAGGTGGTTGTTTATGATAAAGCAAGGCTGTCTATTTGGTATGAATCGATTAAAGCGGTTGTTGATGGCCCTGTGTGGGGTTATGGTTGGAATCAAATAAGTGTTGCGCAAATATTACTCGATAGCCCATTGGACAGCGTTACTTATTTTAGACATAGCCATAACTTATTTTTAGATTTATTGCTTTATAACGGGCCTATACTGGGTTTGATGTTGTCATTATGTATAGTTTTTCTTGCGTGGCAAGCTTTTATCGCGTGTAAAACCGTAGAAGGTTGGGTGATTCTGGCAATAGTGGGCGCTTTGTTCAGCCATGCGATGCTGGAATTGCCATTGCATTATAGTTACTTCTTATTCCCTCTCGCTTTTTTAGTTGGCTTAATGGATACCAAAAGAAAGGGAAAGCTGACAGTAAATAAGGGACTGTGTACTTACCCATCAATTTTGAATATTCCTATAGCGATAGCGGCTATTGTTCTATTGGTTGTTATGTTTAACGATTATAAAATCATCCAAAAAGAACACTATAATTTAGAAGTGGAATTAAATGGTTTTTTCGAAAGGGATGAAATCAATGAAAAAACTGACGATATTGTTCTGTTAACTCAGTACCAAGAACATCTTAATTTCGGTCGTGCAAAAGCAGTAGAAGGTATGAGTGATGAAGATATAGAGTGGATGAAGAAAGTGTCCCACCGTTTTGCTTCTCCTTACTATCTCAGTAAATATGCGAAAGCCTGCCATTTAAATAATCGACATGAAGAGGCTGAAAGAGTGTTAGGTGTTGTTAAGCGATTATTTGGTGAAGACATGTACCATGTTGCCAATCGAGAGGTTTATGGAGAGCTCTTTACAAATTAAGCAAGCCGCATCGATAAATCCACCGCTTTACAATCCTTAGTCAACGCGCCAATAGAAATATAATTCACGCCGGTTTCGGCGATTTTTACTAGCGTTTCTTGCGTAATTCCACCAGACGCTTCTAGTTTGGCTTTGCTGCCATTGTCTTTATTAAAAGCCACCGCAGTGCGCATATCCTCTAAAGAAAAATTATCCAGCATAATAATGTCGGCGTTAGCGCTTAGTGCTTCTTTAAATTCTTCTAGGCTTTCGGTTTCTACCTCTACAGGTTTGTTAGGGTGATTGTTCTTTGCGGTTTGTATCGCTTGGGTAATTCCACCACAAGCGGCAATGTGGTTTTCTTTGATTAAGAAAGCATCAAATAGTCCCATGCGATGGTTTTGGCAGCTGCCACAGGTAACTGCATATTTTTGTGCGGTGCGTAAACCGGGGATGGTTTTGCGGGTGTCTAGTAGTGTCACTTGAGTGTGTTTGACTTGGTCAGCGTAGTGTTGGCTGGTGGTGGCTACGCCGGACAATAATTGTAAAAAATTTAACGCTGCTCGTTCGCCTGTGAGCAAGCTGCGTGCAGAGCCGGTTAGGGTGAATAATGTCGCGTTGGCAGTGACATGATCACCATCGTTGGCGTGCCATGTGATGAGTACGGTATTGTCTAATTGGGCAAAAACTTCGTTAACCCACGCTTGCCCCGCCATCACGCAATCTTCTCTCGTGATAATGGTCGCTTGTGCAGTTTGCGTTGCTGGTATTAGCTCGGCAGTAATATCTCCGCTACCCACATCTTCTTTTAATGCCTCTGTAACAGCGCGTGTAATATCGTTTTGGAGAGAGGTGGTGATAGCGTTAGACATAGTGATGAATCCAAAAGGCGGTGGGCAGGGGTGTGTTCGTCGCACCCATGCGTATATTTTGGCGTGATTATATAGGTGCTGCTAGTTGCTAGCTACTTTTGCTAGCAGTTTTTCTGATTGGGGCGAATTAACGATACTGCTTCAATGTCAGTTGATCACCCCGTTGGGTAAATTCAATATTCTTTAGTGCGCTCATACCCAGTAAAATTTCATCGGTTTTCATGGCGGGATTAATGCTGGCGTTTACCTTACTGAGTGTGATGTCTCCAATAGTGAGCTGCGCAAGTCGAGTATCGTAAACGGTGATAACGCCATTGGCGGTGAGTGCTTGCTGGCGATTGCCTTTTGGTAAGCCTAAGTCATTGGCGATATGTTCGGGAATTACCACGTCGGTCGCGCCCGTATCGAGTAAGAACGTCACTTCTGTGGTATTAATCGCACCTTGCGTGACATAATGGTGATAACGATTACGCTGTAATACGACTATATTTTCGGTACTGGATTGCAGGCTGTTAGGTGTTTGATTGGGGTTGTAGGCGTTCGATTCCCAGTAGGTAAAAAAAGCAACCAGCAGGCCAAGAGCGATGATCCATGCAATAATCATCATGGTTTTACCTATGGCTTGGGTCGTATCGTGATTGTCTTCTTGCATGGCTCGCTTTTCAGTCGTCGGTTTACTGGTTATCATACCCATTGACTAGAGTATATTCTATTAGCTCCATCGATAATATGAGCTCTCCTGATAAAAACCCTTTCTCTATGAGCTCTTCTTCCATGAAATCTCTTTCTATGAAATATCCTTCTATATGAAGCCCTCTATTAATATTCAGCAAGGTTGGCTGTCTTCTGCGCGTCGAGTACCGTCACCCAATATGAATACTCGGCCAGTCGATACGTCGATTAGTTTATTGGTTATCCACAATATTAGCTTGCCACCAGAGCAATTTGAAAATGGCTATATAGAGCAGTTTTTTACTAATCAGCTGGATGCGACGGTTCATCCTTACTTTGCTGAGATTGCTGAGATGACGGTATCGGCGCATTTGCTGATCACCCGCACGGGAGAAGTGATACAATTCGTGCCCTTTGATCAACGTGCTTGGCATGCTGGACGGTCTTGTTTCCGTGGTCGTGACAACTGCAATGACTTTTCTGTTGGCATTGAGCTGGAAGGTGCCGATACCATCGCCTATACCGACGAGCAATATACCGTGCTAGCGCAGGTGAGTAGTTGTTTGATGGAAGAGTATCCAGCCATAATGCTTGATACGATTGTGGGGCATAGCGACATCGCGCCGGGGCGTAAAACGGATCCGGGCGAATCGTTTGATTGGCCACGTTTTCAGCAGTTGCTGAAACAATAAAAGTGATTAAGCAAAAACAGTAATACCAGTACCGGAATAAAATGTTTGTAATAAAAGTACTGTAATACAAGCAGTGAACCACATGTAAAAATAACAGAAGAGGAGCCCTATAATGCCTGCGTTTGATATTGTTTCCGAAGTAGATAAGCATGTATTAACCAATACGGTTGATCAAGCCAATAGATTGTTGGATACGCGTTTTGATTTTCGAGGCGTGGATGCTAAGTTTGAGCGCAATGACTTTGTTGTGACCATGTGGGCGAATGTTGATTTTCAGTTGCAGCAAATGCTCGATATTTTGCAATCGACAATGATCAAAAATAAATTAGACATTAAATGCTTAGATGTCGCCGACTTTACGCCTCTTGGTAAGCAAGTAAAACAAGAAGTGACGGTTCGCAATGGTTTGGAATCGTTGTTAGCGAAAAAAATTGTGAAGCTTATCAAAGAAAAAAAACTAAAAGTGCAATCGCAAATTCAAGGTGATCAAGTTCGCGTGACGGGTAAAAAGCGCGATGATCTACAGAGCGTTATGGCGATGCTGCGTGAAGAGGATTTAGAAATGCCATTGCAATATACCAACTTTCGGGATTAGCTATGCGACCTTTTTCTGTTTGTGTTTCCTCCATTCGGTTTTGATCACAGTTGATGCCTGTACAGTTAATTTGGCATCAACTTATACAATGCCCCCTTACTAAAATTCACAATAAATATAATGATAACGCCTAACAAATGACCTTTCTTCAATACCTAAATTTATATCGCGACAAGCGCTTGTTGGTCATTTTTTGCTTAGGCGCATTAAGTGGCTTTCCTTGGGTGTTGATTGGTTCAGCCATGACTGCATGGTTGCAAGAAGCGGGGTTAACACGTTCGGCCATTGGTTTTTTTGGATCTGTATTTATCGTATATGCCTTTAATTTTGTATGGGCGCCGCTATTAGATGCCTATAAAGTTCCTTTGCTAGCAAAGCTGGGGCGGCGGCGTAGTTGGATAATGGCAATGCAAATAGTGATGCTAGTTTGTGTACTGTGCATCGCGTTTACGAATCCGGCTATGAGCTTGGTGATGACTAGCGCGTTAGCTTTGCTTATCGCTATCGCATCGGCAACCCAAGATGTTGCGATAGATGCTTATCGAATTGAAACTCTCGCAGAAGAGGAGACCAATAAAGTACCTGCCGCCGCCGCAATGGCGACAAGCGGTTGGTGGACAGGGTATTCGTTGCCCGGTGCTTTGGCCTTAATTTTGTCCGATCGTGCGGGAATAGAATGGCAGCATGTGTATTTGGTGATGTCGGTATTTATTATCGCCAGTATGATGTTTATTTATTGGATTAATGAACCTGCGATAGTGCGTCAGGTGGCTCGGCAGCGGGTAGGCGGCATGCTGCAACATATTAGACAAACTATACTTGCGCCATTACTTGAGTTTTTTCAACGTAATGGCACGAAGTTAGCGCTGATTATTTTATTGTTTGTATTTTCTTTTAAAATTGGCGAGGCTTTTTTGGGGCGAATGTCGATTGTATTTTATAAAGAGGTGGGTTTTTCAAATACCGACATTGGTATCTATTCAAAAATGATTGGTTGGTGGGTGATTATTGTTTTCTCCTTTATCGCTAGCATGTTAAATATTCGTTTTGGCATTATTAAAGGGTTACTGATTAGTGGTGTTGCGATGGCTGCCACTAACCTTATGTTTACATGGATCGCCTTAGTAGGCCCCGATAAAACCCTATTTGCTGCGACTATTATTGTAGATAATTTTACCGCCTCTTTTGCTACCGTGGCGTTTGTTTCATTTATTTCCTCCCTTACACACCGCGCCTACACCGCCACGCAGTATGCCTTGTTGGCATCGC
>AEVK01000215.1 GCA_000209515.2 gamma proteobacterium IMCC1989
AATAGCCGCAGGAGGTACAGCTAAACGTGCATCGTCAGCCTCTATGAGCTTCCCTCGCTCCCACACACCTTTTACTGTTGCTATACCGTCTAATGGCTCAGCATAATCTATCTGACCTTTGCCATCTTTACTACCATAGCTAAACGCACCTTTATAGACATCACCATCTTCCATCGTCAGTACACCCACACCATGATATCGACCCGCTAAGAATTCTCCTTCGTAGCGCTCACCGCCTTCATCGGTATAAGTACCTTTTCCATGATAAAGGCCATTTGCAAATTCACCTTCATAGGTTTCGCTCCCTTCGCGATAGATACCTTTACCGTCAAAGCGATAACCAACAAAATCGCCTTCATAACTTGCATCGCCGCTAACCCACGTACCAACTCCGGTCATCTCATTATCAATAAAAACGCCTGTATATTGCTGTACAACAATCCCTTCTCCTGCTTCCTCTTTGGCGCTTTTTTCTGTCTGATTTTTTGCATCACTTTTATCATCACTTTCTCCAGCCACTCGCATTTGCGTGTACACACCTTCGCCGTGAAATAGACCTTGCTTAAACCCACCTTCGTAACGACTGCCATTAGGCATTAATAATTCACCTTGCCCATGATATTGACCCGCTTCAAACTCGCCGCTGTAAATCTCTCCATCCGCTGAGGTATACACACCTTGCCCCTGCGGCAAACCGTCCTGTACATCACCTTCGTACTTGTCTCCATTACGATAGTTAAAGGCTCCCTCTCCACTCATGTCACCAGCGACAAAACCCCCTTCATAAAAATAGGTCTGTGTGTGCAGCAACCCCTTGCCATGAAACAAACCTTCTTTAAATTCACCTTCGTAATATTCTTCACTAGGCCACACCAGACGGCCTGAACCGGACAACAAGCCTTTACGCAATTCACCTTCGTAAATGGCACCATCTGGGAGAGTCGCAACAGGCAAAGGAATATCTTTTATGTAGTCATCTTTATATTCGATCGCGAGTGCGCCAATAATAAGGCCACAGGTCATGACAAATGCATATTTAACCAAAACGATTTCCTTTTAAATGATAGGAGAGAAGGCGCTTGCGCTAAAGGGAGTCTTCTTTCAAAAAGCAATGCTGTACCAACCAACAAACTTTTGAACTAGAAAAGCTTCACGAAATAATGACTCTAAGAGTATTAGAGTCGTTTAGAGAGTTCAAGAACAATCACCCATCATCGTTATTTTATCAACTAGCGTTTAATACGGGCTTAGCACCCGTCCACCCATGACAACTCTGACGCGCAGTCTCGGCAGCGGGATCGCTGAAGACCATTTTGCACTTTTTTATGCCGGTAAGCCGTTAGACTCACTTCTCGACAAGCGCATCGGTAGGTGTATTTCGCCATGCGCCTTGTAGGAATGCCCGACAAATCATAATTGGCTCTCACAATAGGCTCGGCTCCCAAACGCCGCATGACATCGACCCACTCCTTACCATGCGGGCGAATAGCTTTAATCCCATACAAACAATCGGTCATGTAATGGGCAACCTCATGGGGAATCGTATTACCCCAACTGTCTTCAGGATATTTAGCAAACAACCATGGGTTAAAACGAATGACGCGCTCTTGAACGACGTTGTTTTTTGAGAAAAAGCCGTTGCGGGATGTGGGTAAGGATTTCACTCGATACATGCCTGCGGTTTTACCTTTCAAATCAAACAACACCGGAATAGCTGGCATGGAACACTGATACAACGACTCCCCCATCGAGAGGTAACGTTGCACTTCGTGCTGCACCTGCAACTGTCGTGCGACACTTATCGGAGAGATAATAGTAGGAGAGATAACAGGTTTAGTCATAGGCACAGACAGGCGATAGAGAGCAAAGATGATTCATCAATCTTATCTCGTTAAAAAGTTTTATATTAGAATGAACGATACGGAGCCAGCCTTACAAGAAATATTTTTTAGGAATGCGTCCCGCTGCCGTAAATATAATGCCTTCATCTTCCAGCTGTTGGCGCTGAACAGCGGCGCCGGAAAAGTCGGCTAGCTTACCTTGAGAATTCACAATACGAAACCAAGGCAACGCCGAGTCTTTGGGTAAACGCTTTAGCAATTGGCAACTATGCCGAGGGCCACCAAGCTCTGCTAATATAGCCAGCCGACCATAGCTACACACACGCCCTTCGGGAATTTGAGAAAGCACTAAACAAAAGCGCTCGAATGGATCAGCATCCAGCTGTTGAGAGGTCATATGTTTATACCCTTATAAAATAGCTTAACTCGATACTAGCTTAACTCGACCTCATTCGCTGTTTTATTTTTTTCTGCCAAATAAAAAAGACTCTAACACCCAGTAACATCAACAAGATTATCGCATATACCAGTGGTGCTAACACATCAGCTTTGACTAACCACCAATAATGCACCACGGCCAACACCCCCACCACATAAACAGTTCGATGAAGCGTAAACCAAGTTTTGCCCATTTTTTTCTGCCAATAGTTAAGAGAAGTCATTGCCAATGGCACCATTAAAACGTAAGCCACAAAACCGACGGTAATATAAGGTCGCTCAACAATATCATCGATAATAGAAAGCCAATCAAAAAAATGATCAAACACCAAAAAAATACTCAGGTGGGCAGTAATATAAACAAAGCTGCACACTCCCAATAGGCGGCGAAAGTTTTGTAACACATTCCAACGAAACAAACGGCGCAAAGGCGTAATAGCCAAACTGATCCACAGCAAGCGCAAGCCCCATTCGCCGGTCACATGCGTTAGTGTTTCTACTGGATTAGCACCTAGCCAGCCATACACAGTGCCCAAGGCCAAATACACAAAATGGCTGATACAAAGCAAAATTAGCAGCCATTTTATAATGGCAATTTTATTGGGAAAAATCATACTTTTTAGCTAATTCTCGACACGTTAAAAAAAA
>AEVK01000214.1 GCA_000209515.2 gamma proteobacterium IMCC1989
CAGAAGCAGAAGCAGAAGCAGAAGCAGAAGTAAACACAGAAACCAAAAGCTCTAATGATGAGCAGGCGATTCATTAAATGAATGATGAAGTAGATGTAACAGACGTAAAAGAGTTAGGCCCTGAAGGTGAAAAACTCCAAAAAGTATTGGCGCGTGCTGGTTTAGGTTCACGCCGTGAAATGGAAAAAGTCATTCAGCAGGGTAAAGTGAAAGTGAATGGTGAATTAGCTACGCTAGGTGATCGCGTGAACTCTGAAGATAGAGTGGATGTTGATGGTCGCCGTATCAAATTAGAAAAACCAGAAGAGCGCCGCATTCGGGTGCTACTTTACAATAAACCGGAAGGTGAGATTTGTACCCGCTCAGACCCAGAAGGTCGTCCTACCGTTTATGACCGTTTACCGCCTATTAGCGGTGATCGTTGGATCTCTGTTGGCCGTTTAGATTTTAATACAAGCGGTTTATTATTGTTTACCAACGAAGGTGAACTGGCGAATAAATTAATGCACCCATCGTCGGTTATTGATCGTGAATATCTCGCGCGTATTCAAGGCGATGTAGATAACGATATGAAGCAACGTCTTAAAGACGGTGTAGAGTTAGAAGACGGTATGGCTAAATTCACCGACGTAGTTGATGGTGCAGGTGAAGGTCGTAATCAGTGGTTTTATTGTGTGGTGATGGAAGGTCGTAATCGAGAAGTTCGACGTTTATGGGAGTCTCAGGGTGTTACCGTTAGCCGACTAAAACGCGTACGTTACGGTAATATTTTTATTCCATCCCATGTGCGTGTAGGACAGTGGGTTGAGCTA
>AEVK01000213.1 GCA_000209515.2 gamma proteobacterium IMCC1989
TAAATGACCGATTGAGTACATTTTTAACGCCGCATGAGGGTGAAATGGCTTTCGTGCAAAGGTCTCATCTTAATAATAACAGTACACAAACAATAAACAGGAGACGTGCGTGCCACACCGTATTACTAATCTTATTCGCTTATCGCAATGTCGATTAGGGTTTTTATTTTGTAGCATGTTTTTCTTCTGTGCCTACGGTCAATACGCAATTGCCGCCACCACTGTTGAAAGTTTACGTGTTTGGCGCGCACCAGATAATACGCGTGTGGTTTTGGATCTTAGTGGCGCGGTAAAATATCAATTGTTTGCCTTGCAAAATCCAGATCGTTTAGTAGTTGATATTAGCGATACTAAAAATACGGCTTCATTAAAACAGTCCTCTTTCAAAGAAAAAAAATCATTGATCAAACGTATTCGATCAGCCACAAGAGACGGAAAAGACTTACGTCTAGTGTTTGATTTAAATGCCGAAGTAAAGCCCCGTAGTTTTTTATTAAAGCCCAGCAAAGGCAAACCTTATCGTTTAGTGATCGATCTTTACGATAAAAACACCATCACCAAAAAAACGGTCGATAATGTAGCGGACAACACACCTGCGGAAACGGCATCAAGTGCAACTAACACAACAGTACTTGTTAAAAAACGAAAACTGCGAGACATTCTTGTCGTGGTAGATGCTGGGCATGGTGGTGAAGACCCGGGGGCTATAGGCCCGAGGAAAACCAAAGAAAAGGTCGTGGTATTAGATATTTCTAAGCGACTCGCCAAATTAATCAATAACGAAAAAGGCTTTACTGCAAAGCTCACTCGCACCGCCGATTATTTTATCCCGTTACGCAAGCGTCGAGATAAAGCACGAGAGTTGCGTGCAGACCTGTTTGTTTCAGTTCACGCGGATGCGTTTAACAAGCCGCAAGCCAATGGTGCATCGGTGTATGCGCTGTCTAGGCGCGGCGCTACCAGTGAAGCTGCACGATTCTTAGCGCAACAAGAAAACGAAGCAGATTTAATTGGGGGCGTTGGCGATGTAAGCTTAGATGACAAAGATGAAGTCTTGCGCGGTGTATTGGTTGACCTGTCTATGACCGCTACCGTGGGTTCGAGTTTGGAAGTGGGTAAAGAAGTCCTTAAAGAAATGGGGGGGACGGCAAGGCTGCATAAAAAGCAGGTAGAGCAAGCGGGCTTCCTAGTGCTTAAGTCACCGGATGTCCCTTCTATTTTGATCGAAACTGGTTTTATTTCAAACCCCAAAGAAGAAAAGTTATTAGCCAGTTCTAGCTATCGCCAAAAAATGGCTAGGTCTATTTTTAAAGGTATAAAAGATTATTTCTATGCTAAACCACCCGCATCTTCTTATGTGGCATGGAAGAAAAATGGCAGTAAAGAAAGTGATCTCATTATCCCTGTTGCACCGGTAAATAATTCAGTGGCGGAATCTTCGAGCAGCGCTAAAAAAGAGCCTGCGACATCAATAACGACCACCACCGTGACTACGGCGAATGGCGCAGTGATTGATTCTGGTAGTGTGACAAAGGTGACTCACAAAGTCAGTAATGGTGAAAGCTTGTCGACAATCGGAGAGCGTTATCGAGTCAGTGTGGTAAAAATTAAACAGTTGAATAAACTAAAAAGTAATAAAATTCGTATAGGTCAAGTACTAACGATTAGTGAAAGGCGAGCAGAGCCTAAAAATAAAAAGGTGACGCACAAGGTGATGTCTGGTGAAACACTCTCAGAAATCGCAGAGCAATATAAAGTCTCTTATACCGTATTAAAAAGTCGTAATAAATTAAAATCGTCAAAGATTAGAGTAGGGCAAGTATTAACGATTACGCCCTAGCTTTACACCCTGTGACATCAATAAGCGTTAGAAAAATTAGAGACATTAGAGAAAAGCCAGAGTAATGAAACCTTTTTCCGATATATTACACCAAGCAGAGCAGCGCAAAGGTGGCAAGGCTGCCTTGAAAAGATTGCTTCCACCAGTACCGCCAAAATCACTGTTGTTAAATTTACCGGATGACCGCTTTTTATCCATGATGACGAAAGTCATTAATCAAGCGGGCTTCCGTTGGTCAGTTGTCGAAAAAAAATGGCCGCAATTTGAAGCTGCTTTTTTAGATTTTAATATTATGAAGTTAAGCTTTCTTTCTCCTGAACAGTGGGAGAGTTATATGATTGATACCCGGATTGTTCGTCATTGGCAAAAAATTAGTGCGGTGCGTGAAAACGTAGCCTTCGTTTATGATGAATCACGCAAGCACGGCGGCTTTGCTAAACTGATTGGTGAATGGCCTGCGGATGATCAAGTTGGTCTAATGTTGTATCTAAAAAAACACGGCTCTCGTTTAGGTGGGCAAACCGGCCCACGTTTTTTGCGTTACGTGGGCATGGACGCTTTTATGCTAACGGGGGATGTGGTCTTGGCGATGCAAAACGCAGGGCTTGATATCGCCGATAGCCCAAGCAGCCAACGCGATTTGAAAAAAGCTCAAGCACTAATGAATGAATGGCACCAGCAAAGTGGCTTGCCTTATACACATATCAGTAAAATTGCTGCGTTTTCGACAGGTATTAACTACGACGAATCTTGATGTCGAAATATTTTTTATCAGCCTTGCCTTGATATAATGCACATAAAATAGCACACAGAAAAAAGCCGCAACATAATAATATGTTGCGGCTTTTTATTTTCGGCCTACCTAAATATAAAAGTATTAGATCGGCGTCGTCATTTCACCTAAACGCTTAGTCAGCAACTTATTTTCGTTGTAATCAATAGGGATCACAACAAGGCTTGGGCCGCTTTCATTAAATGACGCTTCTAATGCAGCTTGTAAATTACTCGCATCAGTAACAAGGTGACCATTCCAGCCGAAAGATTCAGCAAGCTGCATCCAGTCTGGATTATTAAATGCAAGGTCGGTGCTGCGATCAAATTCAGCTTCTTGCTTCCAGCTAATTAATCCATAACCGCCATCTTCCCATACCATAACAGTCATGTTGCAATTTAGGCGACGCGCAGTTTCCATTTCCTGTACATTCATTAAAAATCCACCGTCACCACAGATCGATAGCACACGGCGCTCTGGGAATACCAAGCTGGCAGAAATAGCACCCGGTAAAGCAAAGCCCATTGAACAGAAACCGTTAGGAATCAAACAGGTATTTGGCTCGTGGCAATGGTAATGGCGAGCAATCCACATTTTGTGTGCGCCCACATCAGATAATAAAATATCATTGGGGCCTAATACTTCACGGGCATCCCACAATGCTTTTTGTGGGCGGATAGCGCCTTCGCCCGCATCATCCTTATATTGTGCAAGCTCAGCACCCATCAGCGCGCGCATTTTTTTCTGGCTGCTAAAGTCGTGATCAAAACCGCCTTGCTCATCCACTAATTTATTCAGTGACTCAAGCGCATAGGCAAGATCGCCAACGACTTCGATTTTTGGATTGTAGTTTTCATCAATTTCAGTTGGCTGAAAATCAATGTGGAGTACTTCGGTTTTATTACCGTCGTTCCAAAGTTTAGGATGGTATTCAACCATGTCATAACCAATACTAATAATCAGATCGGCCTTTTCAATCGCGTATACCGGAATATCTTTCGCACCTAAACCAACAGTGTATAAGCAGTAGTCCGCATCCATATCGACACAGCCTTTTGCCATAAACGTACTCATCACACCGATGCCGGTTTTCTCACAAAGAATACGTAGCTGCTCGCTAGCACGACGACGAATACAGCCATTACCGGCAATAATAATTGGCGTTTTAGCCGCTTTAATGCGGTCATAGGTTTGTTGAAGAATCTCTGGGTCGGGAACCGAGCGACGGAACTTACGCACTGGCAAAGGTATTTTCGTTGCGTCTAACTTAGCAATATCTTCTGGTAGCTCGATCAATACGGCACCGGGTTTTTCAGAACGTGCTAAACGAACGGCCTTACGAACGATTTCCGGAATGTTACTCGGGTGCCAAATAGTGGTTGCCCATTTGGTCACTGCGCTAAACATATCAACCACATCCATCACCTGATGAGATTCTTTATGTAAGCGAGTGGATGCACCTTGACCAGTAAGTACCAGCATAGGCGCGCGATCCATATTGGAATCGGCAACACCGGTAATAAGGTTAGTTGCGCCCGGGCCTAATGTACCCAAGCAGCCCGCAGGGTTACCGGTAAGTCGGCCATAAATTTCTGCCATAAAGGCAGCGCCTTGTTCGTGGCGGGTAAGAATAAATCTAATCTGGTCAGATTGCTCTAGCGACATCATAAAGTCAGCGTTTTCCTCACCGGGAACGCCAAAAATATATTCGATGCCTTCTTCTTCGAGACATTTGACTAATAGATCGGATGCCTTCATGGTATATTCCTTCTTTCGTGACTGAATTAAGAATGCGTGTCGTTCAAATAACGATCAAGCCTTGGCGTGTAACACGTCGGCAAGGATGGCTTGCTCAGCAGCACTATATGTAGATAACGTTAAGTAAAGCGCTTGCTGTAGAACGGAGGATAGCATGACTATAATCCACTGGCTTTATCATGAATGCGATTATGTGCAAAAAATAGAAAATAATATCTGCAAGGAGTCTCTAGCGAGATATCCGTCCAAAGATACCAGAATAAATCGAATGCAAGCAGTACAAGAGAGTTAACTATGAGCAATATCGTCAAGCCACCAGAGTCTGATGAAACCATTTCCCTAAAAGACTACGCTGAAAAAGCGTATCTTGATTATTCTATGTACGTGATCTTAGATCGCGCGCTGCCCAATATTGGTGACGGCCTAAAACCCGTACAGCGCAGAATCGTCTATGCCATGAGCGAGTTAGGTTTAAAAGCCACCGCCAAATTTAAAAAATCGGCACGTACCGTCGGTGATGTGATCGGTAAGTTTCACCCTCATGGTGACTCGGCTGCTTACGAAGCCATGGTATTAATGGCTCAGCCCTTCTCTTATCGTTACCCGCTAGTGGATGGTCAGGGGAACTGGGGTTCGCCCGATGATCCTAAGTCGTTCGCGGCAATGCGTTATACCGAATCACGTTTAACCGCATATAGTGAAGTCCTACTCAGTGAGCTAGGGCAGGGCACAGTAGAGTGGGCGCCTAACTTCGATGGCACCATAGATGAGCCTAAAGTGCTTCCCGCACAAGTCCCTAATATATTATTAAATGGTACTACCGGTATTGCCGTCGGTATGGCGACGGATATTCCACCGCATAATCTTCGCGAAGTAGTGAGCGCCTGTATTCATTTGTTGAGTAACCCCAAGGCCACTGTGACCGAGTTAATGGAGTTTGTGTTAGCGCCAGATATGCCCACTGACGCTGAAATTATTACCTCGCCAAAAGATATCCAAACCATGTACGAAACCGGACGCGGTAGCCTGCGTATGCGTTGCATATGGGGGCAGGAAGATGGCGATATTGTGGTGACCTCATTGCCCCACCAAGTGAGTGGTGCAAAAATACTCGAACAAATCGCCGCACAAATGCAGGCGAAAAAATTACCGATGGTGGCCGATTTACGTGACGAATCTGATCACGAAAATCCAACCCGCTTAGTGATTATTCCCCGCTCTAATCGCATCGATGTCGAACAGTTAATGAGCCATCTATTTGCGAGTACCGATCTAGAGCGTACCTATCGCATCAATATGAATATGATCGGTATCGATGGCTTGCCTGCGGTTAAACCACTCAATGTCATTTTAACCGAATGGCTATCCTTCCGTATGGTCACGGTACGTCGTCGTTTACAATACCGTTTAGATAAAGTGCTTAAGCGTCTACATATTTTAGAAGGTTACTTAGCTGCGTTTTTAAATATCGACGAAGTGATCCACATCATTCGTACCGAAGACAAACCCAAGCAAGTATTAATGGATCGTTTTGGCGTGACCGATATTCAAGCCGAAGCCATTCTAGAATTAAAACTACGTCAGATTGCTAAGCTAGAAGAAATAAAAATTCGTGGCGAACAAGACGAGTTAGCAAAAGAAGGCGAGTGGCTAGAAGGTATATTAGCGTCGGCCACCAAACTAAAAAACCTAGTCAAAAAAGAACTACAAGCTATTGCCGAAAAATATGGCAACGACCGACGCTCACCGATTGTTGTTCGTGGAGAAGCACAGGCCTTAAGCGAAATGGATCTGCTCACCAGCGATCCTATTACCGTTGTCTTATCTGAAAAAGGTTGGATACGTTCAGCCAAAGGGCACGATGTTGACCCTGCCGCGCTTAGCTATAAAGCGGGCGATGCTTACATGTTCTCTGCCAAAGGTAAGACAAATCAAAATGCACTATTAATTGACTCCACCGGTCGTAGCTATGCATTAGCTAGCCATACTTTGCCGTCATCTCGTGGACAAGGCGAGCCTGCCAGTGGCCGCTTAAACCCACCTAGCGGTGCGGTATTTACCGGCTTATTAATGGGTGTAGAAAAACAGCGCGTGTTAATTGCCAGCGATGCCGGTTACGGTTTTGTCACCGAGTTAGGTAATTTATATACCAAAAATAAAGCGGGTAAAGCCTTATTAACCCTACCTAAAGGTGCGCGAGTACTACCGCCATTTATGATCGACGACGTAGCCGATGCCTATGTTGCCGCAGCCAGTAACGAAGGCCGTTTATTAATTTTTCCATTAAGTGATCTGCCAGAGCTTGCGCGTGGTAAAGGCAACAAAATGCTCAGTATTCCGGGAGCCAGAGTCGAAGCACGAGAAGAGTTTGTTGTGTCTATCGCCGTCATACACTCTAAACAAAAGCTCACAGTATATTCGGGTAAACGCCACACCACTTTTAAAATGGCCGACCTAGAACATTACAAAGGTGAGCGCGGTCGCCGTGGGCATAAACTCCCACGCGGATTCCAGAAAGTCGATTCTATTGCGGTAGTGGATTAAGTAGACTAAGTGGAATGAGTGGAGCAATAGGTGCGAGCAATGTGAGGTTTATCGCTTGTCAAACGGTCTAGTGAAGATGAACGCTTATATTAATAGGTGATCAATGAGTACATCCACCCGCCGCCATTTTTTTTCTAAGCACGCGCGTATTAAATATGTAAGCGTGTTGATACTGATGGCGCTGGTGGGTGTTTTTTTTGTTTATCTGTTAGCGGATTGGTCTGAGCGCAAGGCGCTGGTTGAAGCTGAAGAAAAAGCAAGAAAAGTGTTAGATTACCAATCATCTAACCTAGCACTTCAACTGAATAAATTTAGCTTAATTACCGCTTTAGTTTCTAAGCGCCCCGACGTAGTTGAATTCTTTCGTTCCCGCAATGCACCATCTTCCATTCCGGCAAACGCTGCCGATATCGATAATATTTTTAGTGATCGAACCGATTGGAAAAATGACCGTCTCGCTTCCGTTGTTGCAGGTTTATCCGGCGCAAAAGATTTTTGGTTTGTTGATAAAAAAGGAGATGTTTTTTCTGCGAGTAATGACAACTTAGTTGGCACGAACGTAAAAGGTCAGCCTTATTTTGAAGCTGCGTTGCAAGGTCGTTTAGGTCGTATGAGTGATGCAGACAGCAACGGCTTACGAACGTATATTTTCGCATCGCCAGTGTTTGTCGATCAAAAAGTCGGAGGCATGGTGATCGTTCGTGCTAACTTAGATGCGGTCGAATATGTATGGGCTTTATTGGCTGAACCGATAGTTGCCAGCGATCAAACAGGGCGTGTATTGCTGTCTAATATTCCTGCTTGGCGCTTACAGTCTTTTGATAGCCTTATTCGCTCCCGCCAAAAAACGCTAGGTAGAATGGGGTCGGCATCAAAAACGGAAGCCGGTAGTCAGCAGCAGTTAACCCCTGCAATAAATGAAGGTGAAAGTGAGCGTGAAGGTGCAGGTGAGAGTTCAAATGAGAATTCAGATGATGGAGTAGATGAGGGTTCAAATAAGGATGCAGCTAATTCATCAATAAGGCAAATCCAATTACAACAAATAATTAAAGGTAGTGGCTCTAGCCGCTATATCGAAGTCAAAAAATACCTCCCCCTATTACAATGGACGCTCCACGTATTAGTCGATCTTGCGCCAGTGCAAAAACAAAAAAAT
>AEVK01000212.1 GCA_000209515.2 gamma proteobacterium IMCC1989
ACTTGAGACTTGAGACTTGAGACTTGAGACGAAACAGATGTTTCGTCTCAAGGTAGCAGTTGTTACAGCGCCATTTCTTTTAGTTTCTTTAATGGGCGTATTTTAACGGCTGTGCTGGCTGGTTTTGCAGCAAAAGTAGTTTCTTCGCCGTTGAACGGGTTAATCCCTTTGCGTGCTTTACGTGCTGGCTTTTTCACGGTAACGATTTTCATTAAGCCCGGTAGGACAAATTCGCCACATGCACGCTTCTTGATATGGCCTTCCATAAGATCGCTTAGCTCATCCAGTACCGATTGAACTTGCTTTTTAGTGAGCTCAGTGTTTTCAGCAATTTGTGCAACCATTTGTGTTTTGGTCTGACGCTCAGAAATTGCTTTGATTTTTTTAACTGCGGGTGCTTTTTTTGCAGCAGGTTTTTTAGCAGCCATAATTTGTTCCTTTTTTATAATAGTAGGTAATGGTTATAAATTGATTCGTGTTTATAGAGTTAGGTCTTCAAGATCAACTTGGGAGCAATTTATAAAGCATTCTGACTATCTCGGCAAGCAGAAAGGCTATTTTTTTAGGGTTAAAACGCATTTTTAGAAAAAATATAGGTTTTTCCCCTGTTTAAACGTTTTGATCTTGACATCTCCCTTTTGTCGGACGAAGTTTTTAGGCTGTTTATTGCACATTATTATGACTGAAATCCCATTAGGACGGTTTATGCAAATGGGGAGCTGGGTTATACTTCCCGCCTTTTAATGTGCATAGACTCAATAGCTGATAAATGGCTATATGCCATTAGCAAAAAGTAGCAGAGAGAGAGCGAAAAATGCCTATATATGAATACCAGTGTGGCGACTGCCAGCATGAGTTAGAAGCCTTACAAAAAATGGCCGACGCGCCACTCACTGATTGCCCTGAGTGCGGGGGGACTAATTTAGTCAAGAAGGTGTCTGCCGCAGGTTTTCGCCTGTCAGGCAGTGGTTGGTATGAAACCGATTTTAAATCGGGTAATAAAAAGAATTTAGCGAGCAATAGCTCATCGTCCGATTCATCAAATTCGGCATAGGCCGAAAATGTTATCAGTGGATTAGATGGCTATTACTTTACTTATATTTACTAATTAACAGGAACAGACTATGCGCAGTGAATACTGTGGTGCGCTTAACACCGAATTTATTGACCAAACCGTCACTTTATGTGGATGGGTTGACCGTCGCCGTGATCATGGTGGTGTGATTTTTATCGACCTTCGTGATCGCGATGGTATTGTGCAGGTTGTGTTTGATCCTGACGGTAAGGAAAACTTCGCTTTAGCGGATAAAGTCCGTAGCGAATATGTGCTGCAGGTGACCGGTAAAGTTCGCGCGCGTAATGGTGCAACGGTGAATAAAAATATGCCTACCGGTGAAGTCGAAGTGTACGGCACTGATTTGGTGATTCTTAATGCTTCAGAAACCCCACCGTTCCCATTAAATGAACACAATACTGTAGGCGAAGATGTTCGCTTAAAATTCCGTTATTTAGATTTGCGTCGCCAAGAGATGCAAAATAACTTACGCATTCGCTCTAAAGTTACCACGGCAATGCGTAATTATCTGGATGATAACGGCTTTTTAGATATTGAAACGCCTATCCTTACTCGTGCAACACCAGAAGGCGCACGTGATTATCTGGTGCCATCACGTACTCATGAAGGTAAATTCTTTGCCTTACCGCAATCGCCGCAGTTATTTAAGCAGCTATTAATGGTGTCGGGTTTTGATCGTTATTATCAAATCGCTAAATGCTTTCGCGACGAAGATTTACGTGCAGATCGCCAGCCAGAATTTACCCAAATCGATATCGAAACATCGTTTATGAGCGATGAAGAAATTATGTCGGTGACCGAGGGCATGATCAATGCACTATTCAAGTCACAAATGGATATCGAATTAGGCAGCTTCCCGCGTATGCCTTATTCTGAAGCTATTGCTAAATACGGCTCAGATAAGCCAGATCTCAGAATTCCATTGGAGCTAGTGGATATTAAAGACCTACTAACTGATGTTGAATTTAAAGTATTCTCTGGGCCAGCAAATGACCCTAACGGCCGTATTGCTGCCATCAATATTAGTGGTGGTAATGATAAATTAACCCGTAAGCAAATTGACGCTTATACTAAGTTTGTCGGTATTTATGGCGCGAAAGGCTTGGCTTATATTAAAGTCAACGATAAAGATGATATTGAGAACGGCCTGCAGTCGCCTATTGTTAAATTCTTACCGAACGATGTGCGTACTGCCATTGTTGAACGTTTGGGCGCTGAAAACGGCGATTTGATTTTCTTTGGTGCAGATAAAGCCAATATCGTTACTGAATCATTAGGTGCCTTACGTTGTAAGTTAGGTGAAGACCTAGATTTATACACTTGTGAGTGGGCGCCTTTGTGGGTTGTCGACTTCCCTATGTTTGAAGAAACCGATGCCGGTTGGACATCATTACATCACCCGTTTACTGCGCCAGCGTGTTCACCGGAAGCATTAAAGGCTAACCCGGGCGAAGCATTATCTGTCGCTTACGACATGGTACTTAATGGTACTGAGTTGGGCGGCGGTTCGATTCGTATTCATGATCCTAAAATGCAGCAAACGGTATTTGAAATTTTAGGTATTGGTGAAGAAGAGCAGCGTGAAAAGTTTGGCTTCTTGTTAGATGCACTACAGTACGGTGCGCCGCCACATGGTGGTTTGGCATTTGGTTTAGATCGCTTAATTATGTTGATGACCGGCAGTGGTTCTATTCGCGACGTCATCGCGTTCCCGAAAACACAGACAGCGGCTTGTGTGATGACGGATGCTCCGGGTGGAGTTGATCGCAAGCAATTGCGCGAACTGAATATTGCTTTAGCTGCAAAAGCTGAGAAAAAAGCAGAAGAAAAGTCGGGCGAATAAGCCTAATATAAGACCTGCCCAGTAATATGGGCAGGTCTTGACGACCAATGACTATCCGAGGTTTTTATGAAAAAAATCAAGAACGAGAAAGAGTTGGTAAAAAAAGCCATTGCCGAAGGTGTTAAATATGCTGAAGCTCGTGGCGTCGTTGAGTTTGAAGCGACAGATTCTGCAAGCGAAAAAATCGAATATATTTATCGCCTATTGGTTCACGATAAGGTGATACAGCCCATTCCTGAAGATCAGATCTCACAACAAACAATGAAGCATAAATTAGCTATTTGGGCGTCTAAACACTAAGTATTGCCTCTGTTTCACCTTCCTATATTTGCTCTTCTTATTGCAAATAATATCTGTTCTCAGTGTCTATTAGCGACGTTGTTAACGTGGTTTGCTATTCATTCAGCTATTAATACTGCTATCAGCCAAAAGAGTGTTTACATGAATTTACCTAAAAACTGGCGTACTCCCTTTGTACTGCTGTTGTTGATGGCGTTTTTAATGCCACTTATTTTTTCTACGTGGATGGCGTTAATTAATAACTTTAGTAAAGAAGCTGCTGAATTTACGGGAAAAGAAATAGGTATATTACAAAGCTTACGAGAAATCCCCGGTTTTCTAGCATTTACTGTGGTGTGGGTACTATTAATTATTCGCGAGCAGCGTTTGGCTATTTTGTCCTTGTTGGTTTTGGCGATAGGTGTGTTGCTAACAGGTTATTTCCCCTCTGTATTAGGTTTGTACATCACTACCGTAATTATGTCGGTGGGTTTTCATTATTTCGAAACGGTACACCAATCACTTATTTTGCAGTGGATTCCAAAAAGTGAAACGCCGCACTTTATGGGTAAAGCTTTAGCGGTCAAAGCTGCCGCATCTATTTTGGTGTTTGGGTCAATGTGGTTGATGCTGGAATATTTTTTTGTTGAATATAAAACGATATACACCTTGTTTGGTGGACTGGGTGTATTACTGATTATTGGTATTTGGTTTGCTTTTCCGTTATTTCCAGTAAAAACTGAACAGCATAAACATTTGATTTTGCGCAAAGATTATTGGTTGTTTTATGCCTTAACGTTTTTAAGCGGTGCGCGCAGACAGATATTTGTTGTATTTGCCGGTTTTCTTTTAGTTGAAAAGTTTCATTATTCTGCGGCTTCCATTGCCTTATTGTTCTTAGCTAATTATGTGTTTAATCTTTTCTTTGCAGCAAAAATTGGCAAGCTAATTGGTGTAATAGGGGAGCGTCGTGCATTAACGATAGAATATATTGGTTTAGCCATATTATTTGCCACTTATGCTTTGGTTGACAATGCGACATTGGCAGGGGCGCTCTATATTATCGATCATTTCTTTTTTGCTTTTGCGATAGCGATTAAAACTTATTTCCAAAAAATCGCACGACCTGCCGACATTGCTTCTACTGCGGGCGTGAGTTTTACGATTAACCATATTGCTGCTGTGGTATTACCTGCATTATTAGGTTTAGTTTGGCTGTATGACCATAGCTTGGTGTTCTATTTTGGGGCATGCTTGGCACTTTTATCATTGTTATTGTCGCAATTGATTCCTAATTCACCAGAAGCGGGAATGGAAACTCGTTTTTCAATAAAAAGATCTTAGTAAAACTTGTTCCATGTATTGGCTTTACTTAGAATACAGTTACGCAGTAAAGTAAATTACAACAACATTATTTGATAACAATAAAAAATGAAAGGATTTTGATATGACACACAAAGTAGCGATTGCGATTTCGGGAGCAGTGAGTTTAGGTTCTTATGAATCAGGCACTGTGTATGAATTAATCCATGCGATTAAATTACACAACGAAGAAAATCCAGATAACCGCATCGAGATTGATGTGCTAAGTGGCGCTAGTGCCGGTGGTATGACTGCGGCTATGATTGCACAGAAGTTACTTTATGATGGCGCAGCGTTAGAAGATCCTATCAATAATAGCCTCTATGATGTATGGGTAAACCGCGTTGATATTCTTGACTTGTTGAATCCTGACCTAGGTGACGACCCTGATAAGTCGTTACTGTCATCTAATCGTATTCGCGATAATGCCAAGTATGTTTTTCTCACTCGTTACAACCAACTCGATCCGGTTATAAAGCCTCACATCGCAGTAGGTGAAAAAATACAGTTAGGCTTGGCGTTATCAAACTTGAACGGTGTGGATTATGAGCTACCGACTTTTTCCGCAACGGATACGGGGATGGATTCAGGCGAGTTTATTCAAACACGCAACCAAGATCGCTATACAACTGAAGTGACAGATACCTGTGATCATGCGGACTATTGGGTTGATGTGATGACAGCCGGGCGCGCCTGTGGTGCTTTTCCTTTAGCATTTCGTCCTTTGAGTGTTCAGCGCCAATGGGATTGTGCGGATTATAAAGGCTTAGGTGCAAAAGATTGGGCATCGTATTTTACCGGGCAGTACAGTTATGCAGATGGCGGGATTTTTAATAATTATCCGCTAGGGCTAGCACGAGACTTAGCCTTGCGAGTAGACAAAGAAGCCGGTGATGCGGACAAACGTTTTTATTTTTATATTTCACCGGATGCGAAAGTAACGAGTGCGGATTATTCCTTTAGCGCAGATAAGGCCAATATGGTGCAAGCCATGGGGCAAATCGTCAAAAGTATTTTAAGCAATAGTCGATTCCAGGATTGGGTGCAAACAGACTCGCTCAACTCGGAATTAGAAAAGTTACACCGCCGTGCAAAAGGCTTGCTGGATGTTGTGATGAATGCAAAACCGGATGAGCTGTCGGCGATGCGCACAACGGCCGATAAGTTTTGCAAAATGTTGTATCTCGAAAGTAGTGGTGGTGATCAAACTGCCCAACAAAATAATTATCGAAAAGACTATCAGCATGCCGAGGCAACATTTATGCCTTATGTGCCGACAGGTGTACACTTAACCACCGAGCAAAAGACAGTATGGTTAAATTCGATATTAGTGATGGAGGTGAATGCTAATTTAAATGGCAAAGACAAAATGCGCATTTATACCATTACCGCTGAAGCGTCTGAATTGGCGAGTTCGCCTATTGCCGCTTTCTTTGGTTTTCTGGATGTGCGCTTTCGTATTCATGACTATTGGGTTGGTCGACTGAAAGCCCGTAATATGATTAATCAAATTATTCATCACGTGAAACAAGGTGATGCACATCAGCTTCCTCTTAATATTAGTCCGTTAGATACCACTGAAATTGAAGCGAAACTGGAAGAAATGTCGGCATTACGTAATGCTACTATGAGCGATGTGGCAAAAACAACACGCAAAAAACTGTATCAACGATTAAAAAATCGTAGTCAATTAATTATGAAAAGTTTAGGGCTTAACTTTATTGTACGAAAACTTATTTTACAGTTTGTGCTGAAGGGTAAGATTAAACAGTTTTTAAAATTATAGAGTATTAAATATAGGGTAACGTTTTTATGATGATATTAGATAGTCAGGTTTCTGTGTCAGGTCAAATTACTACAGAAGAGATTGCCGCCTTAGCCGCTGATGGTGTGGAAATACTGGTATGTAATCGCCCCGATAATGAGTCTGCAGACCAGACAGCCTATGAAGCTATTGCCGAAGCGGCGGGTAAACAAGGTTTGCAAGTCGCGAACATTCCTTTTGCTGGCGGACAAATGCAAGCAGAGCATATTAGTGACTTTGTTGATTTGTTAGATTCTGGTAAACGTATTCATGCTTACTGCCGCACCGGTAATCGCTCGTCTCAATTATGGAATGCAGCTAAACAAGTGTAAAATTTGATCGAGATCAATAAGCTTTGTGTGGTCTCTTTTATTATAAAGCCTCATTTTATCACTTAGTGATGTCAGCGTTATGTGACGTATTTGATTGTCGCGTATTGATTGTTACGAGGAGGCTGTTATGTATATAGATAGTGTTATTGCCATGAGCTTAGCTGTTATAGTATTAATGATAGTAATGATGGTTTATCTTTACCGTTATGCTAACAGACACATTGATATGGACGAAAGAAAGGCGAAAAAAAGGAGCGATGTAGATCATGCTCCACTCGCTAATAATAGCTGATGTCGCGCGCTAGCAATACACTATGTTGATAACTCAGCAACATCTTGTAATGCTAAAATATTGTTGATCGAGACATCTCGTTTATCGACAGAAATAATGTCTTTTTTATTGAGTTTAGTAAGTACACGACTGACGGTTTCTATGGTGAGACCAAGGTAGTTGCCTAGCTCGCCTCGTGACATAGGGAGAGTCCAATGAAACGGGGATAGCTTTTGTCGCTGAAAACGCGTGGATAAACTCAATAAAAAGGCAGCGATACGTGCATCGGCTTTTTTCTTATTCATAATCATCATGGTTTGCTGGTCTGTTACGACCTCTCTGCTCATGATGGCAAACATATGCCGTTGTAAGTCAGGTACTGTAGAAGCAAGCAGTTCGATTTTTTCAAAAGGAATTTTACAAATACTGCTGGTGTTTAGTGCAATAGTAGAGCTGTGATACGTTTGCTCGCTAATGCCATCAATACCGACGATATCACCTGGTAAATAAAAACCTGTAATCTTCTCCTCGCCCGACTCGCTGTTCATGATGGTTTTAACACAGCCAGAACGAACGACATAAAGACATTCAAACTTATCACCCGCACGATAGAGATGGTCTTGCTTTTGCAATAAAGGCCGATGTTTAACAATGTCATCTACTTGGGTTAACTCTTTGGGGGTTAAACCTAACGGCAAGCAAACAGAAGAGAGGCGGCAGTTGTTGCAAGATATATTGGTATTATGAGAACAGTCCATTTATTTTTCGCCAGATGAGACATAAGAAACATTATTAAGACACGTCATTATACGCTCATTATAGCTCATTGATTAATACTATCTTTTTTAGGTTAATATTATCTCTTTTAGATTAGTAATAATCTAATGGCTGTGTTTTCCCCCAAAAAACACGGTAAGAGTAAACGGTATATAGCAATATGGTAGGGATAATAAAGATCGCTCCCCAAAATAAAAAGCTAAGTGATTCTGATGCGCTGGCTGCATCCCAGATAGTTAATTGCTGTGGGATAATAAAAGGATAAAAGCTGAAGGCTAAACCAATAAAACATAAGACGAAAATTAGCATCGTATTAACAAAAGGAATCCACGATGCCGCCTCTATTTGTTTAGGGGGGCGCGTAAGTAGCCTATCATTGATCCAAAATAGCATAAGACAAATAAGAGGGACGGGGAGTAATACAAAGCCGTATAAACTGTGTAGCCATTTATTAAAAATATCGTTATTGATCAACAAATTGACGATGGAAACTAAAACCACCCCGACAGCCATTAGCCAGCCGGAACGACGTGCCCAGCGTATAGCATGCTGCTGCAAGTCGCTTTCACATTTCATAATCAGCCAGCATGCGCCTATATAGGTGTAAGCCGCAGTGACACAAAAGGCACTGATGAGAGAAAAAACAACACTCGCTGTTGATTGCTCAAATCCTAGTATATAAATGCCCAGCATATAGCCTTGGCTCAGTGAAGCAATTAGCGATCCTGTTTTAAAAATGTAATCCCAGATTTGTTTTAAATAGTGAGTCCCCACTTTTGCACGAAAATCAAATGCGACTCCGCGCAATATCAGCCCAAATAATAACAGCGTTGCCGGAAGGTATAGCTCAAATAAAACGGCATTGTACGCTTTAGGAAAAGCAATGAGTAACAAACCGATGGCGAGTACTAACCATGTTTCATTGGCATCCCAAAAGGGGCCAATCGAGGCAATCATATTGTCACGGTGTGCTTGGTTAAGGGTATCCGGTTTTAATGGTAACAAGATGCCTACCCCTAAATCATAACCATCGAGAATGGCGTAAATAAGAATAGATATTCCCATTAAAGCAATGAAAATAATAGGTAAGGTATCGGCATTAATCATTGCTTATCTCCTTTTCTGTCGTCGATATTAGCTGTGACCTCTACTTTTTTAGAGAAGTATCTTTCGTCATCTTCGAGCAGGCTTGAGCGCCTTGCCATATTGCGCAGCACCAGTAAATAAGCCGTTAATAAACCTGCATATACGACAAGGTACAGAGTGAGTGATAGGGCTACATTACCGGATGGTTGAGTGGTAACCGCTTCGGCTGTCGTTAATATGCCGCTGACTAAAAATGGCTGTCGCCCAATTTCGGTCACATACCAACCGGCAAGCGTGGCAACCCATCCTGAAAATGTCATTCCAATAAAGGTGTTCAGTAGCCAAGGCGGGAATCTTTTTTTGCGGATAATAAATACAGCACCTACCCAAGATACGGCCAACATTAATAAGCCTATGCCAACCATGATGCGAAAGCCCCAAAAAACCGGCGCGACAGGCGGATGCTCGCCGATAAAATCGTTTAAGCCTTTTATTTCACCATCCCATTCATGCGTTAAGATAAAGCTGGCTAGCTTGGGTATTTCAATGGCGTAATCGTTACTACGTGTTTCTTCGTTAGGTAGTGCAAACAGCAATAGAGGAGCGCCTTGTTGAGTCTCCCATACTCCTTCCATTGCGGCTATTTTTTGCGGTTGGTGTTTGAGCGTGTTGAGGCCGTGTAAATCGCCCATAAAAATTTGCAGTGGGATTAGAGCCGCAGCCAAAACAATAGATGTTTTTAATGCGAGTAAAGGCGCTTTTTTATGATCCCCAATTTTCAGTCGATAAGCGGATATCCCAGCCATTAAAAATGCAGCCGTTAAGCCTGAAGCTAATAGTGTGTGCCCTAAGCGATAAGGAAAAGATGGGTTAAAAATAATCGCAAACCAGTCCACAGGGAAAGCCACACCGTCACGCATTTCAAACCCGCTAGGCGTATGCATCCACGAATTAAGCGACAAAATCCAAAACGCAGAAAGAGTGGTGCCAATAGCAACAACTGCGGTAGCGAGTGTATGAATGTTACTGGGGACTCGTTTGCTACCAAACAGCATCACACCTAAAAAAGTCGCTTCCAAGAAAAAAGCAGTTAACACTTCATAGCCTAGTAGTGGTCCTGCAATGTTGCCCACGGTTTCCATGTAGCCGGGCCAATTTGTACCGAATTGAAATGACATGGTAATGCCGCTAACCACACCTAGAGCAAAGGTGAGTGCAAATATTTTTACCCAAAAGCGATACGCACGCATCCACACGGGTTCTTTAGAGAAATCAAAACGGAGTTTGAAATAAAACAAAATCCAACACAGGGCGATGGTGATCATCGGAAATAAAATATGGAAACTGATATTGGCGGCAAACTGTATGCGTGATAATAATAAGGTATCTAACATCGTGAATCCTTATGTGGCTGTATTACGGTGTGTATTGTTGTGTGTATTGTTGTGTGTATGGTGGCGCTTTTTCTATGGTGATTATTGACTGCTGGATGGGGCTAACTTATCTTTTAGATTGATAACTTTGCTTACCCCCGCGCCCATTTTCATTAAGGTTTGTAGCGTTTCTGGTTTCATGTTTTGTAGCTCGTCAGACCACAGCGTGAACATTTCCATTAGCTGGTGTATTTCTTCCATTCGGGTTTGTGCGTATTTATCTTGCTCATTTGTTGGATCATCTAATAACAGATCACGTAGCATCGTGAGTGTTGGGTCAATTTCGCGTTTACGGCGCTCTTGGAACACCGCTCTTGCCATATCCCAGACATCGCCTAATGCGGAGTAGTAGTCTTTTCTATCGCCGGGTATATGTTGTACTCTTACTAAGCGCCAAGATTGCAGTTCTTTTATTCCCATGCTGACATTGCCTCGTGATATTTTGAGTGTCTCGGCAATCTGATCTGCATATAGCGGGGATTCGTTCATTACCAGCAGCGCGTATATTTGTGCGACGGTGCGATTAATTCCCCAGCGGCTGCCCATTTCGCCAAAATGCAGGACAAAAGATTGAATCATTGGAGTGATATTCATTATCGACCTTTTTAAGTTTCAATATTTTCTGAAAGTTTATAAGTTGCTCCTTTTTAACGCAAGTAGATTTGTCGATATATTGCTAATTACCTGATGAAAGTATTTCACTCGTCACATGAACTTTTTAATTCCTTTAATCATTTTCAGCTTATTTAGGCTTTTATATCTGTGGACATTTATAATGTTGAATCAATCACGAGGTTCTATATGAAAGGTTTTTCAACACGGACAACCATATTCGTTTTATTGGCTTTACTCGCATTTGCGGGTAATTCGGTCTTGTGCCGTTTAGCGTTAGTAGATAATGCGATAGATGAATTTAGTTTTACCATTTTGCGCTTATTATCCGGGGCAATGGTCTTGTATGCACTGATGTCGTATCGACGTTTTAAGGTTACAGAGACGAGAGATAGCGCCGTCGTTCAATCAGGAAGTTGGTGGGGTAGTATATTGCTATTTGTATATGCCATATTTTTTTCGGTGGCTTATGTGCGAGTTGATACCGGTGTGGGTGCGTTGATTTTGTTTGGAGCAGTGCAAATCACCATGATTTTTTCTGCTTTTCTAAAGGGTAAACGATTGTCTTTTATGGAATGGTCGGGTGTTCTACTGGCGGTTTGTGGTGTGGGATATTTATTATGGCCGGGAGAGGGGAGTACCGCAGCGGTTTCTTGGTGGGGCGCGTTATTGATGATTATCTCGGGTGTTGCTTGGGGTTTATATAGTTTGCATGGCGCATCATCACGGGATGCATTAGCGGACACAGCCGCGAACTTTTTACGTACGGTACCAATGGTGGCAGGCTTATTCTTGTTGTTTGTTTTTCAATCGCCAATACTTTCTATAAAAGGAATATTGCTGGCGCTTGCTTCTGGCGCTTTTACATCGGGTGTTGGTTACGCAGTTTGGTATGCGGTATTGCCAAGCTTGACCAGTGTCCAAGCCGCAGTAATGCAGCTGTTAGTGCCTATCTTGGCCGCTGCTGGTGGCGTATTGTTCGCCCATGAGCATATTACGATGGATCTTTTAGTGTCCTCTATGATGGTACTAGGAGGTATTTTTTTAGTGGTGATGTTTCGTTCACAGCCGTCAGCTTAAGGTTTATTCAGGAGCGGGTGAGAGCCGCTTTAACTCATTGTTATAAGCTATTCCATAAATGCATTGTTAGATAACTACCCCAAGGGGACGCCTTGTCGCTAGCCAAAGGGTAACCCAGTTTTTCTATGGATTTTTTAATGCCTAAATCCCCCGCGAGAAAAATATCAGGGTCACTTAGGCCGCGCAATTTTGCATAGTTGATGGTCCAAGGGCCAATGCCTTTGAGTTCTGCCCAATGATTTGGGATATCCGGTTCATCATGTTGTAAGTAATGCTGAGATAAATTGTTCAATGTTTGCTTGCGAGATAGTGGCATTTTGAAAAAAGTAAATTCAGACTTTGTTAAACGTACAGGAGAAGGGAATAGGCGCATTTGTGGTGTGTTGTTATTGCTTTTCTGACTTTTTTTATTTTCTTGCGGTGAACCATCGCCCACGGGGAGACCTAATTCCTCGACGAGAATACCTACTAAGCGGTGTGCAGCAGCAACCGATACTTGCTGTCCTAAAATAGCTCGAATGCCTGCTTCATAGACATTCCAAATACCCGGTAACCTGAGCCCTTCTTCTAAAATACTATCGACGTTTTTAAATAACGGAGCTAAGTCCCCTTCAATTTTTTGAGTGTCCGCATCGATGTCTAGTAAACGTCGTATATTATTAACGATGGGTTTTAAATGGTTCACTTCGTTCACGGTGATTTCAACGGTAAACTTATTTTTTTCGGCTATATGATGTGCCGTAAAGTGTCCGTAACTACTTAACCATTCAAAAGTACGGCCATAACTATCGTTATCACACCACTCTAATTGTGGTATTGCTCGCGTAGATAAAAACCCTTGTAAATGTTGCCAGTGATAGGGTGGGCGATAATGGAGCTGTAGCGTTAATGTGTGGAAGGTATGTTTATTTGAAGTCTTTTTTATTGCGCGACGAATGTCAGATGGCGTTAATTGCATTTGAGATTGAAAGCAATCATTAAACCGACGGACACTGTTGAAACCGCTGGCAAGTGCTATTTGTGTAATAGGCATTGTGGTTTGATGCAACAGTTGTTTGGCAAATAAACACTGCTGGTACAGCGCATACGCCTTGGGTGATACGCCTAAATGTGTTTCAAATAGCTTACGTAAATAGCGCTCGCTAACACCTAGCCGTTCTACTAACTCAGATAGCTTACCTTGTTGTAATGCGCCTTCGTTAATTAATAAAACGGCCCGTTCTAATGTGGTATTCACTCCTTTCCATGCAGGGGAACCTGGCGCACTATCGGGGCGACATCGTAGACAAGGGCGATAACCTGCATAAGCCGCTGCGGTAGCTGACGAGAAATACTCCACATTTTTTTCTTTAGGCGGCGTTGCTGGACAAATTGATCGACAGAATATTTTTGTTGTTTTTACCGCAGTAAAAAATACACCATCAAATCGAGGGTCTCGAGATAAGCGTGCTTTATGGCAAACAATAGGGTCTATCACGATAATACCTCTTCATTAATACCTTTTTCATTAATATCTTTTCATTATCTTAGGCGTTCAATACTGATGTGCTACCAGTATTAGTTTGGCTTTTATCTTGGGTTAAGCAATCGCTATTAGCAAACTATATGGGTTTTTATGCGAAGAGACTAGCTGGAATCGGTATCGTATGTTGAGATGGGTATATGTGTGGGGTGTATGTGTTCGTCGTCGGTGTAATTGAACGCTGCTCCGCCCTAACAATCAGTTGACGATTGTTAGGGCGGAGCAGCGAATCATTATGGCCATTAATTATTGGCGAATACCTTCGACGTGCAACTCTAGTAATACCTCCGTAGATGCTGGGCCTAGTCGTTCAGGTATACCGAAGTCTTTTAAACCGATGGATGTAGTACCAGCAAAACCGACGCGATAACCGCCCCACGGATCTTTACCTTCGCCAATTTTTTCTGCGTCAATACTAATCGCCGAGGTGACGCCGTGTAAGGTTAAGTCCCCAGTAATGGTTAATTGGCCGTTACCTTTGTCTACAACCTGAGTGCTAACAAAAGTGGCGCTACCAAATGTTGATGTATCTAAAAAGTCATCGCTGCGTAAATGCTTGTCGCGTTCTGCATGGTTTGAATCAATACTGCTGGTATCAATTGTTACGTTAATCTTTGATGCAGCTACATTGTCTTTGTCGTAATTGAATGTGCCGGAGAAATCATTAAAGCGCCCCGTTAGCCATGAGTAACCTAAGTGTTGAATTTTAAAATTAATAGAAGCGTGAGCGCCTTTAGTATCAATAATATAATCCGCAGCAGAAACGGGAAAAACGGCAGCAGCGGTGAGAGCAGTCGCCATGAGTAGTTGTTGAATGGTGCGTTTCATAATAGTGGGTCTCATAGTGGTGGGTTTCATCGTAGAGGGTTTCATAATAGTGCCTTTTGATTGAGGTAAAAAGTTCTCTATAACATGCGTTTAAGCGTTTCATCTTTGTCATAAAAATGGTGTTTTAACGCCGCTATCCCATGCAAACTTGCTAGTGCAATAAGCGTATAGGCCAGCCAGCGATGTAAATTACCTGCGATATCTGCTTGGTTGTTGAATAACTTGCCCAGAGATGGAATAGTAAACCAGTTAAATACGTCTATGCCTCTACCATCCTCTGTAGAAATTAAATACCCTGCAATAACAACAGAAAAAATAAGAAAATAAAGCAGTATCTGAGCGATACCAGAAAGTGTCTTTTCTAGTGTTGAATGCGACGTTAATGCTAAAGGCTTGGTATTACGTATCCGCCATGCCACTCTAATAATGATCAAGCCTGCGAGCATAATTCCAACGCTTTTATGGTAGTGAGGAATAAGCTGATAGCCAGCATCATAGTAAGACAGTTCGACCATCCAGAGTCCAGCACCAAATAAGGTCAAAATTACTAAGGCACTTAACCAGTGAATGATTTTGCTAAAGCGGCTGTATGAGTGTGGAGAATCGTATTGCATAAAGTATATTTATAGGGTTGTTTGCTATCGTCCTAGTTAGTGCTTGTTTATGGGCATAAGTTCAATAAGCGTCAAGTGAATTGGCTATGTGTTTATGACACGGAGTAAAATTTGCGCATTATTCGATTTCTGTTTATATTAGCTCTCGATGTTAATCATTATTTATATCTACTAATAAACGCCATAAAAGGTCAAATTATGTCAGCTAAACAAACCGCTACCGCACTAATTAATAATCTTGACGATGATGCTAGCTGGAGTGATGTAAAAGATGTGTTGATGAGCGAATATAAAAAAGAAACTGGCGATGCGACAGCAGACGCTATAGCCGCAGTGGTGATTTGTGCCGTATTTGTCACCGCTTGTATCTTTTGGCTGAGTGGTCAATAAGCTCTAATTTTATCACTAGATACTGATTCATTGTTAACACTTGCGAGCCCTCAGGTGACAAGTGTTATCCTCTCTCTAAATCATACTTTACTGTGCTTTTGATGCTTCAGTATTGTCTTCTTGTATCCTATTCTTGACCTTTGCTCTATATCAAAGGATACTTACTACTGTTTAAAAAAACAGTGCTGTTGTGAATGAATTCTTAGGTCTATCAATGACGTTAATTTTAGGTATCGATCCCGGCTCACGTAAGACGGGCTTTGGGGTGATCAATAATATCAATGGCCGCTGTGAGTACGTGGCTAGCGGTGTGATACGCCTAAAAAATGATACCTTGCCTGAACGTTTAAAAGTTATTTTTCACAGTGTATGTGAGGTGATAGAAGAGTATTGCCCACAGCAGGTCGCTATAGAACAAGTGTTTATGGCAAAAAATGCAAATTCGGCATTAATACTAGGCCAAGCAAGAGGTGCTGCGATTGTAGCTGCCGTCAGCCATGATTTAGAAGTGGCTGAATATGAAGCAAAAAAAGTGAAGCAATCCGTTGTGGGTAATGGCGGTGCAGATAAAACACAGGTGCAGCACATGGTAAAGCAATTGTTAAAACTGTCGGGAATACCGCAAGAAGATGCCGCTGATGCACTGGCGGTTGCGTTGTGTCATGCCAATACTTACCAGCATATGATTTCGGTTGCTCAAGCAACGCATTTTAGACGAGGACGAATGGTGTGATAGGACGTTTATCTGGGGTGCTCATAGAGAAGCAAGCCCCTTATTTGTTAATTGATGTTGCCGGTGTAGGTTATGAAGTGCAGGCGCCGATGACGAGCTTTTATCCATTGCCAGTGACGGGTGAAAAAGTTATTTTGCATACACACTTATCTGTCAGTGAAAATGCACATCAATTATTTGCTTTTTATACCTTAGAAGAAAGGCGTTTATTTCGTACCTTAATCAAGGTGAGTGGAGTGGGGCCTAAGATGGCGCTAGCCATACTGTCTGGAATGCCAGTTAATGAATTTGTACAGTGTGTGAAAGGTGATAATGTCGCCGCACTTGTACGCGTACCGGGTGTGGGTAAAAAAACAGCAGAGCGTTTGATTATAGAAGTGAAGGATCGTTTAGGTGATCTTGCTGAATGGGAAAGTGGCGGGGCGGCCAACGTGAATGCTGAAAGTGCAACGCCGGAACTTTTATCCAATGCGGTCGTAGCGGATGCAGAAAGCGCGCTGATTGCTTTAGGTTATAAGCCTACAGTAGCGGCTCAAATGATCAGCGCAGCGCAAAAAATAGAGTCAGTGACGTCTAGTGAGGCGTTGATACGCCTAGCGTTGAAAAGTGCAAATAAGTAATGAAATACAGATACAGACATAAATACAAGCACAAATGCGATTTAAAAATAACAACGACTTACCTCATACGTAAGGAAAAGTAATGATAGAAAAAGACGATTTGCAAGCGGAGCGTATTATTGCGCCTGTGGCAAAGCCGATGGAAGAAAACCAAGATCGTGCGATTCGTCCGAAAACGCTGGTGGACTATGTCGGGCAACCGCAAGTGCGCGAGCAGATGGAGATTTTTATACAGGCGGCAAAAAAACGTGAAGAGCCCTTAGATCATACCTTGGTATTCGGGCCGCCCGGTTTAGGTAAAACGACCTTAGCAAATATCATCGCTAATGAAATGGGGGTGCAGGTCACCGCGACGTCTGGTCCGGTCATAGAAAAAGCCGGCGATTTAGCGGCGTTAATGACCAACCTACAAGCAGGCGATGTATTGTTTATTGATGAAATACATCGCTTAAGCCCCGCTATTGAAGAAGTTTTGTATCCAGCGATGGAAGATTATCAGCTAGATATCATGATTGGTGAGGGCCCCGCCGCACGCTCAATAAAATTAGATTTGCCACCTTTTACATTGGTGGGCGCAACAACGCGTGCGGGCTTACTCACTTCGCCCTTACGAGATCGTTTTGGTATCGTGCAACGGTTAGAGTTTTATAGTATTCCTGACTTAACCTATATTGTTGGTCGTTCAGCACGTTTATTAGGTGTGGAAATGGACGAAGCGGGGGCGGGAGAAATTGCTAAGCGCTCTCGTGGTACTCCTCGAATATCTAACCGACTGTTGCGTCGAGTACGTGATTACGCTGAAGTAAAAAGCGATGGATCGATTACGCAGGATATTGCTGATGCCGCATTGAATATGTTGAGTGTTGACCAGCATGGTTTTGATACTATGGATCGCCGTTTATTATTAGCGATGATAGAAAAGTTCGATGGCGGCCCCGTAGGGGTTGAGAGCTTGGCTGCCGCTATTAGCGAAGAGCGCGATACTATTGAAGACGTATTAGAACCTTATCTTATACAGCAAGGCTATATGGCCAGAACGCCCCGTGGACGGATTGTCACACAGCTGGCTTATGATCATTTTTCGATAGTTTCCTCTAATTCTTCGGCAACTAGCTAATCCATCGTGAGCAATTTATCTAGATGAGAAACCGCAGCTATATAACCGAGCTATATAAACCGAGCTATACATAAACAGTCATTATTATGAGCAAAGTATTCCAACATCCTATTCGCATATACATCGAAGATACTGATGCTGGAGGTATTGTTTATTATGTGAATTATCTGAAATTTATCGAACGCAGTCGTACTGAATTGTTACGTTCGTTTGGCTACGGTAAAACAGCGATTCTAGAAGAGGGGCTACTGCTAGTCGTACATAGTATTGATGCACAATACCTCGCTCCAGCAAAGCTCGATGACGAAGTGATTGCGACTGCAAGCGTGAAAAAATTGGCGCGCTCATATGTCATATTTGAACAGCAAGTGCTGCGTGGTGATCAGGTCTTGTGCAAAGCTACGGCAAAAATAGCTTGTGTGAATGAGAAAATGAAGCCTACCGCGCTGCCTATGCACCTTCATAAAGCCATTGCTTCTTACAGCGAGGAAGAATAACGGTTTAAAAATATACGTTCCTGTCAATCAGCTGTTTTTTTAGCTCGTGCTCTTTCTTGATGTCGTGCTTTGTTTTGTTCCTTCTTTATATTTTATCAATCTTTTATTTGTATTTTTACACACAAATAAAACATCCCATGATAGAGTTAGCCTCAAACAATAATGACCCTCTTTATACTGTAAATTAACAATGTGACTGACTATAGAGAGAGTGGCAACTGAGACTGAATAAGGCCGTATTTTATGACTACCCAAGACAACACCTTATCGATATACAGCCTAATGGCAGAAGCAAGCTTATTAGTGCAGCTAGTTATGCTGATACTGTTCTTGGCTTCTGTGATTTCATGGGTAATGATTATTCAGCGAGCCTCTTATCAGCGCAGAGTAAAGAGTGCTCTAGATGACTTTGAGGATCAGTTTTGGTCGGGTATTGACTTAACTCAGCTGTATAGAAAAGGTAACGAACTCGCCAGCCAAGGAAAAGTCGAAGGTGTCGAAATGATTTTTCGCGCAGGCTATAAAGAGTTTTCTCGATTACGTCAGCAAGAAAATGTCGACGATGATACGATTATGGAAGGTGTGCAAAGGGCTATGCGAGTAGCGTTAGCGCGTGAGCAAGAAAAGCTCGACGCGAACTTACCGTTTCTAGCTAGTGTGGCATCCGTCAGCCCTTATATTGGCTTGTTT
>AEVK01000211.1 GCA_000209515.2 gamma proteobacterium IMCC1989
TTACAAGCCGCAATGGTTGTTGATCATCAACGTTATATCGCGTTGCGCCAATCATTTATCTCTGCAGAGCAATCACAAACAATACAGGAGTTAGGTTATCAAGACGTGCTTTCTCAGCGCGGTATCGGTGGTATTGCTGATTTTCAGCGTATCCGTTGTTTGCATACCTACTACGCAGCACATCTGCTTGTTGAGAATACCGTCGGTAGTCTGCTGGATGACTATTGGCGTTCGCAGCAAGTGTCATTCCCTCATTTTAACTTCTCTTGAAGTGCTGTTCTTAATACTTTTGATTAGTTAGTACACCATGCAGCTAATCAAGCACGCTCTATGGCGTCCAGTCCCATCTTAGACATGTGATTTCACAGATATTCGCTACACTCATATTATGTCCCTCTTATGTCCCTCTGTTCGCCAGCGGGGTTATATATTCTGGTTAAGTGCGAGGTCTCCCGCGTACTAGCCCCATTTTTTGTCGAGAGCTCATGTGAAAAAAGCGAAGCGCCCCACTAATGTTTGGTTGAAAATTATCGGTTTAGTCGTGTTACTGCTCATTTTAATCGGGGCATCCGTTGGTGTAACCTTGATGGCGATAGGCACACTGGATGTAGAAGTAGTGAAAAAACAAGGTAAGCCAGTAGCGGATATTTTTGAGGCAGAAAAAATTTGTCATGCGCGTATCCGAGTAGATCACGGTGACACGCTAAACTCGGTTAATCTCGATGAGCGTTCAGGGCGTTACGATAAAAGTAATAGTGAGTATCAGCTGTTTTATCAGCTTAATATTTATCGTGACAAGACGAGGAGAACGGGAACAGCAGTTTTTTATACGAATTGTTATATCTCATCTGTAGATGGATCTATTGCGCGTATGGAGTATTTGGAGCATGGAGAGGCGAAAAGCGATGTGAAAAAACGTAGTGATACTAATTTTATAGGGCTGTAGTAGAGAAGCTAATCCTGGGCTTAAATTTGATTTTGGTGTGGCCGGACTTGAGGCTCCACTACACTATCTTAGATATTCAGTCTTAGATATTCAGTCTTAGATATTGAGTCTTAGATATTAAGTTAATTGGAATTAGGCGGATTTAGCGACTAAAAAACAACCCACTACAATCATCAATGTGCCGATAAGTTTATAAGTACTCAGCTCTTCGTCGAGTAAAAAAATACCGAAAAATAATGTAAAAATAAAACTAATACCAAGAAATGGGTAGGCGATAGATAAATCTACTTTCGATAAAACCCATAGCCATGAAAGAGTACTTATTCCATAAACGACTAGCCCAGAGAAGACTAATGGTGAAAAAATAACATGGAATAAAGACGTAAAGCCGTTGCTGAGCATTCCATTAGCGGCTCCTAAATCTTTCATACCTAGCTTTAACAACAATTGCGCACAGGCAGAAACAGAGACTGTGAGCAAAATAATACCGAGTTGAAAGTTTGTCATTTATGTTCTCGTGACTTAAACGCTGGATGTAAAAATAATCAATAATATGAGAATGCCGGTTACCCAGCTGCGACTGTCTTTTATAGCGAATAAAATAGGGTCTTCGTCTACCTCTCCGCGCGACGCCATGATGATAATTCGAATAATCCAATAGGCAAAAAGCGGACAAAGTAACCACAGCGCATAGGGTTCCGAATACAGTAATATTGTTTCTGGGCTGTTAATGTACATAGCGAAGACTAATACCGACAGCATGCCTGATGCGGTCGCTAAGCTCATGAGTACTTGGAAATCTCCGATATAGTAACCACGCCCGCTCAATTTTGTCTCCTTGCTATATTTTTCCTGATTGTTAATCACTTCTGAAAGGCGCTTAATCAGGGCTAAGCACAAAAAGATAAACATCGAAAAAGCCAACAACCAAAACGAAGGTAATATCTCTACTGCGAGTGCGCCGGAAATAATTCTTAATGTAAATAGGCTGGCTAGTATGGTGATATCTAACGATTGAAGACGTTTTAATTTAAAACTATAGCTCAAAGTGACCGCAATGTAAGTGAGTAGGCTAAATAAAAACCATACATTAAGTTGAGCCGCGACAGTTAAGGAGCTTAGCAATAATATAGCAGAGATAATAATTCCTTGTGGAATCGTGATTTTTCCACATGCTAGCGGCCTATTTTTCTTTTTGTCGCTTTTCCTATCTGATGTTAAATCCGCTAAGTCGTTAATAATATAGGTGGCCGATGCGCATAATCCATAAGCAATAAATGCAATAGTGGCGTTTATGAATAAGCCTGCATCACTTAATTGATGAGAGGTAATTAATGGCACAAAAATAAGTGCGTTCTTTACCCATTGGTGAATACGGATTTGCTTTAGAATAGATCGGATAGATAAGCTTTGATCACTCGAGATTACTTTTTCTACGGTGCATACGGCTGATGCTTTATCGATTAGCGTGCTTGATGCGTTAACAACTACTGCGCTTTTAGCGTGTTGCCATATTTTTACATCGAGAGACTCGTTACCAACATAGCTAAAGTTTTTTTCGCCATAATGTTCAATCAAAAAATTAGCCTTGTCAGAGCCAGTTAGATTAATTTCTGAGCTGGAGCCATAAGCTGCGGTAAAAAATGAAAACCTCGATGCTATCTTGTCTGCTAGGCTCTGCCACGAGCCTGTACATAGAACAATAGTTCTGCCGGCTTTTTTCTCTGTTTCTAAATATTGTATTAATTCCAAGTTCCACGGTAAGTGTTCAGTGTCAAGCGTCACCGCTTTGTCGAGTTGTTGCTTTAAATAAGCTTTTCCCGATAGAAGCCAAAAAGGTAAAAATGCTATCAACCAAGGTTTGGTGAACACTAATTTTATAACGCTTTCGTGTAATAAATCGGTGTTTATTAAACTGCCATCTAGATCTACAGCGAGCACTACTTTTTCTTTTTTATTCTTTATGGGTGAGTTCATCTTTTCTGCGCTTATATAATTGCTCTAAAAAAATAACAGCATAAACTGAAAATGCTGACACGATAGGAGTGATGGGTATGTGGTAACGATCTTGTGAAACAATAATAGCGTGTATGCCGGCAGTGCTAAGCCACATTAAAGTAAAGGGGTGAAATGCAGTATGCCAAAAGCCTTTTTGTTTGATCATAAACAGAATGCCGCATAAAGCGAGTAATAAAATGATGCTCCAATATAATTGAGCAATAAGCTTTAGTGGGAATACGGCTTTTTCGCCTAGCGTTTGGTTAATTCCTTTTTCATTCCAGCTGACCCCGATCGTTTCGCGTAAATGAAACTGTATGAATTTTTTAATGGTGCGTACTAAAAAATCCACAGGCTCTTGCTGAATATAAGTAAGTGCTTCTTGTTTGAGTGTTTGATTTCTTTCGTATTCATTAAGATGCGCGAGTGCCTGCGGTGTGGGCGCATAACCACCATTCGTACCAGGTTGATTTCCCATCCATAGGGTGGAACCGCCATTGGTAGACATCGGTACAAAGGCGTTATATAAGTGATAGTTGCGAAATGTCCATGGCGAGACTAATAGCGCTAGTACCATGAGTGAGAGCCCCGACCTCAGAATGGCCACACGTTTGTTGCTGGTGTAAACGCACAAATAAAAAGCACCGATAGCGACGGTAATAATAGCTAATGGCCTGATGTAATAAGCGATGGCGAAGAATATACCGGATAATATGCCCAGCCTAACAATGCGAGAATTTTTAGCTGTCAATAAATAAAATGCTGCCATTAACGTTGCCATGTAAGGTAGCTCGCTGGCGAGAATAGTGGTGTAAAAAATGAGGGTGGGCCACAAAGCGATTAGCAGGCAGCTATATAAACCAATCGATTTGTTGTCAAAAAAGCGATCGCATAATGCGCGGGTTAGAATAATGATAGTCGTCGTGCAAATAATATTGAAAATGACGATAGGGGTATACGTATGCCCAAATAACATAAAAAAAATGCTATATATTGCCGCTGTACCTACGGGCCAAAAAGATGTGGGTTCGTTTCCTGTCCAGCCATAAGTTCCGTGTAGCCATATATTTTGTGCAAATGTATCGTAGGCAACGCCATCTGAAATTGGGATAACAGGTATCAATAGCGCCCATATCACTCTCAACACGACCGCAAGGTAGCAAATATGAATGAATGACAATCGTTTAGAGAAGATCGAAAAAAGGCTCATGTGCTATGTATATTCGGTTATTGATTGTTGGGCTATTGTTTGATGGCGTTAAACAATAGGGCGGTATGTCGGTATGCTAGGTCGTGTCTTAACCGTAGTGTAGATGAGCCGGTAAAACGATTCTATCGCGTCAACGATAAATTATGGTGGGTGGACATCACTTAGTCAATGTTGTGATACCTTCCCACTCTTATTTGTGCACGCTCTCGCCTTTTGTTGTGGGTATCAAACATGCTGGTTTTTTTTTGAGCACTTTTTCCCATTAAACAGCGGCGGATGCTAGCACCAGTAGCTAATCATCGGTATACTGCGCGCCTTTAAATCCCTAACTACAGTTAGCCACCCTACCCGAGAACTCCCCAAGTGATTGAAAAACTACGTAATATCGCCATCATCGCTCACGTCGACCATGGTAAAACCACCCTTGTTGATAAATTGTTACGCCAGTCTGGTACGCTTCAGCATAAAGACCAAGACTCTGAACGTATCATGGATTCTAACGATCAAGAGAAAGAGCGCGGTATTACCATCTTGGCGAAAAACACCGCTATTGAATGGAATGATTACCATATCAATATCGTAGATACCCCAGGGCACGCCGATTTTGGTGGTGAAGTGGAGCGCGTGTTATCGATGGTAGATTCGGTATTACTATTAGTTGATGCGGTTGATGGCCCTATGCCACAAACACGCTTTGTGACGTCGAAGGCGTTTGAGCAAGGCTTGAAGCCGATTGTTGTTATCAACAAGGTTGATCGCCCGGGCGCTCGCCCTGATTGGGTGGTAGACCAAGTATTTGATCTTTTTGATCGTCTTGGCGCAACGGATGAACAGTTAGATTTCCCTATTATTTATGCGTCAGCACTTAACGGTATCGCAGGTTTAGATCCTGACGATCTTGCTGATGATATGACACCATTATTCCAAATGATCGCGGACAGAGTGCCGGTTCCTCAGGTTGATCCAGAAGGTTCTTTCCAGATGCAGGTTTCGGCTCTAGCTTACGATAGCTATGTCGGCGTGATTGGTGTGGGTCGCATTACTCGCGGTAAGTTAAAAGCTAACCAACAAGTGATTGTAAAGCAAGCTAACGGCGACGAGCGTAAAGGTAAAGTATTAAATGTAAAAGGCTATCTTGGCCTTGATCGTGTCGACGTAGAAGAAGCCAAAGCTGGTGATATTGTTTGTATTAATGGTATTGATGGTTTGGGTATTTCCGATACATTATGTGATCCAGAATGTGTTGAAGCCTTGCCGCCATTGTCAGTAGATGAGCCGACAGTAAGCATGACCTTTAGTGTGAATGATTCACCTTTTGCTGGTTTGGAAGGTAAGTATGTGACTTCACGTAATATTAAAGAGCGCTTGGATCAAGAATTGATACATAACGTTGCTTTGCGTGTAGCGCCAGGTGACACCGCAGATAAGTTTAGAGTGTCAGGTCGTGGTGAGCTACATTTGTCCGTGTTGATCGAAACCATGCGCCGCGAAGGTTTTGAAATCGGTGTGTCACGTCCCGAAGTGGTTCAACGTGAGATCGATGGTGTTATTCAAGAGCCATTTGAAAGTGTGGTGATTGATGTTGAAGATCCGCATCAAGGTTCTATCATGGAAGAGATTGGTTTGCGTAAAGGTGAGCTAACGAATATGGAGCCGGACGGTAAAGGCCGCACTAAGCTAGAATTCATTATTCCATCACGTGGCTTAATTGGCTTCCGTGGTTTGTTTATGACCCTGACCTCTGGTTCAGGCATCATGACTAGCGTGTTTGATCATTATGGCC
>AEVK01000210.1 GCA_000209515.2 gamma proteobacterium IMCC1989
GCATTCTCCGGTAAAGATCCATCAAAAGTTGATCGCTCAGCTGCTTACGCGGGTCGTTATGTTGCTAAAAATATTGTTGCCGCGGGCTTAGCTGATCGTTGTGAAATCCAAGTGTCTTATGCGATTGGTGTGTCAGAGCCAACGTCTATTTCTATCAATACTTTTGGTACTGGTAAATTATCGAACGTAGAAATTTCTAACCTTGTACGTGAACATTTTGATCTGCGTGCAGGTGGTTTAGTGGACATGCTAGACCTTAAACGTCCTATTTATCAACCAACAGCAGCTTATGGTCACTTTGGTCGCGAAGAAGAAAACTTTACATGGGAAAAAACCGATAAAGTTGATGTGCTGAAAGCGGCGCTTTAGTTAGACGTCCAATGTTAGATGTGAGACGCTTTTTAGAAGCCGCTACGCGGCTTAGTTTTTAAAGCTTCTCGCGTTGGATGTATAACGTCCCATTTTTAAAAAAAACACGGAGGTTTTTAAGTATGAGAAATTATCAAAAGCTAGATATATGGAAGCTAGGAATAGAGCTTGTTAAAGAAGTTTATGTGTTAACTAACGAGTTTCCGAGAGATGAAAGGTTTGGTTTGATAAGCCAATTAAAAAGGTCGGCAGTAAGTGTGCCGTCCAATATAGCCGAGGGATATGGTAGGGGAAGCGATAAAGAATTCTGTCGTTTTCTTCATATAGCGCGTGGTTCACTATATGAAGTGGAAACGCAAATTATTATTGCCAGTGAATTAGGGTTTATAGATGATGCAAAAAAAGTTGAGGCATTAACTCAACATGTTTATGCTAAATTACACAATTTAACCAAAAAATTAAATAAATAAAGCGTTTAGCGTCTTACGTTGAGCGTCTAACAAAACCAGAGGTTTTACGTTATGAGTGCAGAATTAAAAATTGCTGAAAATTTTACCGACTATAAAGTCGCCGCTTCTACTCCAGAGCAGTTTCGCAAAGATGCTGAATTTGGCCGCAAAGAAATATTAATTGCTGAAAGTGAAATGCCTGCATTAATGGCATTACGCAAAAAGTATAAAGCTGAACAGCCGCTAGCAGGCGCAAAAATTATGGGTTGTATCCACATGACAATCCAAACAGCGGTGTTAATCGAAACGCTAGTTGATTTAGGTGCCGACGTGCGTTGGTCCTCTTGTAATATTTTTTCTACCCAAGACCACGCAGCAGCAGCCATTGCCGCGGCAGGTATCCCAGTATTTGCTTGGAAGGGCGAAACCGAAGAAGAGTTTTTATGGTGTATTGAACAAACTATTTTGTCAGAAGTGAACGGTAGCGAAGTATGGGATGCCAACATGATTCTGGATGATGGTGGTGATCTAACAGAAATGTGTCACAGCAAATATCCTGCAATGCTAGATACTATTCACGGTATCTCGGAAGAAACCACGACGGGCGTACATCGTTTACAAGAAATGTTAGACAACGGTGAATTAAAAATTCCTGCGATCAATGTTAACGATGCGGTTACTAAATCAAAAAATGATAACAAGTACGGTTGTCGCCACAGCTTAAGTGATGCGATCAAGCGTGGTACAGATCACCTACTAATGGGTAAAAAAGCCTTAGTGGTTGGTTATGGTGACGTGGGTAAAGGTTCAGCTGCATCGTTAAGCCAAGAAGGTATGATTGTTAAAGTGACTGAGATTGATCCTATTTGTGCTATGCAAGCCTGCATGGATGGGTTTGAAGTCGTATCGCCTTACAATAACGGTGTGAATCTAGAAAGCGCAGAAAGTATTAATACTGAGCTGCTAGGTAAAACTGATTTAATCGTAACCACTACGGGTAATGCAAACGTATGTGATAAGTATATGTTAGCCGCATTAAAACCCGGTGCAGTGGTGTGTAATATTGGTCATTTCGATAATGAAATCGATACTGCATTTATGCGTGAAAACTGGGAGTGGGATGAAGTTAAAGCACAAGTACATAAAATTAAACGTAGCAACGATGAAGGTGATTACTTAATCCTCTTGTCAGAAGGCCGCTTAGTTAACTTGGGTAACGCAACCGGTCACCCATCACGTATCATGGATGGCTCTTTTGCTAACCAAGTGCTTGCGCAAATGTATTTGTATGAAGCGAAATTTGCTGATCTTCCTGCAGCAGAAAAAGCGAGCAACTTATATCTTAAAGTCTTACCAAAAAAATTAGACGAAGAAGTTGCCGCAGATATGGTGGCTGGTTTTGGTGGCGTTCTTACTCAGCTAACCAACTTTCAAGCAGATTATATTAATGTACCTGTTGAAGGTCCGTTTAAACCTGAAACTTATAAGTATTAAGAAAAAGCGTTAGATGTAAGAAACTAGACGTTAGACGCCTTTGCCGCTATCTATGCGGCGATCATTGAGCGTCTGGCGTTTCGCATCTTGCGTCTTACGCTATCCAAAGGATAGCAAAATGAACGATAGTGAATTCCGTTTAAGCTTTGAGTTTTTTCCTCCTAAAACGGATGAAGGTAAAGAGAAGCTCATTCACGTGCGCAATACCTTCGGTGAATTTTCACCGGAATTTTATTCAATGACCTATGGTGCAGGGGGTTCCACTCGCACTAACACGAAAGATTTAGTCAAAAAGTTTCAGCAAGAAGGTTTTGCTAGTGCGCCGCACCTATCGTTTGGTGGTGACGGTGAAGAAGAGATAAAAGCGTTAATAGCTGAATATAAAGCAGCAGGTATTAATCGCATTGTGGCGCTTCGCGGTGATATTCCTTCCGGCATGGGCAGTGCTTCACAAATGGTTTATGCCAATCAGTTAGTGGCATTCATTCGCGAACACTTTGGTGATCATTTCCATTTGGAAGTAGCGGCATACCCTGAAATTCACCCTGAGTCGACTAACTATAATACTGATGTTCAGTATTTAAAGGGAAAGTTTGATGCCGGTGCTAACAGTGCCATCACTCAATACTTTTTTAATTTAGATGCCTATTTTTTCTTTGTTGATCAATGCCAAAAAGCGGGAATTCACCAGCCAATATACCCAGGCATTATGCCTATTATTAATATTAAGAACTTAATTCGTTTTAGTAAGGCGTGTGGCGCAGAAATTCCTCGTTGGTTGCGTAAGGCTGTAGAAGCTTACGGAGATGATCAAGAAAGCATGAAAGCGTTTGCTAGCGATATGGTCACCGAGTTATGCGAAGGATTAATAGAAAGTGGCGCTCCGGGGTTGCATTTTTATACCATGAATCAAGTTGAACCCGTTAAAACGATTATTGATAATTTAAAATTGGCTGATAAAAAAGCCGGTTGAAGAAAAGGGAAGGCAAAGCAGCCGCCCTCTAATAATCTACCGTCCTTAAATACCAAATATTTATTCTCTTGCTTTAACGGGTGAGGGAATAAGTATTTTGTAATGCTTATGTGTTGTCAACGACAGATCCCTAGGGGTAAAATCGGCGTATGCACATTCCTCGAATATATATCCCCCTACCGCTTAGCGAACATACTCAAATAGAGCTTGATAAAGCCTCTATGCATCACCTAGTGACAGTTATGCGTATGAAAGTAGGTCGCCAAGTCATCTTATTTAATAATGTACCCATCGATGGTCGCTATGGCGAGTTTACCGCTACACTGGCCAGTGTTGATAAAAAACAGGCGCGTGTTGATATTGGTGAGTTTGTATCCCCGCAAATTGAATCACCTCTACAGGTTCACTTAGGGGCTTGTTTGATTAAAAATGATCGAATGGATTGGTTATTACAAAAAGCAACTGAACTGGGTGTGAGTGAAATCACTCCGCTTTTTAGCCAATATACGGATGTTAAATTACCCGCCGAGCGTATTGAAAAAAAAATGGGACACTGGCGAAAAATCGTCATTAACGCCTGCGAGCAATCAGGTAGAGTCAGGCTCCCGGTTCTGCACACGCCACTGGCACTAGAAAAGTGGGTGGCATCGTCCACTCATGTTAGACAAAAGTTTGTGTTGCACCCCTATGCTTCATCTTCCCCTCATACCTCTGCAGATCGCCCACAAGAATCAAGTCTGTCCTCCGATATCAACGCTATTGCATTATTAGTTGGCCCAGAAGGCGGACTGACTGAGGACGAAGTCGATTTGGCCGTACAAAGTCAATTTAAAGGCATGAGGCTTGGCCCGCGTATATTACGAGCTGAAACTGCGCCATTAGTCGCTTTAGCGGTCTTATCACAACAGCTAGGTGACTTTTAGTCTCATGATTAGTAGTTCTATGATTGATAGTCTCTATGATTAGTAGCCTCTATGGCTAGCGAGTATTAGCGGTATATCGTTAAGCAGATCAGCACACTCTTTTTGGCATAAAAAACTACCCCTTATTCAATAGTATGCTGAGCTATATGTCTGGCATATTGGCTAAGTGTAACTACACTAAATAGAAGGAAAGGAAGCAAAAAAAACCGCTTTTTATTACTTTTTGAGAGAAAGACACCTTATTTTGGGACCGCATGGCCATTAGAAAATCAGCATTAATGAAAAGATTGATCGTAACCATCTTTTCGCTTTATTTTATTATTGCAGTGCTTGTTTCGGTTGTCCATATTCTTTTTGAGTATAAAAACATCCGCAATCAGATTGAATTAGACTTAAAATCTATTCACACGAGTTCTGCTAATTCTTTATCTGCTGCTATTTGGAATTTTAATTCAGAGCAGGTGGTTAAGCTGGTTGACGGTTTACTGACATTGCAATTTGTTTCCGGTGTTGAGATTCATCACAACAATGATGGGTTAAATGTTGCTAAAGGTGATGTATATAACCGAAGCTCAATATTGTACGAAGGCCCCATTATTTATGGAGATGGAACCACTGATCGTATGATGGGCATTTTAAAACTGACATCCAGTCAAAGTATTATTATTGACCGCATTAAAATAAATGTCATTTTTATTATTGCTAATGCTTTTCTCAAAACCTTCTTTTTATCTATTATTATCTTTATTATTGGTTATCGAATTATAGGTAAGCCTTTAGATGAATTATTTCGCTCTGTTAGTCGATTAGATTTTGACGATGTTTCGCAAGTAGAAAGGAGTAAAATAGAATTAGATGAAAAATTCTTTAAGCATAAAGACGAACTCACTTTCCTTATTCTTGCGTACAACAAAACATTAGATAAGTTGGTTAGTCGAACTACGCAGCGGGATCAAGCGAGGACAGAACTTGAAGAAAAAAACATGTCGCTGAAACACTCCGTCAATGAAAAGACCTTAGCGTTACAAGAAAAAATTACTGAGCTTAACGGTATGAACGAAAAGCTTGCTATATTGGCAAGCAGGGATCCATTAACCAATCTACTTAATCGACGTTGCTTTTTTGAGCGCGCAGAACAAGAATTAAGCCGATTAAAAAGAAATAATAAACAAGCCGCTGTCGTTATCGTCGATATTGACTTTTTCAAAGTGGTCAATGATAAATACGGGCATCCTGCAGGTGATGCGGTATTAACTGTTATATCTAAGATCTTAAAGAATAGCGTACGTCAACATGACTTGGTTTCGCGTTTTGGGGGGGAAGAGTTTGCTATTTTTCTTTCTGACGTCGATATGGAAAAAGCCATTATGTTGGCTGAACGCATGAGAAAAAACATTGCAGAGCAGCAAGTGATTTACAAAGGAGATATTATTAAGTCCACTGCATCATTTGGTTTGTCAATGTTGACGTCTGATTCGCAAGATATAAATTCAGTTATTAATGATGCAGATAAACTACTTTATGAAGCTAAAGAATCTGGTCGAAATAATTTGAAATATTAAGTTATATTTTTAATGCTATAGATAGATTCTTTTAGTGCGATACCTGATTCTTCTTTTTCCTTCTCTAATAATATATCTGTGCTAGGCCAAATCCCATTCAATAAGCATTTTGCATACTCGTTGTTCATATTATTATCTTTCATCGCATTAAACGTATCACAGTAAGAATACGTCAATTTTTTATGTTCAATACTTATAGTATCTTCTTTTGGTGAGATAATGCTGTACCAAGTGTGACATGTGCCGTCGTTTGCAGGCATGCCTATCGCGCCTGAATTGTGCCACGTTTTATCATCGATAATTTTAGTAAATGGAATGCCGGAGTGTCCGCCTATGATCATGTCGGCGTTAGCCAAAGCAAATTCCTCTGCAAATGTAGATGTTTTACTAGAAGAAAAAATAAACTGATTTATAGATGAGGCACTGCCATGTACTACCAGTGTAGCGATGTTGTTTATTTGAAAACGTATATGGCGCGGCAAGCTTGAAAACCATTGATGGTCTTCGATTGTTAGTTGTGTATTAGCATAAGAAAACCATTGACCAGATAATAGATCACATTGGCTGCCACTATCAAAGCCACAGCCACAATCGTCGCCATTGTTGGCAAAAGACTCCTCGCAGTTGCCTAATAAACAATGGATGCCCCAATCACGTATTAAAGCAACTGTTTCTCTAGGTTGTGCGCAATAAGCGACAATGTCGCCGGTGCAAATGCAATTTTCTGGAGGGATTTTATGATATTCAGCTATACTTTTTATCGCTTGAGTGGCTTGTAAATTAGAATATGCGCCGCCAAAAATAAGTAAAGGGGACTCTATTTTTCCTAAATCTAAGTCTAGAGTACCACTATAATCTAATAGCTTTTTTTGAGCGTTAGGCATGTTTCTTTTTACCAATGTAAAAACTTATACAGCCAATGATTAATATTGAGATACAAATAATAAGTAATTTTGAATATTTATGTTCATAGCCAAACCATAGGAAAGATAAGTGAGCGTGACCAGAGCTTTCTAGAAAGTATAGAACTCCACCAATAGTCGCACTGAAAAAACTGACAAGAAGTGCCCATAAATGAGTCTGTTGATTCCCCCAAATATTAAAAAATATAACTGGCGCTAAAAACATCGATGCCGTCCCGCTAATGGCAACAGCATCAAATAAATCTTTATTGCCTTTCCATAAAAACAAACCGCCACCGATTAAAAACACGAACATAACCCAGCGACCATTGGTGAGCGTGGGTTGAATAACTTTCATATCAACAGCGACTAATTTGGCGGCGCTAGAAAATGTGGAGTCAAGTGTGGAAACGGCTGAAATAACTAAGGCGACATTAAAAATGATCATGCAAGGCACGCCAAACAAGCGAGTTAATGTGGTAATTAAATCTTCTCCGCTTACTTTTACTACCCCAGCAAACACCCCTAAAAGCGCAAAAATAAGAATGCAAGCAATAGAAATAATAGCCGCGTAATTAAAGGATTTCTTAGTGGTTTCTCTGTCGGCTAAAAATCCACGATCCATCATCACAGGGTCATGTAATGGATAGCTCCAGACTTGCAAAAATGCGACCGCTAATAAAACCCATCCGGGGCTTTGAATGTTAGGTGAGGAAAAAATAACCTGAGAGAAGGAAAACTCATTATGAAATAGCATAATGCCAAATAACATGGCTAACGCTAGTATAACCAAAATGGCTTGGAAGACATCTGTACGTAACGAGGCACGCAAACCACCCGATACCGAATAGGCAAATGTAGATATGGCAACAATCACCATCGCGGCAGTATATTCCCACGAGCCAGTTACACCAAAAATAATCCCGATAACTAGGAGGTTAGAAAAGACTTCGCTGAGTAAACGTAAAACAATCACTAGGTTATAACAGTGATCACCAACGGCCCCAAACTGTTCGCGCATAAATGTTTGAATATTTTCTTTATTATGTTTAAAGCGTAAGTGATCAATAATCGCCCCGCCGGTTAAAAAGCTGACGTAATAAGCAGCATAAGCAAGCGCGCCAGCAATGCCGTAGTAATAGCCTAAAATTGCAGCGGTCATCAAGGACCGGGCAAAGATCCATGTGGTCACTTGAGACAGTACCAATGTCCACAGACTTGGCCCTTCGCCATTATTAGCTACGCCTTTAAAGAAGCCGTCAGCTGTCTGTACACGAGGTGCAAGGAAAAAAGAAATAATGGCAATGCCCAATAAAACGACAATAAGTAGAGAAAGCATGGTATTCCTAATAAAGTAATGGGAGAGTAAGCTCTTAAGGCTCACCTTCCGGGTAAAGGTTGTTAGACGATGAATAGGTGAAAAGTTCACTAAGCGGTGTGCTTGTTTTATGCCTGTAATCGCGCATTGTAGCAAGGCATGCTCGCGGTATAATGATAATCCTTCAACATTAGTACTTAAGCATTAGTGTTTAAACCTTAGTGCTAAATATTAGTACGGTAGCACTTGCTATCTCGCCTGAGAAACAAACAATAACAGAGAAAAAACCATGATTATCGACTTTCAGCAACAATCGGCTTCTCATCGTTACCATATTATGACTCAGACGATTATTCCACGGCCTATTGCATGGGTATTGTCGCAAAACCAAGGCGAGCAGTTAAGTGGTGACGAACAATATAATCTTGCACCGTTTTCATTTTTTAATGCGGTCTGCTCAGATCCGCCGCTGTTAATGCTCTCTATCGGGAAAAAGTCCGATGGAAGCTTAAAAGATACAAGGCAAAACTTATTAAGTGGTCGTGACTTTGTTATTCATATTGCATCAGTTGATCAAGCGGAAGTGCTTAGTCAAAGTTCGGCTGAGCGATCGTATGGTGAATCTGAAGTCATTGCTAGTAGTCTGGCATTAATAGATTTTCCAAATAGCCCGTTACCGCGTTTGCAATGCTGCACAGTGGCTTATCACTGTAAACTACATGATGTTCATTATATGGGGCCAAATGAGCAAGCGATTATCTATGCGGAAGTGTGTCATTTATACATTGATGATAAGGCGGTAGACAAAAGGAATAGTCGGTTTGTTATTGATGCTAAAAAAATAGACCCATTGCTGCGTTTAGGCGCCAATCAATATGCGTCGATGGGTGAGCCTTTTTCCTTAAGACGTCCGTGAAAGTAGTTGTTAACTATCTTGCTTTAGTTTTACTTAAGTGTTGCTTAGATATTCTTCTATGTTGCTTATAGATCGCTTAATAGCTTGATTGATCTGTGGCGTAGTTCTCATCATTTTCGGTAATAGCGCTTTCATCAACGGTTAAAATACGGGATGATTGCGCCTTAATCACTAGTCGTTCTCGTTTAGCTAACAGTCTTTCGTTAACAGGCCTGAACAGATAACAATAATACTAAATAGGAAATATGGACGTGAGTGCGATATTAACTGTTAACCAACTTATTCAGCGTGAGCAATATCTGCTCAATCAGTTTTACCAAAATTTACGGGCCGTTATTCGCCGTCTCACTGATGATGCGGTGACTTCTGATGCCTTAATAACCTTAGAAAAAGAACTGGATAATGATCTATCTTGGGCGACTGCTCATCGTGTAGAGCTGGCATTAGTTGAATATTACGATGAAGTAAGTTTACTTACGGAGTGGCGACGCCGCTTAGCAGAAATAGGTAGTCTGCCTATGCACGTTGCTGCTTTTTATCAGGAGCAAATGCAAGAAACGAATATCGTCGTATTACGTTCACTGATGAGTCGCTTAGTTTCTGATCTACAATGGGTTATCGAATCTAAGCGTGTGATACGTTTTAACGAATTCCGTATGCGTAGAAATGTCGTATTAATGTTTCTAGGAGCATTCGTTTTATTTTTTACTCCAACTATTGTACGTATTTTCTTCGGAATAGAATTTGAAAATCTCCGTTTTTATTATATTTTTACAGCAGCAACATCGGGTATATTGGGTGCAACATTTAGTCAACTCACCTCTATACAGTCTCGTGTGCAAGCGGCAACCATTGATCAAGTACGAGCAATGAGTCAACTAGGCTACATTCTTGCGCGTTCGGTAGTGGGGGCAGGAGCGGGCCTAATTATGTTTTATTTAATGCAATCAGGTTTGTTGAGTGGTGCATTTTTCCCCGCATTTATTCATACCGTTGAAGCGCTTCTGCAGCATCAACAAGATTTCGAGGCATTATCTAAGAACGCTTATGGTATTTCGCAAGCAGTGGAAGCCTCCTATGGTATTGGCACTCTCGTGCAGCCAGCGCAAGGCTTATCATTACTTATCGTCTGGTGTTTGCTCGCCGGTTTTTCTGAAAAAATGATTCCCGGTATTTTAACGCGTAAAGCCAAAAAAGCAGTAGACTCAGCAGATTAGCTATTAGGGTAAGTAATATGATGTTCGCTAAAAAGCAATTATTTCTTGGTATATGCTTAGGCTTATTTTTTTCTCATACGGCCATTGCAATAGAGCAATGCCAGCCGTCAGTAGTGTCAAATACCGAGCCGGTATTTGCTCAGTGTGGGCCTATTACGTATGGCGATACACTGAACGTGGCAGTAAGACATGCGCCGCCTTTTGTCTATGAAGAGATAGATGTGACAACCGGTGAACCACGGCTAACAGGGATTGCTATTGATTTTTGGGAGCGAGTCGCACGCGAGATTGGCGCGGATTATCAATACGTATGTAAAGGCTTGTCAGATACGTTACAACTATTAGAAAGTGGTGGTATTGATATGGCGGTATCGCCGTTGACAATCACTCGATCACGCGAACAAGCATTTGATTTTTCTCATCAATATTTTAATTCAGGCTTAGTTTTTGCCTCTAGTCCAAATGAAAGCAGTTTTAATTTTGATAAAGCATTTAACACGCTATCTAATACGCTAGCGTCGACGAATGTATTTTATTTGTTGATGTTTTTTGTGGTGTTATTTTTAGTGCTAATATTACTAGCCTTAAAAAACATTCGCCACTATCAAACCATGCCAGCAATGATTGATAAGACAAAGCCTGCAATGCTAATGCATGTGGTGCTGTATTCGATATTAAATATTGTTGGTATTCGCAAAGATGTGTTTGGTTTTTCATCAGTAGGGATGCAACTTTTTTCGTTCTTGATTCTTATCTTTGGTATTACCGTATCCGCTAGTTTACTCAGCTTGTTAACCGCTGCATTGACGCAAAGTGTTGCTCCTAAAACGGATTTTTCAATAGAGACAATGGATCAACATAAGCTGGTTACTTTAAGGGGGTCAACCGCGCAGGGGTTTTTATGTGATTCGAGAAAACAACCCTTGGCATTTGAAGTAACTGATACGTGGACACAATCGTTAGAGCAGGTGGCAGAAGGAAAAAGAGATTTGGTGTTGGGTGACTGGGTTCAGCTTGTTTACCTGTCACAAAAATCTAACTTGTCTGGAAAAATTACAGTACATGACCAATCTTTTAAGTTTGAACCTTACGGTTGGGGATTTACCACCGATCACCCCATAAAAGATCGTGTTAACCAAGAGTTAATCGGTATTTTACGTAGCCAAGCAGGTATTGATATCGTTAAAAAATATATTGGTGACCAGCAAATTAGTATGCAGGTCAAGTAAATTGTTTGTTCTTTATAACAGTAGCCTGCTAGCTATAATGCTGATGAATGCGATGACTGATTAACTTTAAAATAACATTAATTGCCATCGCCGCTAATAAAAACCACGCGGCCACATAAAGATAAATCCACAACATAAACTCAGGGTCGCGTAATACTTCGATGGCAGTATTAGCGCGGCCAACAATTTCGTGTACCCCAATCACCGATGCAGTTGAAGATGCCATTAATATAATCACTAAATATTGTGTCCATGCAATAAAAAACATGGGCAAGGCAACGGTATTGTTTTGTTTGTGTGATGAGCGTAAATATAGAAATTGATCGGAGGTAAAGCCAATAACTGGAACCGCTAAGGCTATAGAAGCTTTAATCCACGCAGGGAATTGAATCACATGATCTTGCCATTCAAATTCGATGGGAATGATAAATGCAATATAAAACATTAATACAAAACTAGGGATATTTCGAAATAATCCAGTGGCTAAATTGCAGCTTATACCAATACAGCGTGATGAACCGTGACGGCCGGAAGCAAGCATCCAGCCGATAAGCGTGCCGAAAGTCATCGCCACCAACGATATGGCTATATTTAGTCCAAAGCCGTTGAGTAGAGTCGGCGTCCAAGTTAATATTTCTGTATAAATCGTCGTGTTCATTATACTAACTCTCCATCACTTTCTTTGTTTTTACCCACCCACCGCTGCAAACGATTTAATAGAAAAATAAAGGCATACACGATAATAAAATAGAACACGAGTAAGAACGTCATCATCTCAAGCTTGCTGCCATATTCTGCAATAATTTGATTTGACGATGAAATTAATTCTGGCACTGCAATCATACTGGCAAGACCGACTGCTTTTACAATGTTAACCGCGTTGGCGTTAATTCCTTCGTAGGCGTGTTGAAACGCGGAGGCGAATAGTTGACGTGAGCTATCCTCAGGGTGATATTTTTTTGCGGCGTGTAATGCTTGGCATAATAAAGCGCCATTACTTGCGCCAGCATAGAGAGAAAATACGACGGTAGCGACAACGATGGCATTAAATTGTATGCCGTAATGCAGGGATGCTAAGCCACCCAAACCAAAAAAAATAATGTATAGATTTAATAGCGGCGGTGTCATGCGGAAAATGTCATTTACTCTACTCGCTACCCATGCGAGAGGTGCGGGTAATTTGTATAAGCCAATGCCTGAAAAAATACCAAACAGCAACGAACCTATAATAGATACAACACTTAGTAACAAGGTAATGTAAATGCCATTTAATAATAGGTGTAAGCTGTAGTTGTCGTAGGCTGGTGGAAAATCAATTCCCCATTGGGAGAGGATGTTGCTTTTAATTTCTGCTGTTGCTCCGATACTTTTTTTACTTAGGCAGTTCGCAGGCAAGCTATTATCTGCTAAACGTTGGCAAACAAAGCTTCCTTTTTCGTCTTTTTTATTCCATTTTTTATTTTGATCTAGGATAAATTTACTCTCACCTATTTTCCATTTTTCCTCGAGTGCTAATATTTTCCCTGTGCGATGCCAATCAATAACCGCGTCAGAGACTAAAAGACCAAGAGTGCTATCTTTTTCGGATTTTTTGACGGCAAGTGTCCACGGAATAAGCATGATGCTGTCCAATGGTGCTTTGAAATCCTGCCAGCGAGGCTCTTGTAATAATCGAGTGAGAGCGGTGTCATCATAAATCCAGCCTGAACACTTGCCAAATTGTAATGCCGCCATATTGTCTAAGGTGCCTTCGTATTTTTGTGGTTTTAATAAGAATCGTTCAATTAAGTCGCGGTTTAAATAGGTGTTTTTTGTTAAACAAACCGATTTTCCATACAATTCTGCCCAGCTTTTAAGGGGTGATTTTTTATGAATTAAAATGGTGGCTCCGCTAGAATAATAGCTGGGCTCAATAATGCCTGTTTGTTGTCGCCTTTTTGCCGTGTCGCCCATCGTTGCAATAATAATATCTATCGAGCCTTGCTCTAATTGAGATATTCGATTAGAAGAGGTGACTGCTTGTAATTTCAGCGAAACGCCTAAGCGATCAGCTATGTCTTGTGCAAGATCGACCTCTAAACCAACAAGGTTACCGGACGCATCATAGTAGGCCCAAGGTGGGTAATCATTTTTCACGCCGACAATCACTGCGCCTCGACTTTTAATTAAGTCAAGTCGGGGTGAGTCACTAGCAGCTAAAGCGTTGGTGAAAAAAAAAGAAAATAAAATTAATAAATGACTAAAACGAATGATCATGATGAACTCATTATTATTGTTTGTTGTTGATGCTGTATCTATGAGGTTAACACCAAGTGCCGTCGTGTTTATATTAGAGGGCGGACACTTTACAGCTTACAAGAATACCGTACCCCCACTTAGCGGGTATCCAGCGGCAGACTTGTTTATCAATCCAGCCCAGCAAGGGATAACTGGTTATCCAGCTTTCTGGTAATACACTTTCGGCTTTTATATTTATAATATCTAAACCAGCAGCTTGAATTTCTCTTTGAATACTTTCCGTATCATATAAATAATAATAAAAGTCTATTGTTTGCTGTTTAATGATACGGGAGTAAGTGATTTCGTGACTGTTCAGCGCTTGCTGAATTTTTTTAAAACGCCGTGCCTTATTGGGTACAGATATAATGAGTTGGCCGTTAATAGGGTCAATGGAATTTCGTAAATAGGATAATATTTGTAAGCGCTGTAATGCCGATGGAATATGAGATAGCACGCCAAATAATAACAACGCGATAGAATAGTATGTATTTTCCCGCGCAAGAGCGTGTTCTTCTAGTGCGGCCTCACCATAAACAATATCGACGCGAGACCGTTCACCATAATCTTCAAGACTTTTTGCTAAAGCTTGTAGTGGTTCTGAGGAAATGTCATAAGCCGTGAAGTGCGCCTGAGAATATGATGGTAATAGATGGCACAGATAGCGACCTTCACCACAACCATAGTCTAAAACTTGGAACGGCTTTTTAGGTATGGGATTTTCTATGCTAAGCGATTTAAATGCTTGATGAATGACCGATAAGGTTTGTTGATTAATCGACGGGTAGCGTGATTTGTAAATACCGGTTGAATAATAGCGATTATAATTTTTCTCAATATCACTTTCTACCGTTTTTTCCTTTTTGGGTTCACTTTTAGCCGTCAATATTTCACTTGTGACTAGTGGCTCTT
>AEVK01000209.1 GCA_000209515.2 gamma proteobacterium IMCC1989
CCGCCGTTATTGCGCAAATCCACAACTATGCCATCCACACCTTCTTTTTCAAGCTCGGTGAGTAAACGGTTGACGTCTTTCGTCGTGCTACGATAATTTGGGTCACGCTTGCGATATGCTGCGAAATCTAAGTAGAAGGTAGGGATGTTAATCACACCGACCTTATAAGTATGATCGCCATCCTTTAATTCTATCACCGCTTTTTGAGCGGCTTGGTCCTCTAAATTTACTTTGTCACGTTTAATTTGGATTACTTTGCTTGCTTGAGCAGCAGTGTCTTTTGGTGAGACTTCTAAGCGTACAAAAGAGTCTTTCGGGCCGCGGATTAACTCAACTACTTCATCTAAGCGCCAACCAACCACGCTAATCATATCGCCATCTTTGCCTTGTCCCACACCAGAGATGCGGTCAGATGCTTTTAATAAACCTTGTTTGTCTGCAGGGCCGCCGGTCACAATACGAACAACTTTAGTGTAACCGTCCTCATTTTGTAACACCGCACCGATGCCCTCTAAAGATAGTGACATGCGAATAGAGAAACTTTCGGAGGTTCTAGGGGAAAAGTAATTCGTATGCGGATCATATAACTGAGTAAATGCATTAATGTATGTTTCATATACATCTTCGTCAGTATTTTTTTTCATTCGCTCTAACTGATCGCTATAACGCTTCACTAACTTTTCTAAAGACTCATCTGCACTTTCGCCAGAAAGCTTTTGTGTAAGAAAATACGATTTAATGCGTTTTCGCCACTGTTCATCGGCCTCTTCAGACGTTTTGGGCCAATCTTGATCTTCGTTATTTAATAAAAAGTTTTCATCGATAGAAAAGTCAGAAGGAGGAGGGTTGTCAGTTAAATTGTTAATGATTAGCTGGAGGCGATCGTTCATCCGCACTCTGAGCCGTTGATAAATAGCAAAGCCAATCGTGTTTTGACCCTTTTTAAGGGCATCGTCTAAGGCATATTGATATGTTAAAAACTCATCAATATCTGTTTGCAAAAAAAACGATTTATTGGGGTCAAGTTGGTCTATGTAATTATTTAAGAACTTAACAGAGAGCGCATCATCTACCGCAATATGTGTGAAATGTCGCTTATCGAGTGTTTCAAGAATTTCCAGTGTCGCCTTTTTTTGGGACTCTGTACCTAATAATTCCGTCTTGTTTTGAGTCGCTGAAGCAACAACGCTAGAAAACGACAAGGCGATAACCAAGCCGACACAACTAAAAGCAGGCAAGTAACGTTGAGAAAACGTGAGAGGTGAAAACACAGTACTTTTTATAATCGTCATAAAACCAATTCATTAATCCTAGATAAACTCAAATATAGCATATACATCAGGCATCATGGGTGCGTGAAGCGAATTAAAACAACGCTTTAGGGCTTTTTTGCGATAAATCATTTTATGCATATTTTAAGTTGAATAAACATCTCCTTATGTCTAATACTGTCTATTGTTACCAT
>AEVK01000208.1 GCA_000209515.2 gamma proteobacterium IMCC1989
TGTGACGTATTAACGTCTGACCAATCTCAACTTTATGCACTACGCATCGGTCTTTCTGATCCAAGTTCTGCAATCGTATTACCAGAAGTGATTTCTAAAGAGCCACTAGGCCCTGTTGTTCGTCAAGGTGATGATGCATGGTTCAATGTTGTTCGTTGGTCATTAATGGCTATGATTGAAGCTGAGTTCTTAAACGTTGATTCTGCTAGTGCAGACACTGCTAAAGCAAGTGGTTCTCCAGAACAAAAACGTTTATTAGGTGCTGAAGGTGGCGCTGGTGAGAAACTAGGTCTATCTGAAGATTGGGCATTCAACATCGTTAAGCAAGTAGGTAACTACTCTGAAAGCTTCGAGCGTAATGTTGGTTCAGGTTCAGCTCTTAAAATTGCACGTGGCTTAAACGCACAGTGGAATAAAGGTGGTATTCTTTATTCTTCACCAATTCGTTAATTTCTCGTGAATAGGTAAATACAAAGGGGCTAATAGGCCCCTTTGTATTATTTGTTATAATAATTTTATGAAATACTAAATTATGTCAAATGAACAACTTGTAAAAAAATCTCCTTCTTTCTTTAACAATCCTAAAAACCGATCTCTCGTTTACCAATTTTTATTACTCGCAGGACTTAGCTATTTTTTCTACGGTATTGTTTCCAATACCATAGCAAATATGGAAGCCCTAGGGATTAAAAGTGGTTACGGCTTCTTAACTGAAACTGCTGGTTTTGATATCCTGATGTCATTAGTACCGTATGATGCAACCTATACTTATGGTAGAACTTTTGTTGTCGGTTTGTTGAATACAATCCTAGTCAGTATTGTCGGTATATTTTTCTCGACTATTTTAGGCTTTATTATCGGTATAGCTTATTTTTCTAAAAACTGGCTGTTGCATAAAATGTCTATTGTTTATGTGCAAACATTCCGCAATATTCCACTACTTTTACAAGTATTTTTCTGGTATTTCGCTGTTTTAGCTGCCTTACCCGGCGCTCGAGATAGTATTAATATCGGTGAAGCATTCTTTTTAAATGTCCGCGGTCTTTATTTTCCAGCTATTGTTGGTGAATCAGGTTCAGGCTTTGTTCATGCAGCCTTAGCCATTGCAGTTATTGCGGCTATTATTATTAAAAAGTGGGCGAAAAAGCGACAAGATGAGACAGGTCAACAATTCCCTGTATTCATAACTGCAATTGGTCTTATTGTTGGTCTTCCTTTAATAACAAATCTAATATTAGGAACCCCCTTTATTCTTGATTATCCGTCACTACAAGGCTTTAACTTTGCCGGTGGTGTAACCGTAATCCCAGAATTAATGGCGCTAACACTTGCGTTGTCTGTCTATGGTGCTGCATTTATTGCAGAAGCAGTAAGAGCGGGCATTCAATCTGTGCCACACGGTCAAACTGAAGCAGCCAGAAGTATCGCACTTCCAGAAAAGCGCATTATGTCTCTTATCATTGTTCCTCAAGCGATGAGAGTGATTATTCCCCTGCTCAATAGTGAATACCAAAGTTTAATTAAGAACTCTACCCTAGCAACAGCAATTGGTTATCCCGACCTATTTACTGTGTTTGTTGGTACAACTCTTAACCAAACGGGTCAGGCAATTGAAATTGTCTTTATGACGATGGCAGCCTACTTTGCCATCAATATGCTTGTGTCAGTCATCATGAACTTCATGAATGGCGGCGTTGCATTGACTGAAAGAAAATAGACATAAGGTATTAATGAATATGAAAGAGTTTATTGCAAAACCTGCAAAACCGGCCCCGTCGTCGGCAGTAGGACCCGTAGCCTGGATGAGAGAAAACCTATTTTCCTCAATTCTTAACACAGCATGCACAGTCGTTTTTGTTGCGTTCCTTGTTTCGATTATACCTGCGTTGTTTGACTGGTTTTTTTGGTCAGCAAATTTTGCAGGAGCGACACAAGCTGCTTGCGTTGGTGATGGTGCTTGCTGGGTATTTACTAAAGCTTGGTTTCAACAACTAATGTACGGTAGTTATACTGATGGCGAGCTATGGAGAGTGAATATTTGCGTCATCTCTCTTTTTGCTGTTATTTATGCTGCCACCAAACTACCCAAAGACTACCGGAACAAAATTGCTATTCCATTGTTCTTAGTACTACCTTTTATATGGATCATTATCCTAAACGGTAAATTACTAGGCTTAGAGCATGTAAGCACTGATTATTGGGGTGGCTTCGCGTTGAATGTGCTTATGGCTGCAGCAAGTATCATTGTTGCATTCCCTTTAAGCTTTTTATGGGCATTAGGACGTCGCTCAGAAATGCCTTTTGCACGCACCGTTTGCGTTATCTTAATTGAGTTCTTCCGTGGGGTTCCTGTACTAGCACTATTTTTTATGGGCTCGGTAATGCTACCCCTCTTCTTTCCAGAAGGAACCAATGTAGACAAATTGATTCGCGTATGGATCGTTCTTATTCTGTTTATGTCTGGCTATATGGCTGAGGTGTTCCGCGGTGGTTTCCAAGCGATTCCTCAAGGGCAATACGAAGCAGCGGATTCAATTGGCTTGAGCTATTGGCAGAAAAACCTGCTTATTATCTTGCCTCAGAATATTAAGATATCTATGCCTAACATCTTGGCAACATTTATCATGCTATTCAAAAATACAACTTTCTTATTGATTATCGGTATTTTTGAAATATTAAGTACAACGCAAGCTGCTTTAACCAACTCAAACTGGTTAGGTGGTCATTCAACTGAAGGCTATGTATTTGTGGCGCTTCTTTTTTGGATTTGCTGTTTCAGCATGTCGATGATAAGTAACTCCATCGAAAGAAAACTAGAAACTAGCCATAGAAACTAAAATTTAATAGAGGGTGTATTTGTGACTATAAATAATCAAGCAACAAAACAAAAGATAGAAAAAGGCGAAAATATCATTGTCATTGAAGACATGAACAAATGGTATGGCAACTTCCACGTATTAAAAGACATTAACCTAACCGTTAAAAAAGGCGAGCGTATCGTAGTTTGCGGGCCTTCTGGGTCAGGAAAATCTACTATGATTCGCTGTATTAACCGTTTAGAAGTGTTTCAGCAAGGTTCGTTGATTGTTAACGGCGTTCCAATGATTGATGATGTTAAAAACATCGAAAGTATTCGTCGTGAAGTGGGTATGGTGTTCCAACACTTCAACCTATTCCCACACCTCACTATTTTAGAAAACTTAACGCTTGGTCCAATTTGGGTACAAAAGAAGCCTAAAGAAGAAGCTGAAGCAACAGCAATGAAATACTTAGAGCGCGTTAAGATTCCTGATCAAGCACTAAAATTCCCTGGGCAATTATCTGGTGGTCAACAGCAGCGTGTAGCGATTGCCCGCTCTCTGTGTATGGCACCTGAAATCATGTTGTTTGATGAGCCTACATCAGCACTTGATCCAGAAATGATTAAAGAAGTACTTGATGTAATGATCGAGCTAGCCGATGAAGAAGGTATGACCATGATTTGTGTAACACATGAAATGGGTTTTGCTAAAACCGTTGCTGACCGTGTTATCTTTATGGATGGCGGTGAAATTGTTGAAGAAAACACTCCACATGAGTTCTTCGATAAGCCAGAAACTGATCGTTTACAGCTATTCTTGAGTCAAATCATTTAATTTACATACTAACTAAGTGCCTTTAGAATATAAACTTTAGGCAGTTTTAAGTTGTAATTTTAAGCATCTAGATATACATTTAAAGGTAAGTGAAGCAATTCACTTACCTTTTTTTATTTTTACGTTCTGTTTTTATAGGTGTGCTTATGAAAACTCCAGATGATCCTACCCAAAATGATAATGTCGTTGATCTCTTCAGCGGTAAGTCGCTCACTGATTTAAAAGACCTACGATTTGTTCGGCTAGCGCCAGAGTTAGATGGGTTAGAGATGCTCTACTCTAATGATATTTCAGATGGTAAGTTATTTAGCTTACAGGTGCTTTGCTGGGGCCTGAGAGCGAATGGAGAAGTCGTTGGACTTGTGCCTTGGCTAAATCAATTAATCGCCTGCACCGACATTTGTGACCCTCTCAATGGGCAGTGGGAAGGCTATTATGACCCTGGTATTGACGATATTTTCGATGATGCTCCCATCCATAAAATAGCGGAATTAGAAACAGCGGCAGAATACTACGAGTATCACTCAGATAATCCAGACGACATTATTCAAGAAATCCCAGATACTATCGGTACACATGCCATTCTTTCTGATGACGGATTTCAAAGCGTTACTCTTGTAGAGATTATTAGCTGGCGCCTGTTTAATGACGGAAGAATGGAAGGAATGCTTGCAGATCAAGAAAAGGTGATATCAACCCCGGTACTGCCAGGCGATGATTGTCTATATTCAGCAAATAATCACTCTAAATTTAAATACTTTTTCCAACATCATATTGCCAACAAGATCAAATCCAAGGATCCAGAGGCAATTGCCGCAATATCGCTATTAGCAGATGATGAGCCTACAGAATAAGTGGCTACCTCTGTACCTTGGCTTTTTCGAGACTGAAACCTATACTTTTTCAATAGTGTAATAATAGGCTACTTCATCACTCTTTTGCTGTCGTAAAATATGACCTAAAAAATGACAAAACTTGGGTACATCCCGCTCTGTCGATGGGTCTGTTGCTATTAACTCAACAACGTCCCCTACCTCCATACTTCTTATTGCTTTATGCAACATCATAACTGGCTCAGGACAAAGTAAACCTGATGTATCTAACTGTATTGTATTTCTCATAATACTCTTTTTTACTGTATTTTTTGATAAATAATCTCGTTATTTTACCATTGTTAACTAGACTTAATAATAACAACATTAATGCTTGTTTCTTTCACATCAACGTAGGTTAACATTCAAAACCAGTGAGTATATATAGTCGTATTGATTCCCAATCACTTTTTCTGACCCACAAACTCCTCAATGGGCGTGGATCAGCTTTATGTGAAGCATTACCCTTATCGGCAAAATCACGATATGCCATTGGCGAAGTGACTATTGAATTAGACTTAAATACGGTTAACCAAATTATAGAAGAGCTCACGAGCATTGGAAATGAGTGGTTAAAAGACACATCTAATGATTGTTTTACAGAACGCAAACAAATCATGTCCTATATATTGCAACAATGGATTAAAGTTGGAGAAGAAGCTGATCGCTTACATAAGAGTCAAACGACTAATGGCAATACCCACTGAGGTATATTAGGTAGAAGCCCATTCTGTATATTGGGCTTTACTCATAATATTAGCTGATTCACTTGCAGCATCATATACAACCACAATATCACCCGCCCGCAATTGCTTCTTAATCTGTCGGACTTTATCTTCTAAAGTAATTTCATTAACGCCATAATCAGTGCCTTCACGAGTAATAAAGGACTCTATTAAGCTGTCTAATGTATCGGTATTAATTTGTTCTACTGGAATAATCACTGTATTTTAGTCGCTATTGAACAAGCATAAGTAGGTACGAAAGTTGCCATAAATGGGGAATCATTATAGGGTTCGAGAATCGCTATAAAAGACACCACAAGGGTTATTAGTAAGAACGCCTATAATACGCAAGTTTATAGCATTATGCTTATCAAATGTTAACAACCCACGATCAATACGTTGCAAGCGCAAGCTGTCGTTCATTAATATAGTGCTTAATTGCAGGTTGATTATTCGCATGTAAACGTACATAACTAAAGGCCTGTAAAGCATCATCTACTTGATTTAGGTTATCTAAAGACACAGCTAAACCTAACCATAACCTAGCACTCTGATGATCAACACTTAGTAGCTGACGATACCAATAAACGGAGCGATTAAAATCACCTGTTTTGTAATGTAAGCTTGCTAGTAAGGTGTAGTAATCTTGATTAGATAAAAATTCAGGGCGGTGTGCCATTAACATATTTAACGCACCTTGATTATCACCTCGAGCCATAATAATTCTAGCTGCTTTTTCTGTAAACTGATGCGTATCCAAGGCTTTGCTTTCATAAATTAGATTCTCTGCCTTCGCATACTGACCACCAGACAAGTATATTTTTAATAGCAAATCATTCGAACCGCCCCAAAACCCTGAAAGACGTGTGAAATTTTCTAATACTTGCTCTGCTGAATCGATACGTTTATCCTGGTATAAGCTTAGTGCGGCGGCAGCTACTTTTTGATCTGCAATAAAGATCGTATCATCACTGCTGCCTTCTGGTGTCTCCGTCACTTCATCCTTTGCCACTTCATTTTCTTCTTCTAAAAAAATAGAGTCGTCTGACAAATAACTAGAAAACTGCTGAATAATAACCGAAACATCCATATATTTTTCACCTGCTTGGTAAGCTCTTTTTACAAGCCCAGGCACTTTATACCCTTCATTTTTGGCAATGACGGACTCTGCAAAATACACATAACGAGCCACAATGTTCTGAATACCTTTGAGCGCCTCTTTGTGTGTAGGATCAATAGATAATACTTTTTCGTAGCGTGCAAAAGCATTATGTTCTGGAGGGGACATCAATCTATCGCGTTTAAATAAACTATTACCAGATGCGAGTATTTTTTCAATATTAACCGAACCACTCGTCGCGGGTAGCACCTCTTCTAGAACAATTTTGGAACTATCTAAAGTAGTCTCTTCTACTAGTAATTCTGCATCAATAAACTTAGTAATGTTTAAGGGAATAATATGTTCGTGCGTTAGTGGAAGATCTGATGGTCTAATGTCGACCATTTTTGGAACTTCTTCTATTAATGTATCAGAAAGCATTTCACCTAAAGCCGGTACTTGATGATAAGACACTAAAGGCTCATTTTTAACAGGTAATAACTGGTGGTACCAAACAAATAGTGCCGCAGACATCAGTAGTAATAGAAACCAATAATTGAGTCGTACTTGTTTCTTTTTTTCTAACAGTTTTTGGTCAACAAGCTCTTCAGATAAATAGATATAACCTTCTATTACCTTCGAAGAATCAATCAGTTTCGCATCTAACTGCAACTCACCAAAATCAGACCTCATCATATCCATTATGTTTCTCCCAGCGTGGCTATTATCAATAACCAATATGCTGCTAACTTATATAAAGAACCTCTGAAAAAGTCATGAATGGTTTTT
>AEVK01000207.1 GCA_000209515.2 gamma proteobacterium IMCC1989
TTTGCCAGTCAGACCCTTGTCGATTAAATCTAATAAAAACAAATGATTGTCAGTGCCGTTAGAAACGACTTTGTAGCCTTGCTCAATAAAGGTATCGGCCATGGTTTGAGCATTAGCAATGACTTGTTTTTGATAATCAGTAAAGGCGGGTTGTAAGGCCTCTAAGAAGGCCACCGCTTTTGCGGCGATCACGTGCATTAAGGGCCCGCCTTGAATGCCGGGGAATATCATAGAGTCAAATTTTTTCGTAAATTCAGGCTCTCTTTTCGATAAAATTAGACCACCGCGAGGGCCGCGTAATGTTTTGTGAGTCGTGGTAGTGACCGCATCAGCAAAAGGGAGAGGGTTAGGGTAAAGACCTGCGGCAATTAGGCCAGCAACATGTGCCATGTCCACTAATAAATAAGCCCCCACTTTGTCAGCGATATCACGGAACTTACTCCAGTCCATTGTGCGAGAATACGCAGAGAAGCCAGCAACAATCATTTTGGGTTGATGTTCTACGGCAAGCGCTTCAATGTTGTCATAGTTAAGTTCGCCGCTATCTGCATCAATACCATACTGTACGGCATTATAAATTTTTCCCGAAAAGCTTGGCTTTGCACCGTGAGTAAGATGACCGCCATGATCTAGGGATAAACCTAATATAGTGTCGCCAGGCTGCAATAAAGCCATGTAAACCGCTGCATTGGCTTGTGAGCCAGAGTGTGGTTGTACATTAGCGTACTCAGCACCAAACAGTTTTTTAGCACGATCAATGGCAAGTGATTCCACCACATCTACATGTTCACAACCGCCGTAATAACGTTTATTTGGGTAACCTTCGGCATATTTATTGGTCAATACCGAGCCTTGTAGAGACATCACTGCTTTGCTGGCATAGTTCTCTGATGCAATAAGTTCAATGTGATGCTCTTGGCGTGTTTCTTCTTTTTCGACAGCGTTAAATAGCTCGGGATCAAATGTACTTAATTCTGGGTTATGTGAAATCATGCGTCTTCTCCAGTTCATTCTTTACGCGTAAATATATAAATATTTGGCGCAGGGGATCGATTCCGGCGTCTGCCGGAATATGGGGTAATACACTTCGAGACTCTTGCACGAAAGCCATTTTGCTCCCATGCGGCGTTAAAAACGTACTCATTCGGTCATTTATAAAGCATAAACTCCCTCTTTCCGTGCGTTTTTG
>AEVK01000206.1 GCA_000209515.2 gamma proteobacterium IMCC1989
GGTTATTTCTGATAGTCCTACCCAGCCTGTATCGGTAGGTTCTGTAGGGTAAAAAACAGCTCCCCATTCCTTGGTTTTTATGTTGTAGGAAATCAGCTTAGTAGTATCCTTGGGATCATCTTTCCATTGGCGCTGGATCGCAATCCATAATGTATTTCCAATACGAGTAATACCTTCTGCACCAAAGCGTTTTTCATTGGCTAGCAATGCTGCTGGGAATGCAATTTCACTTTTCTTTTTGCCTATCCTACCTTTGGCATTCACGTGATAAAGTGCATGGGGAGTTAGCTTTTTTGTATTACCTTCTGAGGCAATCCAAAAACCCCCTTTGCCATCGGTAGTGATGCCTTCCATATCCAATTTTTGTGCAGGCATGCCGTCACGGGTAACGGGTGTGGCTTTTATTATCTTTGCCGGAGTTTGATTAGCATCAATAGTGAATATAGTGGGTTGGCTGCGATAAAAGCTATCATTTACTGCGTAGAGTATGCCGGGTCTCTTATCGTCAGCGACTAAGCCAGAAAGCGCACCCCAAGCGATAGGACGATCGCCATCCATAACAGATTCTATATGAGGATAATTTGGTTTTTGTTCGCCTAATTGATAAATCATGATTTGTGATCGGGGACCATTATCTTCGACAAGGTCTTTTTCGTTTGCTGTCACAAATAAGTTGCGAGAAGGGATAGCAATAGCGCCTTCCGGTGCGATTCCAGCAGGTAGTAGTTGCACGAATTCAGGTGTGGTGCCAGTATCTTTATAAACTCCGACAATACCTGCGCGCTCAGCTAATACAAATATATAGGTGTCGTCACCAAATCGAGCGATTTCTAAGCCTTCAGGCTCAACGCCTTTATTACCCGAACGCTTATCTGGGTAGTGTCCCGCTCTTGCGATTCTATATTCTAGGTCTAGGCCTGATTCGAAGAGGGTATCGCCTTTTTTATTAAAAATGGTAAAGCCGCGTGAGCCGCCTTCATAATCGCCTTCGTTAGCAGTAACAAAACGGTCGTTATCTAACCATTTAACCGCATCAGGCTCTCGCTTTCTGTTTAATTGTTCGCCGTCAAAGGTGAGAGCGCCTTCTTCTTTTATGTCTATATTTTTTAGATCGACCGCGCCCGCACTAAAGTGATGAATGATTTTTCCATTTTCAGCATTCACTATAACGAGATGGTTGTTTTCTTGTAAGGTCACTACAATTTCATTGTTACTATTGAAGTCGACAAACTCTGGCTCAGGGTCTGAGCCACCCACTAAGGCTAGTTGAGTAAGATCCACAATGGTTTTTTTATTGCAATTTGGTTTGCCATTTTTAATGGAAAAAATCACTAAGTTTCCCGCGGGAAGCTGAGGCAATAGTCCGTCATTTAGATCTTCATCGCGTTCATTTTCAATCGCGACGGCAACATATTTACCATCTTTTGATACGGCAACAGAATCCGGTTGGCCGCCTACATCACATTGCCCGACTAATTTTTGCTTTTTGATGTCTATTGTCGCAAGGTGCCCACTGGGCTGCGTGTAGTTTTCCGATGTGTTAACACCGGCCAGTACATATTTTCCCGACACGGATACTGATGTAGGCTCGCCGTCTAAATTTAAAAAGCCCAGAGCTTTAGGTTGAACTGCTTGTCGGATATCAACAAAGCCAATGCCACCTAATGGACTATCTGAATAAATAAGGGTATTACCGTCTTTACTCGCGGTGATGATTTCAGCAGATGTTTCTGTTTGCTTATCAACGCTTGAAGGTAAATTATTATTTGTCCCCCATGATGCGATACGTTGAAAAGAATCAGTATGGCCGGTAGTACTGTATATGGCAGCGGTCATTGCCAATAATGGATAGAGTATGTTTTTCTTCATAAGAGTAACTCCGAAATAATAATAGCGGGTAAGTGAATATAGCGATGCTTTTCTATGTGCTATACGTTCTATATTTTCTATAACTTGCATCGCTGATAGGTAAATAGCGGCGCGATAGTGAACGATTTTAGTGACAGCTAAGTGACAAGTAGATGACAGAAATATGACAGTTAGTCATAATTATTTAAGGTGAAGAGCGATATTTTAGGTACACTAAGGCGAATAGAATGTTTTTACAGATCTTACGGGATCTCGTTAGGTAGATAAGAGGTATTAGAGAGAGACGATGAACCTTAATACAGATTGGCTTATAGTAGTGCAGGGCTCCAATATATTAACTGCTATAGATAAGCCTTGGGAAATCCTAAAAGCAAGCGCATTGGCTGAATTACTCGTCGACGATGGTTGCTCCTATCTTATAGGTGATTATTTTGGGCAGTCTTGTCACGTGATCGAATTAGAGAAAGATATAGATGGATATGAATGGATTAACCTGCGCTCTCAATTGGGCCGCGCACCGGATATGCAATATCAATTAGCTAGCCGTGCGATTCAATTAGTGACATGGATGAAGCAACATCAATATTGTGGTCAATGCGGCGCGAATACACATTATCACGAAATTGAATCTGCCTTACATTGTCAGCCCTGCGGTATTTATTATTATCCTCGAATATCACCCTGCATGATGTGCATGATCACTAAAGGGGATTATTGTTTATTGGCTCAGCATCAAAAACATGCCGGTGGATTTTATTCTACACTAGCGGGCTTTGTTGAAGCGGGAGAAAGCATAGAGCAAACCCTGCATCGAGAGGTGATGGAAGAGGTGGGGCTGACGGTTAAAAATCTATCGTATTTTTCCAGCCAGCCATGGCCATTTCCTCATCAGCTCATGGTGGGTTATTTTGCGGAATACGATGCTGGCGATATTATTGTTGATGGCGAAGAGATTATTGATGCGCAGTGGTTTCACTATTCTGATCTTCCCCAAGTGCCGCCATCAGAAAGCTTGTCTGGAATGATGATTGAAGCATTTGTACAGCAGAGAAGTCTAGTCAGCGCTGATAAAACGCTATCGCGCGATACAGAATAAATATCCCGTGATAATCGATGCTGTAGTGAAACCTTATTTGTAAAATGTAGATTTATGATCTTTTAATTCGATCAAAATATTCGATGGCTTATATTGTCCGCCATGTTGCTGTTCAAGATCGGTGAGTGTGTTCACAATAGTATCTATACCTGTACTCTCCATGTAACGAAATGGCCCGCCTAAAAATGGTGGAAAGCCAATGCCAAAAATTGCACCTATATCGCCGTCTCTTGGGGACTGAATAATACCTTCGGCTAGGCAGTGAGCAGCTTCGTTTAGCATAGGGTAGAGGCAGCGTTTGACGATGGTGTTTTCGTCCATATCGATTTTTTGATGAATGTTGAGTTCTTCATAAACGCTGTCGTCGATAGTGTTTTTTTGTTTGCTACTGTAATCATAAAACCCTTTTTTGACCTTCTTACCTAAACGCTTATTGGCGATTAAGGTTTCTTGTACACCACTGCTTTTCATCCGTTCGCCAAAAGCGTTTTCTAGGATGGGTTGTATTTTACTGCCGATATCAATTCCCACTTCATCTAATAGTTTGATGGGGCCAACGGGAAAACCAAAGCGGGTGAGCGCTTGATCAATTTTTTCGAATGTGACACCTTCTAAACCGAGTTGCATGGCTGCATTAATGTATGGAACAAGAATGCGATTCACATAAAAGCCTGCGCCATCGTCAACGACGATAACAGTTTTGCCTTGTTTGCGACCAAATTCTACGGCGGTGGCAATGGTTTGCTCAGAGGTTCCCGCGTGTTTAATGATCTCTAACAAAGGCATTTTTTCTACAGGCGAAAAGTAGTGCATACCAATGACATTTTCAGGACATTTGGCCTTTTCAGCAATGTCTTTAATGGGAATGGAAGACGTATTGCTGGCAAAGATAATGTTTGGATTATCAAGCGCTTCGATATCGTTTAGCATTTGTTGTTTGACTGATAAGTCTTCAAAAACAGCTTCGATTACAAGGTCGCATTGGTTAAAGCCTGAATAATCCAGTGTGCCCGTAAAACGATTGGCTTTTTGTTTGGCTTGTTCAGCAGATAAAATACGGCGTTTTATTCGGCTTTTGTAATAGTGACCAATATGTTGCTGTGCTTTTAAAACACCTTCGTGATGGATGTCTTTCATGCGCACACTGGCAAAGGTTTTATCTAATGAAATTGTCGCGATACCTGCACCCATTAAGCCACCGCCTAAAATTCCTAAGGTAGAAATCGTATTTGGTTTTACGCTATTGTCGATAAAGGTTTCTTTCTTTAAGGCGGTAGTAGCAAAGTAGATATTGATGAGTTGTTTAGCTTCTGACGAGACACTGAGTTCACCAAACTTTTTTGCTTCATAAGCTAGGGCTGTCTTTATGGGTTTATTCAAGCCGTATTGAATGGTATCTAGTATCGCCAGAGGTGCTGGATAATTGCCAAAGGTTTTCTTTAATACTTGTTGGCGTGCGGTATAAATAACGGCATGGCTAATCAGTGGCAAGGCCAATATGCGTTGTGACCAAGGTAGCTTTTTTCGTGTGTATTGCTTTGCGATTAGTTTTTTGGCCGCTTTTTTGGCCGTATCTATCAGTATGCTGGCGGATACCGCTTCGTCAATCATCCCTAAACGTAACGCACGTTTGGCATCCAGTTGTTTGCCAGTCAACATGATATCTAATGCCGCGGGTAAAGAAATTAAGCGAGATAGTTTAGTCGTGCCGGTTGCGCCCGGTAATAAACCGAGCATGACTTCAGGTAAACCAATTTTGGTTTTTGGGTTGTTAGTGGCGATGCGATAATCGCAAGCGAGTGATAGCTCATATCCCGCGCCTAAACAGATGCCATCAATAGCGACAATGTAGGGTTTTTTACTATTCGCAATACCCTGTAACATGACATGTGCTTGCTCCACTATTGCCGTTCCTTCAGCTGCTGTTTGTACTTGTTGCAGCATAGTAATATCGGCACCTGCAATAAAACAGTCGCTTTTACCGCTGATAAAAATAATCGCTTTGATGTCATCGTTATGGTCAATATCGTTAGCTAGTGCGGTAAATTCTTCCATGACTTGCTGGTTAAAAATGTTCATACTTTCTTGCTGAACATTAATGGTGATGGTGAGAATGCCACCATCATCTAATTCAGTACTTAGTGCAGGCTGGCTATTTTTATTTGTCATCATTTATTCCGCCTCTAGAATCATAGCTGCACCAATACCGCCTGCCGCACAGGCAGTGGTTAATGCTGTACCACCGCCACGGCGTTTAAGTTCGTGTAAAGTTTGGGTGATAATGCGCCCGCCGGTAGCGGCAAAAGGGTGTCCGTAGGCGAGAGAGCCACCAAGTACATTAAACTTGGTCATATCAATATCGCCCAGCGCTTGTTTACGCTGCAAAAATTCAGCCGCATATTGCTTCGAGCCAAACGCTTTTACGTTAGCTAAGGTTTGTGCGGCAAAGGCTTCGTGCATATCTATCAGGGTTAAATCATCTAGTGTCATACGGGCTTTTTTAAGTACCTTGGATGACGCTTGAGTCGGCCCCATCAATAAATCTTTTTCGACGGTATTCGCTGTAAACGCATAGTGTTTAATATAACCCAGAGGCTCGTAGCCCAATGCTTTTGCAACCGATTCTTTCATTAACAGCAGCGCACAGGCCCCGTCGGTTAATGGCGTGCTATTGGCAGCGGTTACACTGCCATGTTTACGATCAAACGCGGGTTTTAAGGAGGACAGTTTTGCTAAGGTAGAGTCGGCACGAATGTTCTCGTCTTTTAGAAAAGCTTGTTGGTACGGTTCCGTATAAGCGGCAATCACTTCTGTATCTAGCTTGCGCGTTTCCCACGCTTCGTGTGCGAGTTGATGTGAGCGCAGGGTAAGTTCATCTTGCGCTTGTCGAGTAATGCCAAAATCTTTCGCCATCTGTTCTGCGCTATCCCCCATGCGTAATTGTGTGGTGTATTCCGCGATGGCCGGTGGGTTGGGCATAAGATCTTTGAGACGAGTGCCCTTAAAGGCTTTGAGTTTTGCACCTAGAGAGCGTGCTTTATTTGCCGCCACTAATTTAATGGCAAAATTATCACTAAAACAAATGGGCACCACACTGGACGAATCGGCACCGCCAGCAATGCCTATTTTAATATCATTGGTTTTGATGCCGTCCATGATCGAGGCAACTGATTGAAAGCTCGTTGCGCAAGCACGAGAGACACTGTAAGCATCACACGTCACGGGTAGATTGGTTCCCAGTACGACTTCACGCGCAATATTAGGCGCTTTTGGTAGAGCAACTACTTGCCCATAAATAAGGCGATCAATGGTGGATGTGTCGATATTGGTTTGTGCGAGCAGTTCTTTGACGACCATACGCCCAAGATCAATTGCGTTGATCTGTTTGAAGAACGTTCCTTGACGAGCAAATGGGGTACGTAAACCGGTGACAACAGCAATGCGATCTGGCATGGGGTGTTCCTTTTGGTAGCGATAATATTCTTACAAAATGTTGATTGCGCTATAAGTTTAGGCTACGTGAGCGAATGTTGGTCGTCTATTTTTGACTATCTGCTCATATCTACTATAGGCTTTGTATTAAATAGTCTATTCTTATAGCGTGGTTATTATTAGTATAGAGTATGGCTGCTAAAGCTCTATTGATGCATAGAAGATACATAGAATAAAATAACGATTAAATTTTGATATATGTAATCTCAGTATACGTATAAACACCATCAGCATACACCTCTTTAGGAGTGAAACCGATGACACTACTTTTCTTATTCGCCGCTGTAGGCATTGTCTTTTTTTGTGCTTATTCGCAAACTGCGTTATTAACCACTGCCATTATGATGAGCGTATTAACACTGTTAAAACTTATGTTTACCGGTGTTGGTGTGTTGGGCGTTGTGCTTATTATCGTTTCGGCTACATTAGTTTTGTTGTCACAAACGGGATTGCGTAAACAGTACCTCAGCCGTGCGATTTTTGTGTGGTTTCGCAGTGTACTGCCGGATATTTCACAGACCGAGCAAGAAGCGATAGATGCCGGTACAGTGTGGTGGGATGGTGAGCTATTTAGCGGCAAGCCTAATTGGAATAAGTTACTGAGCCTACCTAAACCTAGTTTTACCGAAGAAGAACAGGCGTTTTTAGATGGCCCTGTGGTTGAGTTATGCCGGATGATGGATAACTGGAATATCAATCACAATCTCGCAGTGATTCCGCCAAAAACCTTACAGTTTATTAAAGACAAAGGCTTTCTAGGGATGATTATTCCTAAAGAATACGGTGGCTTAGGTTTCTCTGGCATGGCGCAATCAGAAGTGTTGAGCCGTATCTCCGTCACTGGTGGCTGTATTAGCATCTTTATTGGTGTGCCTAACTCTTTAGGCCCCGGCGAACTATTGATCAAATACGGTACAGAAGAGCAAAAAGACCATTACTTACCTCGCTTAGCAGATGGCACCGATGTCCCTTGCTTTGCACTCACCGGCCCCTTAGCCGGCTCAGATGCGACATCACTGCCAGACCAAGGGGTTGTCTGTAAGGGCGAGTTTAACGGCGAGGAAGTAGTAGGCATTAAACTGAATTTTGAAAAACGTTATATCACGCTCGCACCGGTTGCTTCGGTAGTGGGCTTGGCATTTCAATTAAGTGATCCTGATCACTTAATGGGTGATAAAGACGAGTATGGCATTACCTGTGCGCTTATCCCGCGTAAGACTAAAGGTATTCGTATTGGTCGTCGTCACAAACCTATTGGTGATGCGTTTATTAATGGGCCTATCTTTGGTAAAGACGTATTCATCCCGCTAGATTACATTATCGGTGGTGCCGAAATGGCCGGTATGGGCTGGACCATGTTAGTGAATTGTTTATCTGTAGGCCGCTGTATTACCTTGCCAAGTATTGGCAATGGCATGTCAAAACAAATGTTAATGGGCACGTCGGCTTACGCGGCGGTGCGTCAACAGTTTGGTTTGCCGATCGCCAAATTTGAAGGCGTACAAAAACCTTTGGCGCGTATTGCGGGATACAGTTATATTGAAAATGCTGCTTGTTCGCATACCGTTCAATCACTTTCTTATGGTGAAAAGCCTAGTGTCGCCTCAGCGATTTTAAAATATCACGTCACCGAAATGGCACGTCAATGCTTAATCGACGCGATGGATATACACGGCGGTAAATCCATTATGACCGGCCCCAAAAATTACGTGGCTGATCCTTACAGCTCTATCCCTATTTTGATTACGGTAGAAGGCGCAAATATTATGACGCGTAACCTGATGATCTTTGGTCAGGGCGCGACACGTAGTCACCCTTACGTATTAAAAGAAATGCAGTTAGCTAAACAACCCGTAAACGATCACACGGTTGCCGAGTTCGATAAAACCTTTTTTGCACATATCGGCTTTTCGATTGGGAATTCGGTTCGGTCATTTATGTTGGCCGTAGCCGGTGGTGTATTAAGTAAAAATCCGGGGCATGTACGCTTGGCGAAACACTATCGTGATGTAGATCGTCTTAGTGCAAGTTTCGCTTTAATTGCCGATATGTCTATGCTTTCGTTACAGTCGAGTCTTAAATTCAAAGAAATGTTATCGGCGCGCTTAGGTGATTTGTTAAGTTACCTTTATATGGCGAGTATGGTGTTAAAACACTATGAAAGTGAAGGTTGTCCCGACGATGAGTATCCATTGGTAGAATGGAGCATGGCTCATTTAACCTCGTCTTATCAGGTGGCACTAGATGAAATTTTACAAAATTATCCTAACCGTTTCTTGGCACTAAAGTTACGCTGGTTAATCTTTCCTTTAGGTAAGCCATTTAAAGCACCACAAGATTCTTTGGATACCACCTTAGCTAACTTATTTACGCAAAACACCGATTTACGCCAGCGTTATTTAGCTAATGTGTTTGCGGAAAATACCGATGTAAATCCGGCGGGGCAGGCGAATCACGTCTTCTTAGAAAATGATCGTTTGCAGCCCATCTTCAAAAAAATATTTGCTGCGATTAAAGCGAAGACAATTACAAAAGCCATTGGCAATCAACAAATTACGTTAGCCAAAGACGCGGGTGTGATTACTGCAGCAGAGGCAAAACAGTTGATGGCTTATGATAAGCAATTAATGGACATTATCCATGTTGATCATTTTGAAGAAAAAGAATTGATTCGAACAAAGCCACCGGCGAAAAAGAAAGCAGTAGCGAAAAAAGCGGCGGTTAAGAAAGAGCAAACTAAAAAAGCAGAGCCAGAATAAGGCATCAATTTAAGCAGCAATACCACGGTGCGCATTGCGCACCGTTTTTATATTTAGCGGACGACCTTCCGTTAAAAAGAGTAATTCATTTGTACGGCTAAGGTGTGAATGTTCACGTCGTTATATTCGCCTACGAGACGGCCAATTGAGGCCTTGTTGCGAGTAATATCTACATTTACTGGGGCATTGTCGAAATGAATATATCGGTAAGCAAAATCTAACTGTAACTGTTTGCTGTAGTGATACGTCGCCCCTAAGCTATACCACGTTCTGTCAGAATCGACGGTTCTAACGGTGCGTGTATTATCCGGTATCGGCGTTTCATCTAAGGCTAAACCCGCACGAAGAATCCATTGTTGACTGACCGTATAATCTGCACCAATGCTAATAGTTTCGGAATCATTCCATTGCGTGACTAATAGAGAATTCTGACTTGCTACGCCATCGGGAAACAATACATCAAGTTGCTGGAAACGACTCCAGCGCGTCCAGCGATAGCCTAGTGATAATCGCCATTGTTCAGATAATGGTTTGGTATAGCCTATATAGGCTGATTCTGGAGCAGTAAAGTCAGCGCTAGCATCAAAAACGCCATCTAGTGTAGAGTCTAAATCAGCAAAGGTCGCGGTGCCTCTAATATCATGCTGCACCTTTGAGCGATAACTAATCCCTAAGCGTGATTTATCGTCAAGGCTAATCATAGTGCCTAAGTTGTATCCCCATGCAGCGCTATCCCCCTCAATGGTTAATGTAGATCTGGTAACTTGAGGACTCACTGCACCATTGAGCTTAGCATCCAAGTTTTGATAGCTAACCCCAAAACCAACGGCAATATGGTCGTTTACTTTATAAGAGAAAGAAGGGTTAATATTAATCGTGGTGATTTTTGTTTCTAAACCGCTAAAGCGCCCGATAAAATCATCTGCATAGCTAGTATGTGTAGCAAAAGGTGCGGTAATGCCTAAGCCAAAGTGCGACTGGCTGCTAATAGGTGTCACATAGTAAAAGTTGGGGGTGATGGTGTTTTGTCCTCCATCGCCGTTCGCGCCAATATTGTTATCAGTGCTGTCAGTATCGATAAATTTGCTGGTAGGACGAATAAAAGTGAGCCCGCCTTGTAATTGTGTATTTGTTAATAGAGGCATGCCTGCAGGGTTAAAGTGTACTGCTGATGCATCGTCACCCAACATGCCATAACCTGCATGCGATCGTCCCAAAGACGTGACGCTATGGTCAGATAACTGAAAGCCGCCCGCAAATGCTGATGGGCTAATGATGAAGAGCGGCAATGCCATTATCGATAATCCAACAGAGGCACGAGTTAGCTGCTGATGGATGGCTATGGTGAATGGTAGGTGAGTCATGGTAAATCATTCATTATGGTTATGAGCACTTCCCTATGAACGAATACCAGTAAAAATCTCCTTATCAATACATTATTATCAATACACTATTATCAATACAGGGTTATCAAATTATTTTCACACTAATTTTCACGCTATATATTAGCAGTTTACTATGAAGACATTTATGCGAATTGATTAATGTTCGTAATCAATTTGTCAATCTTGATAGCATCTTCATTTTGATACGTAATGTTGGCATAACGCCGATATAGCGGCATTCTTTCTGCGTAGATATCAGCGAATGTTTGGCCTTCTGACGAAGCAATACCTCGAGGGCCTTGTAGGCTAATACGTCTTTCCAGCTCTTCAACGCTGACGTCTAAAAAGACAATAACACCTAACGATTGTAAGTGTTGCATTGCTAGGTCACTATAGACGGCGCTACCGCCTGTTGAAATGAGCGCATTGGTGTTGTCTAGGTTTAATAGCACTTGCTCTTCTATTGCTCTTAGCACCACGTGGCCATCATTATCTTGAATGTCCTGTAATTGACGGCCTTCCTGTGTTTGGATCATGATGTCGGTGTCGATAAACTCTAAACCAAGGGATTTGGCGAGTTGTACACCCACCGTACTTTTGCCTGAACCAGGCATTCCGATTAAAATAACGTTCATTACATTCTTCGTATTAGGTTGAGAGGTTGCAGTATTCACTATGGCGCAAATGATATCTTTATGGACGTTCGCCTGCAAACTTTATAACGAGCCCGCAGTTAAAAATGCGTGTTTACAGCTACAAGACGATAATGATGTCAATGTCCCTCTGTTATTGACGGCTTGTTGGTTAATTGCGTCATCTGCTGTGATTTCGTCAGTTCACGCGACACAGCTGCAAGCAATAGCTAGTGATTGGAATGATGGCTGTATTCAATCGTTAAGGGCGTTACGGCAGAGCATGAAAGCAAGGCTCTCCAGCCAAGAGAGCAATGACGATGATATGGCCGCTTGGGCGTTGGTACGCGAGCAAGTGAAAGCCGTGGAGTTATTGGCAGAGCAGCAGTTGTTGCAACAAATGGAGTGTTATGTTCAACAGCAGATGTTGCCAATATCAAAAACGGAAAGTGATAATAGTCAGTCTGAAGTAATCACGTTTACCAGTACTTTTGATAATGGTGTGCAGTGGGTAGATCACGCTTTTACAGTACTCGCACAGTGCTTACCTGCATTAATTGGGGCATTACCTCAGTTGCCATCTAAATCGCCTCAAGCCCGCTCTGCCATTGCAGACATTATTCTTTCCATTATGCCTGTCGGTGTACCCGCAGCGTCTCAGATGTCGTATGATGACGTGCTGGAGCGGATCAGCCGCTGACCTTTGCAATTCCTAGTTAGATCCGAGAGTGATGAGCCCATTATGTTAGAGAAACATCGTTTAACGTATCTTGATACCTTAGGTATCGAGAATTATATGCCTCGTTATCAATTGGAGAACGCACTGCTTTCTCAGCTACTTTCAAACGATGCTCTACGTGAACCCACTGCCTTTTCTACTGCGGATATTCAAGATAGCAGTACGAGCAATAATAGTGTCACCGTTGATGATATATCGCATCATGATATTCCACAAAATACTTCACTCAGCAGCTCACATGAAGCACAAGGTGATTCGACAGCAAGTGAAGCGATCTCTCCTGTCGTGGCTGATGTGATGAGCTCATTAGGTATTGCGCCTAAAACGAACAACAGTGTTGATCCATCTTCATCATCTATTTCAGCAGAAGCGCCTAACACCGCTACCTCGAATAAAAGCAGTATTCGGCAAGAAGGCAGTACTTGGCAAGAAGGCAGTCTACTCAGCTCTAAGTCAGCAACGATTCAACAGGATGTTCGTTTTTCATTAAACATATGGCGCATTAAAAACGACATACTGGTCATCGATTCCAGAGAGCCTGCCGCCGCATTACCCACAGAGAAGTTACTGCAGAATATTTTGCGCAGTATTGGTTTTCCTTTAGCACAATTACCGCCTAGCGATTTATTACGTTGGCCCTTGTTTAGCAGCAAAAAGCTTAGCCATAAAAAACTTAGCAATAAACAATCATCCGAAATAAGCGTTAATCAAAGTAGCGAAGAAGATGAAGCGCGAGCGATGGTGCAAGCTTATGTGTCTGCGCAGTGTAGTCGAGCCCCGATTAATACCTTGTTACTGCTGGGTAAAAGTGCCGCTAGTTTTGCGTTGACGCCTGCGTCTAATGAAGATGCCGATACATTTTATGAACAACACAAAGGTACGTCGGTGGATACCTCATTATGGGATGCAAAGGTGTTAGTTGCCCCGAGTTTAGTCGACATGCTTCACGAACCTATGCAAAAAAAATTAACCTGGCAAGCCTTACAAGCTTTGTTTGTTGAGTGAAAGGGTAAGGGAAAAGGAAGGTGATGGGTGGATGATGAAAGCTAAATGACAAAAGGTAAATGGCGAAAAAATGAAAATAATTAACCCCCGCAATCAGCTACCGTATTGTTTGCGAGAGATGAATGCTGGTGATTTACATACTGTACTCCAAATTGAAAATGTTGCACAACTTCATCCATGGAACCAAGCCAGTTTCCAATCTAGTCTTGATTCTAGTCATCAGTGCTATGTGTTAGAAAATGTAGCGTCCGATCATAATGACAAGGCGATAATTGTCGCGTATGCGGTTATATCAACAGCAGCAGATGAGGCCGAATTATTAAATATTACGGTTTCTCCTCATTTTCAGCGGCAAGGTCTTGGACATTTGTTATTGCAGTATCTAAGTGACTCTTTTGATAAAACGATCGCTTCATTTTTTTTAGAAGTGCGTCGATCTAATCATCAAGCCATTGCTTTATACGATGCGCATTATTTTAATGAAGTCGGTGTGCGTGCGAATTATTACCCTAGTAATAATGGTGGCAGAGAAGACGCTATTATTATGGCTAAAAGCCTTTCCCTTTAACTGTATTTATCTGCAGTTTCCTGAATATTTTACCGGAGCAGTATTTGTTTTCATCCATTCCACTAAGTGCGCGCTATATGATAATGAGTGCCTTGGGTTTCTCCCTTATGGGAGTGTTCGTGAGGATCGCTTACGAGCAAGGTATTCCTGTTTTAGAAATTGTTGCTGCCAGAGCCTTGGTTTCAGCTGTTATCAGTTATGTGGATGTTAAACGCAAACATATTTCTCTATGGGGGCAAAGGAAAGATTTATTGATTGCGCGCGGAGCTGCTGGCGCTATCGCATTAATATTTGTTTATACCGCTTTGACAGCTTTACCTTTTGCAGAAGCCACCGTGCTGCAATACTTACATCCGATGTTTACGGCCTTGCTTGCCATTATTTTTCTACGGGAATATCTACAAAAAAATACAGTGATTTGCATCGTGTTAAGTGTGATTGGGCTGTTGATTATGGTGCGACCTAGTTTCATTTTTGAGGGCTTATCTGGTGATTATCCGGCATGGGCAGTAGCCGCCGCAATAGCGGGTGCCTTTGGTAGTGCAGTAGCGTATGTATTAGTACGTAAGCTCAATGCAACAGAAGATAGCTCGGTGATTATTTTTTATTTTCCCATTATGGCCTTACCGTTATCGTTGTTGATGTTGGGCGATGAGATAGTGATGCCCCAAGGTTGGGCATGGCTCAGCCTACTGTTAGTGGGTATTACCACTCAAGTTGGTCAAGTAGGTTTAACCAAGGCGATGAAAACAGCGAGTGCTAGTAAGGCGACTAGTTTTTCGTATCTGCAAATAATATTTGCTATGGTATTTGGTGTGTTGTTTTTTGATGAAATACCCACCGTTTGGACAATAACAGGTGCTATGTTAATTATGCTAGGTGTTGTAATCAATGCTTGGCCTACGCGGCAGCCATAATCATATAGAGGTTTGAATGAAGAATAACGAAATCATTAGACGTTTACGCTTTGTGCTAAAAGTAAATGACAGTGTATTAGCGGAGTGCTTTCGCTTAGCGGGTTGTAAGTTACCTATCGCAAAAATAAATAATTTCTTACTTTCAGAAAAGGCAAAAGAATATTGTGATTGCCCCAATAAAAATTTTATTCAGTTCTTAGATGGGTTAATTGTTCATCTTCGTGGCCCTTCACCTAACGGTTTGCCTGACCCCGTTGAGATAGATAATAATGTGATTCTTAAGAAAGTTCGCATTGCACTGACGTTAGAATCTAGAGATCTTGATAATATCTTTATGCTGGCTGATTGTGAAATGTCGGCGCATGAAATATCGGCATTATTTCGTAAGCCAAATAATAAGCATTTTGTTGAATGTAGCGATGAGTTGCTAGAAAATTTTTTTGGTGGCCTTAGTCTGTATATACGTGATTAGCCGTTAAGTTGTTGAAAGCGATCGATGTTATTGTTGAGTGATAATATAAGCCAAAACATACGCCAAAACATAAGCGGTGCTGTTAATATCTAGCCGCACCGCGTAGTTGTTAAGATGATCTATAACAATTTAATGCTAGTCAGTGTGTGGGGGTGAGGGCGGTGTTTTTTCTGTTTCTGGTTCGTTGTTTAGGATAGGTAAATCCGTATCTACGGTGTCTCCCTCAGTCTCTTTGATCACTTCGTCTTCAAACTGTTCTTGACCTTTTCCGGCGATGGGCTCTGTTCTGATTAATTCCATTTTTTGAATATCTTCAATACGAAAAATAAGGCTGCCGTCTGATTCTTTAGAGCGGTACGAATGTATAAGGTCATCGGTGCCCCAGTACTTAACATTACGTAATTGAATAAACCCTGAAGATAGTTGATTCGCGCTAATTTTTTTATAGAGTTTTTTTGATATCTCTCCATAGTAATAGTAACTATCTATGGTATCGCCTTCCTCAGTCACATTAAATTGAGTAAATGTCCACACGGTATCCATATGAGCATTCGCTCCAATTGACGATAGCTCATTGTATGCATCACACCCGGTGAATAATGTAGCAAGTAGCAGTATGAGTATTTTATTCCTTACCATCTTTTTTCCTTAGCTTTTTAGTTGTACTTGTAGCCATTTTGAAATAGCGGTGATTTCTTCCATGCACACGCTGTGTGCGATATGGTAGGCATGATATTCCGGATGAAAGTTTAGCTGGGCAAGCGCGTCTTTAGCCTGCTGTCCTAGCGATTTATCAACTACGTTATCCACCGTGCCATGTCCAATAAAAATAGGTAGCTGTGCATTGGCAGTATTAAAAGCGATGGTTTTTCGCGTGGCAAAATAGGTGGATAGTGCAATTAATCCGCCGAGTTTTTTGGGGTAACTTAACGCTGCTTCATAAGCCACCGCGCCACCTTGAGAAAAACCCGCAATAAATATTTTTTCGTGGGGAATGCCACGAGCGACTTCTTGTTCGATCAGTTCACCTACCGCAGCGGACGACTCCATAATTTGTTTAGTGTCGATCACCCGTTCGATTTCCATCGAAAGAATGTCATACCACGCGGGCATCACCATGCCACCGTTAACTGTCACTGTGCGATTAGGTGCGTGAGGGAAAATAAAGCGTACGCCAATGGGGAGTTGTAGTTCAGGTACGATTGGTTCAAAGTCGTGCCCGCTTGCGCCTAGCCCATGTAGCCAAATAACAGATGCTACGGGATTGGTTTGGGTTTCAACTTCGAGGTATTTCAGTGATGGCATAAGAGGGTCTACTACTGTGATGATAAAAAATAAAAGTGAATTATAGCGGTTTTCACGTTGTTGGAGATATGTTCTTAGTCAAATTTTATGACAGCTGATTTCTTGGCCTTTGGCGCTTGCTGCGGAAGACGTAAGGGATCGAGTATTTTTCGTGAACCATCAATATGTAATAACAGCGATAACTGCAGTAGCTCGCCCAGCCTCCCTTTTGGGAACCCTTGCTTGTCGAACCATAACAAATACTCTTCGGGTAGGTCGGCCAATAAAAAGCCTTGGTATTTACCAAAAGGCATCGTCTCTGTCACTAAGGCGTAAAGGTTCTCTGGTGTTAAAACCGAGGGTTGATCCATTAGTGATTCTCCTTCGATAGTGAATCAGCATTGGGGGTGATGTGAGTGGCGGTCACTTGCCATAAGGCATGCCCGCTCGCGTGATATTTTCTTTCAAACGCAGTGACAGTCTGATCAGGCGTGTAGACATGACTGTGAATGTGACCAAAGCGCGCTTGATGCGCTTCGCTAATCAATAGTGCATGATAAAACTCATCGGCATAGATCGGCCAGTTAGTGCGTAACTCAATCGCGTTACTAATTGCGAGTATACTTGTCCATGCGGCATCCCCATGCCAGCGACGCTGCAAATGCTTCGGTTTAGGGTAAGGGTTGGGGTAGAACAGAGTATGCTTGGCAAAGCGCCAGTTGGCCTGTTCGGCTAACAGCCAGAAGTCCGTGCATTCAGCGCGCAACAATAGACTATTACGGGAGAGTATTTGGTTGTCGTTATTTTCGAGTCGTTTCAGTGAGCGATCAATACCGACCACCAAGTGGTCAGGGTAAGTATTGGCAAGATAGCGCGTACTTTCTCCCGTACCGCAACCGCTATCGAGTATAGTGGGTGGCCGCCCTAACGATTCCCAGCATGTACGCGCTTGCGCAAAGGCACTGCGATTATGCTCTGCAATAGGTTTTTGTGAGCGTGTCGTTAAATGCTTACGGACGGTGGCTTCTAAGTTCTCATGTCGACCTTGCTGGGGCGACGTAACAGGTTTAGCAGGGGTAAAACTCATAAAAAAGAACTATTTAAGCGAAAAGACGTATTAGTTTATATTATCACTCAAAGAATAAAAGGCCAGCCATGAAAAAGCCAACCGCAGAATCTCACTCTAGTCAACCACAAACAGCTGATAGCTCACAGATAAGTACTTCTACAAGCACAGAACACCCTCGCCCACCTTGCAGAGGGTGCTTGCCCGATTGCCCTAATTATGCCCATTGCGACGGTAAGCCTTGGCGTGTGAGTGCAGAATAAATAGAAGGCTTTTACCGGTAATCTATGGTTAACCTTTTTTGTCATTCCGGGCTTGACTCGGAATCTCTATAAGTTAGACACTTATAGGTTTCGGCATACGCCAGAATGACGGTTAAACAGAGGTTCCCTAAATCCTCTGGATCAGCCTGAGCTTCTCTGCAACGAAATGTGCTTACTGGTTACAAAACTCCGCTAAAAAGCGCCAGAACCTTGTTGCTCATCTCTTTTTCCCTTATTGTCACCCTTGTGATCCAAAGAGGACACAAATAACTAATAGCGATAAGGGCAACTAATGGATCACTCCGTACACAATAAACTGGTTTCATTTATCTGGAGCATCGCCGATGACTGTTTGCGCGATGTCTATGTGCGCGGTAAATACCGTGATGTCATCCTGCCAATGGTGGTTCTACGCCGTTTGGATACCTTGCTTGAGCCCAGTAAACAGGCTGTATTGGATGAAGTCAAATTCCAGAAAGAAGATATGGATGCCACCGAGCTTGACGACGAGCCGCTAAAAGCAGCGTCGGGTCAGGTGTTCTACAACGTGTCTAAATGGACACTCAAAAGCCTGTTCAGCAACGCCACAAATAATCAGCAAATCTTGCTGGCTAACTTCGAAGAATACCTGAACGGTTATAGTGATAACGTAAAAGAAATCATTGAGCGTTTTGAGCTGTTTTCAAAAATCCGCCACATGGCAGGCAAAGACGTTTTGCTTGATGTGTTAGAAAAATTTGTTTCCCCCTATATAAACCTTACGCCCAACCCAGCAGAAGACCCTGATGGCAATAAGCTACCAGCCCTTACCAATTTGGGCATGGGTTATGTATTTGAAGAACTGATTCGTAAGTTTAATGAAGAGAATAACGAAGAAGCTGGAGAGCACTTTACACCGCGTGAGGTAATCGAGCTAATGACCCACCTTGTCTTTGACCCGATCAAAGATGACTTGCCATTAACCATTACAGTCTATGACCCAGCGTGCGGTAGTGGAGGGATGCTAACCGAATCTCAGAACTTCATTGAAGAGAAATATCCAACCCAGAAAGAAGGAAAAAGCATTCGAGATATTTACCTCTACGGTAAAGAAATCAACGACGAGACTTACGCCATTTGTAAGTCGGACATGATGATCAAGGGTAACAACCCTGAAAACATTAAAGTAGGCTCGACACTTTCAACCGATGAATTTGCCTCAGACCGTTTTGACTTCATGCTGTCAAACCCGCCATACGGCAAAAGCTGGGCTTCAGAACAGAAAAACATTAAAGATGGCGGCGAAGTTATTGACCCACGCTTTAAGGTAGAGCTAAGCGATTACTGGGGTAATAAAGAAACTGTTGATGCAACCCCACGTTCTAGTGACGGCCAGCTTTTGTTCCTCATGGAAATGGTCAGCAAAATGAAATCACCATCTACGAGTCCGATGGGAACGCGAATAGCCTCTGTTCATAACGGCTCTAGCCTGTTCACTGGTGATGCTGGCGGTGGTGAAAGCAACATTCGCCGCTTTATCATCGAGAACGATATGCTGGATGCTATCGTGCAGTTACCCAATAACCTGTTCTACAACACAGGTATCACCACCTATATCTGGCTGTTAAATAACAACAAGAAAGGTGACGGTAAAGGCCCAGATAGAAGGGGAAAGGTTCAGCTTATTGATGCGAGTTTGCTATACCGCAAGCTACGCAAAAACCTAGGCAACAAGAACTGTGAATTTGCTCCAGAACATATTGCTGAAATTACACAAGCTTATCTTGATTGTGCCGAAGTAGAGCGTGAACTAGATGCGTCTGCTCCTGAAGGCATGGGCGACCCTATCGGCATCGCTAGCCAAGTATTTAACAACGAAGACTTTGGTTATTACAAAGTCAATATTGAACGCCCTGATCGTCGCAAAGCCAAATTCTCACCAGAGGCCATTGCCCCCTTACGTTTCGATAAATCGCTCGCTGAAGTGATGGAGCATTTGTTCGAAGAACATGGCGATAAGGTTTACGACAAAGGCTTTTTAAAAGGCATTAGCAAAGACATTCTGCAATGGTGCGAAGACAACGACATCAGTATCAATGCCAAGGCTAAGGCAAAACTGCTGGACGAAAAATATTGGCAAAAGCTACTGGTAATTCTTGAGGCCGCTAACCTGCTAATGCGAGAAATCGGCAGCGATGAATTTAACGACTTCAATCTGTTTAAAGACAAAGTAGACGCGGTATTTAAAGCTCAGAAAATCAAGCTCTCAGCACCAGAAAAAAAAGCGATATTAAATGTCGTGAGCTGGTATGAGGAAAGTGCAGAAAAAGTCGTCAAGAAAATTGTCAAGCTATCAGGTAACAAGCTAGATGAACTACTTGATCACCTTGGATGTTCGCAAGATCAACTCGCTGATTTTGGCTTTTATCCAACAAGCGACTGCGGCGACAGTAAAAAGAGTGCTGGAGAATATGTAACCTATGAACCTAGCTCAGACTTGCGTGATTCAGAGTCAGTCCCGCTGGCACAGGAAATTCATGAATACTTTCTTGAAGAAGTAAAACCGCATGTTGAAGAAGCATGGATCAACTTGGATAGCACCAAGATTGGTTACGAAATCAGCTTCAATAAGTATTTCTATCGCCATAAACCGCTACGCTCATTGGATGAAGTGGCAAACGATATTATTGACTTAGAGCAAAAAGCTGAAGGCTTAATTGCGCAAATACTGGGTGTTGATGTTGCTGAAATTCAAGGAGATGCTTGATGGAAGCCATTGGCGAAATTCCAAAATATAGAACTTATAAATACTCAGGTGAGGATTGGATTGCAGAGATTCCGTCTCACTGGGAAGTAAGAAAACTAAAACATTTGTTTCGCGAGAAGAAGCATACAAAAAATATGGCTCTGAACTGTGGGTCTATCAGTTTTGGCGAAGTCGTGACTAAGGACGATGATAAAATTCCTTTATCCACAAAGGCTTCTTATCAAGAAGTGCTAAGCGGGGAATTTTTGATTAACCCACTAAATCTTAATTACGATTTAATAAGTCTTCGAATAGGACTATCAAAAATAGATGTTGTTGTAAGTGCTGGGTATATCGTCTTAAAGGAAAAGATAGAAATATGCAGGGAATATTTCAACTATCTTCTGCATAGGTACGATGTCGCCTACATGAAACTTCTAGGCTCTGGTGTTCGACAAACAATAAGTTTTAACCACATCGCTAATAGTTTGCTTATTCTTCCGCCTGAAACAGAGCAAGTCGCCATCGCTAACTTCTTAGACCAAAAAACAGCGCAAATTGACGAAGCGATTGCTATCAAAGAAAAGCAAATTGCACTGCTCAAAGAGCGCAAGCAAATCATTATACAAAAAGCCGTCACTCAAGGTCTTAATCCTGATGTGCCGATGAAAGATTCAGGTGTGGATTGGATAGGTCAAATTCCCGATCATTGGGGTGTTAAGCGGCTAAAGTATGTTTTGGATGAGCGGAATGAACGCTCCAAGACAGGCGAAGAGCCTCTGTTTATGGTTAGTCAAGTTCATGGTCTTGTGGTACGAGCTGATTATCACGACAAGGCAGAAGTGGCTGCAAGTAATATCGATAATAAAGTCGTTTATAAAAATGATTTGGTTTTTAATAAGCTTAAAGCTCATTTAGGAGTCTTCTTCAAAAGCAATATTGAATTCGAAGGTCTGGTAAGCCCTGACTACGCTGTTTACAAATGTAAAGCACACATAGCCGATGTAAAATACTTGGAGTTGCTGTTCCGTCACTCGTCGTATATTGAACAATTCATAATTAGAGCCACTGGTATTGTAGAGGGGCTTATTCGCTTATATACAGGCGACCTGTTTGATATCCCTGTTCCTATCGCACCTGAAAATGAGCAATTAGAAATATTGGCTTATATCGAAAAGCAATCAAAAACATTTGATCGAGCAGTTGATTTACAGCAGCGTCAAATCCAAAAACTAAAAGAATACAAAACCACCCTAATCAACAGCGCCGTCACTGGCAAAATTAAAGTGGCCTAAAGTAAAGCAGACAAGGAGGCAAAGTGTTTAAGGTAGATCATCAAGCAAACCGCATCAAAGCAGTGAAAACCAAGACATTCAGTGAGCTTGGTTTTACTGAGCGTAAGCACTCTCAGTCTATAACAGAGTTACAATACCAGCCAGCAAGGAGGCGGCCATGACGAACCCCATTGAAATTTATCAAACCAATGACCAGCAGATTGAGATTAAACTTGATCTTGATTTAGAAACTCTGTGGTTAACTCAGCGACAAATGGCGGAGGTGTTTGATAAAGATGTGCGAACTGTTAATGAGCATTTAAAGAATATCTACAAAGAACAAGAGCTTACAGTAGATTCAACTATCCGGAAATTCCGGATAGTTCAGCAAGAAGGTAAGCGACAGGTGCGTCGTGAGGTAGATCATTATAACCTCGATGTTATCTTGTCGGTTGGTTACCGCGTGAGCTCTAAAAAGGGTACACAGTTTCGCCAATGGGCGACCCGTACATTAAGGCAACACTTGGTTGAGGGTTATACCCTAAATCAGCAACGTTTGGCGCAACGCGGAATTGAAATGGAGCAGGCGCTTAGCCTGCTGTCTTCCACCCTGCAAAACCAGCAGATGGTGAGTGAATCGGGCGAGGCGGTATTGGCGGTGATTAGTGATTACGCCCGCAGTTGGAGCTTGTTGCAAGCCTATGATGAGCAATCGCTCAGTGAACTGGCGGCTAAGCAGGCCGATATGCAGCCCTTGGTGTTAGATTCTGTGCTAAAGGCGGTAGCAGAGCTGAAGAAAGAGTTAATTGCTAAAGGTGAAGCCACTGAGCTTTTTGGGCAGGTGCGTGGCGATGGGCTGGCTTCAGCTATTGCCACTATTGAGCAGGGCTTTGGGGATGATTTGTTTTATCCAAACGTAGCCAGCCGCGCGGCGAATTTGCTGTATTTGGTGATCAAAAATCATCCGCTGGCTGATGGTAATAAGCGCACGGGCTCATTTTTGTTTTTATGGTATTTGCGCGTACATCAACACTTGTTGGCAAAACCAGTAGAACAGTTGATTAACGATAATACCTTGGTCGCCTTGGCCTTGCTGGTAGCCGAGAGCAAACCTGAGCATAAAGAATTAATGATTCGCTTGGTCGAGCATTTTATTTTACTTAAACAAGAATAAAGGTAACGCACATGGTCAGCCAAACCAATGAACAAGCACTCGAAGCATCTATTGAGAAGGCGCTGACAGGCAGGTGTTTAGAAGAGCGTAAAAACCAAGTTAGCGAGGTGGTGCCCGATTACGGTAATAAATATTATCGGCCGGGTAATCCTATAGACTTCAATATGCAGTATGCGCTCGATGAGCGCTTCTTTTGGAATTTTTTAGCAGGTACGCAAGAAAAAGAGCTTGAGAAGATAAAACGCAATAACCCTAACGACTGGCAACGTAAAATATATGAGCGCTTTGACCGGCTCATTAAAAAGCATGGGCTATTGAAGTTACTTAAATCGGGTTTGGATGTTGATGATGCCCACTTTAATTTGCTGTATCCCGCACCATTGGCGAGTAGTAGTGAGAAGGTTAAGCAAAACTTTGCCAATAATCTATTTAGCTGTACGCGTCAGTTACGCTATTCGCAAGCTAACCCACTACAAGAAATCGATATGGTGCTGTTTATCAATGGTATTCCATTGATAACCCTAGAGCTAAAAAACGCTTGGACAAACCAGACCGCCCGTTACCACGGTCAGAAACAGTACCGTGAAGACCGAGATACTCATCAACCCCTGCTAAATTTTGGTCGTTGCCTTGTGCATATGGCGGTTGATACCGATGAAGTCTATATGACGACTAAGCTGGCAGGGAAAAGCACTTTCTTTTTGCCGTTCAACAAAGGGCATAGCTCTTCATCGGGGGTATGTGGCCAAGGCAACCCGCCAAATCCATCTGGCCATAAAACGGCTTACCTATGGGAAGAGGTTTTCACCAAAGAAAGCTTAGCCAATATCATTCAGCACTTTGTCAGGCTAGATGGCTCAAGCAAAGACCCGCTTAACAAGCGCACTTTGTTTTTCCCGCGTTATCACCAGATGGATGTGGTACGCAAACTGATTAACCATGCTTCGGCTAATGGCGTTGGGCAAACCTACCTAATTCAACATTCAGCGGGCTCCGGTAAGTCTAATTCAATTACGTGGGCAGCTTATCAATTAATAGAGTGCTATCCAGAGTCTGATACGGTTCAGGGCGCGAGAGGCGCTGGCCAGCCACTTTTCGATTCCGTGATTGTAGTGACAGACAGAAGACTCCTTGATAAACAGCTCCGCGATAACATCAAGGAATTTTCTGAAGTTAAAAATATCGTTGCGCCTGCCTATAAGTCGTCAGAGCTTAAATCAGCACTTGAGAATGGTAAGAAAATTATCATTACGACCATCCAGAAGTTTCCTTTTATCATTGATGGTATTGCAGATCTAAGTGATAAGCGCTTTGCTGTTATCATTGATGAGGCGCACAGTTCCCAAAGTGGTTCTGCGGCTGACAAAATGAATCAGGCTTTGGGTGAGTCAACTGATCAAGACGCGGAAGACGCCCAAGATAAAATCCTACAATCGATGAAGTCTCGTAAGATGAGAGGCAATGCATCTTATCTGGCTTTTACCGCTACGCCCAAAAATTCGACGCTGGAAAAATTTGGACAAAAACAGTCGGATGGTAGCTTTGAGTCGTTTCATCTTTACTCAATGAAGCAAGCAATTGAAGAAGGTTTTATTCTTGATGTGCTGGCTAATTACACGACTTACAAAAGTTATTACGAAATCGAAAAGTCGATTCAAGATAACCCTGAATTTGATACTAAGAAAGCGCAAAAAAAACTCAAGGCTTACGTTGAGAGCAGCCAGCATACGATAAATACTAAAGCCGAAATCATGCTGGAGCACTTTGTACCCCATGTCGTCAACGCCAAGAAGCTTAAAGGCAAAGGTAAAGGGATGGTTGTTACTCAAAATATTGAAGCGGCCATTCGTTATTACAAGGCAATAACTCGATTACTGGACGCTCAAGGTAATCCCTTCAAAGCGGCTATCGCTTTTTCTGGCGCTAAGGTGGTCGATGGTATCGAATATACAGAAGCCGATATGAACGGTTTTGCTGAAGGTGATACGAAAGACAAGTTTGATACAGACGACTATCGCCTGCTTGTTGTCGCTAACAAATACCTGACTGGCTTTGATCAACCCAAGCTTTGCGCGATGTATGTCGATAAGAAGTTGGCAAGTGTTTTGTGTGTGCAGGCGCTGTCGCGGCTAAACAGGTCAGCTCCTAAGTTAGGTAAGAAAACGGAAGATCTTTTTGTGCTAGATTTTTTTAATTCTATCGAAGAAATTAAAATGGCATTTGATCCATTTTATACAGCAACCTCACTGTCTGAAGCGACTGATGTCAATGTACTCCATGAATTAAAAGATGAAATGGATGATGTTGGTGTATACGAGTGGTTTGAGGTGGAGGAGTTTGTTAAGCGTTATTTCAACAATGAAGATGCTCAGCGTCTAAGCCCCATAATCGATATTGCCGCTGCCCGATTCAATATTGAATTGGAGCTAGAAAATGAATCCAAAATCGACTTCAAAATCAAAGCCAAGCAGTTTGTGAAAATATACGGCCAGATGGCCTCAATCATGGATTACGAAATCGCTGTATGGGAAAAGCTATTCTGGTTTCTTAAATTTCTTATCCCCAAGCTCAAAGTAACAGACCCAGATGCTGAGTTACTGGATGAGTTGCTTGAGTCTGTCGATCTCAGTTCTTACGGGCTTCAGCGGGTGAAGCTTGGTCACTCAATCGGACTTGATAGCGAAGAAACAGAACTAGACCCGCAGAATCCTAACCCTCGTGGCGCGCACGGAACAGAAAAAGAGACTAACCCGCTTGATGACATTGTGAGTACTTTTAATGAGCGATGGTTCCAAGGTTGGAGCGCTACACCAGAAGAACAGCGTATTAAGTTTGTAAACATTGCGGATAGTGTAAGAGCGCATCCAGATTATGAAGATAAATATAAAAATAATGCTGATCCTCATAATCGTCAATTAGCCTACGAAAAAATCATCAAAGAGGTGATGTTGCAGCGGCGCAAACAAGATATGGAGTTATATAGATTGTTTGCTGGTGATGATGCTTTTAACTCTTCATTGAAGCACGGTATTCAGCGTATTGTGGACATGTAAATTGATGATGCCGAAGAGCCGACCGAGGAAACTACAGACTCAAGCTGTGAATCTGGATCTTGGTCAGAATTTTGTGGTTTGCTCGAAATAGGTACTGATTTGTAGGCAGCCTTACACCAAGTTGATTTTTCCAATGAAGCCAGTGCGGTTACACATTCGTTCACTTCTTGCCATAGCGGAGGCTTCTGTCTGCCGCACTTTTGAGGCTTAGAGGCCTTGCAGCCTATATTGCTCATACTTCGCTTGTCTTGTCTCCGTTGTCATCAAGCTGAGCCCCAAAAGTGCCATTGTTCCCCTTGGTCTCAATGGCGAAAATGCGGCGGCAAAGCCGCTTATAGTTTAAAATATCCTTTATTTGGGTACTTCAAGTACCCAAAAAATAAAAAATATAAACCTTTCGATTGATCTAGTTTAAAAAGTGGGTTAGATTGGTACTATGAGTACCGAAAACGAGTCAAAATTAAACCATTTGCTCAGCACTCAGCCTTTGGGCGTCGTGCTTTCTTCGGCATGGCTTGCTGAACAGGGCTACAGCCTTGATTTGCAGAAGCGCTATAAGCGAAGCCAGTGGTTTGATTCTATCGGTACAGGGGCGCTGATACGTCATAGCGATCAGGTGGACTATCTGGGCGGCATCTATGCCTTGCAGACTCAATTGGGGCTATCCGTGCATCCAGCCGCTAAAACCGCGCTATCCATGCAGGGCAAAGCGCATTATTTGGAGCTGGCAACTAAATCAGTCCAGTTGTTTGGCGGCAAGGATGACAGTTTGCCATTGTGGTTTAAAAAGCGTGATTGGGGTGTCAGTGTCGATTGTAAACTGACATCATTTCTACCGCCTGAACTTGGCTTGGTAGAAATAGGGCATAAGGGCTTTAAGGTAAAAGTATCCAGCCCCGCACGAGCGGTGATGGAGTGCCTTTATCTGGCTCCTAAGTCTCAGCCGCTTTTGGAAGTTTTTGAGTTGATGGAGGGGCTAAACAATCTGCGGCCAGCTGGTGTTCAGAAATTGCTGGAAGGTTGTAATTCCGTGAAGGTAAAACGCCTGTTTTTGTATTTAGCAGATAAAGCAGGTCATGAATGGCTTAGCTATATCAATCTGGATAAGGTTGATTTGGGTTCAGGCAAACGCGCCATCGTGAGTGATGGGGTTTATGTTGCGAAATACCAGATAACTGTTCCCAAGGCTCTCGATGCAATCAATGGAGAGGCAGCGGCATGAATAACGCCTTCACCAAACAGGTGAAGCTGCTCTTGGATGTGTTGCCAGAGGTCGCTAAAGAGGCCTGTTTTGCCATGCATGGCGGCACGGCAATCAATCTCTTTGTGCGTGATATGCCAAGGCTATCGGTTGATATCGACTTAACCTACGTTGAAATAGCTGAGCGCAATGAAACGCTAGATGGCATTAACGCAGCCCTTACTCGCATTAAAGAACGTATCGAAGGTTTGCGCCCATCGATACGTATTCGGCATAAAGAAAATATTTGTAAGCTCCAACTTGATGAGCGTGGTGTGATGATCAAGATTGAAGTAAATATGGTGGGACGTGGCTTGATAGGTGAAGCTACCAAAGCGCCACTGTGTGACGCTGCTCAAGAACAGTTTGATGTGTTTTGTGCGATGCCGCTTGTGTCACTAGGGCAGCTCTACGGCGGTAAAATTTGTGCAGCCTTAGATAGGCAGCACCCAAGAGATTTATTTGATGTAAAGCTTCTGTTAGATAACGAGGGCTTTACCGATGAGATTAAACGCGGGTTTTTGTTTGGGCTAGTGAGTAGTAATCGCCCGACCCATGAAATGTTAAATCCGCATTTGCTCGATCAGCGCATGGCATTTGAGAATCAGTTTGAAGGCATGAGCGCAATAGAATTTAGTTACGATGAGTATGAAGCCACAAGGCTTCAATTAATCGAAACGATACAAGTCGGTTTGAATGAAAGCGATAAAGTGTTTTTAAAAAGCTTTAATAGTTTAGAGCCAGATTGGTCGATTTATGATTTTCAGGATTTTCCATCGGTGAAATGGAAACTCCTGAACTTAGAGAAGTTTAAAACGGAAAAACCAGAAAGCCACCAGCAGCAATTGAGCGAGCTGGACAAGGTTTTGGCGCAATAATGTATAGCGTGGCGCTTATTCTGTAGAATAGTGCGCTTTTCAGTCCCCCAAGGGGGTAACTTTATAAACAAGTACAAATTAGGATTTTGAAGGTATGGGTGATAGCAATTTTATCAATGAAATCAACAAGAGACGCACGTTTGCTATTATCTCGCACCCCGATGCGGG
>AEVK01000205.1 GCA_000209515.2 gamma proteobacterium IMCC1989
TTCAATCAGGTGATACATGGGAAAGTATCGCGATTACCCTCTATGGTAACGGCCAATTATCGGATCAACTGCGTATCGCGTTAGGCGACCCTGATTTGGTTGATGGCTCTCGTTTAGCTGGATTGCCTGCCCAACTTACTCATAGCTATACCTTATCTGAAGCCGCACCTGCGCATTATTTGGTGTCTGCTGGTGATACCTGGGAAACGATAGCAACGTTGTTGTATGGTACCCCGAATGTGGCTGATGAGTTGGCGGCGCTATTGGATCATCCCGAGCTAATAGCCGGTTTGGAGCTGGTCGGTTTACCGGCCACCGTAATGGACAGTGATAGTGTCTTGTCCACGGAGTCTTACTATGTGATTCAAGAAGGCGATACGTGGCCGAGCTTGGCTGAGCAGTTTTATGGTGATCAGCGTTTGGCCGCAGATTTACAGGCGGCTATGGGCGCTCCTACGTTGATGGCCAATCAAGAGCTGGTCAATATTCCCGCCACGTTGTTACCTGCTTATGCCTCGCCGACATATGTGAGCGACCTTGATTTTACGGTTGTCGAGAATGGTTATGGCACAGTTAAGCGAGATCTGACTAACAGTAATCGGGCCATCATCTTGAATGGTGAAACCTTTGATAAAGGCATCGGCGTACATGCGAATTCGGATATTCGTCTTGATTTAACCACGGGGAATTATTCTCGCCTCGAGTCTTTTATTGGCATCAACGACCGTATTAATGGCGGCAGTGTACAATTTTATGTCTATGCGGACGACGTATTGCTCTTCGAAAGCGATGTGTTGACTGGTGCGAGTGAGACCCAATATGTGAATGTTGATATCACAGGGCGTAGCGAATTACGACTAGTGGTTGACGATGTTGATAATTACCACAGTGACCATGCGGATTGGGCAGGCCTTGCGCTGCTCTCTTCGCTAGCGCCAGAAGAGCCGCTGGCTCCCGGAGCGGCGTTGATTGCCGAATTGCCAACGCGTGCGGGCTATCGCCAAATGGATGCAGGAGCAGCGAGCAGTACTGAATCAATGTCACTGGTGTATACCGTAAAAGCAGGTGATACCTGGGGATTAATTGCTCAAAGTTTGTATGGTGATGCAGGCTTGGCTGATGAGTTGGCGCGTACGCAGGGTGAGTCTGAGTTAGTCGTTGGTAGTCAGCTGCAGAATTTACCCTCTCATCTTTCTCCATCTGTTGACACGACATACGTTAGTGACTTGCCATTGAATGTAGTGAGTAATGGCCATGGGCCGATTACCTTGGATCGGGCAGATGGTTCGTGGGGGGCGCCGGATGGTGGCCCTATGGTATTGAATAAGAGCATTTATGCCAAAGGGGTCGGTGTTTATGCCCCTTCAGACGTTAGCGTGTCGTTAAACGGAGACTATTTGCGCTTTCAGTCTGATATTGGATTAAATGGAAATTACTCTACACCTGCTCGGTTCCAGATTTTTGGTGATGGTGGGTTATTGTATGAAAGCGCTCTGATGCAGCGTCATGAAGTGAGTCAGGTAGATGTGTCGGTTGAAGGTATTCAGGCGTTGCGTTTAGTCGTGTTATCAGAAAATGGCACCAGTGTGAGTCAAGCGAATTGGGGTAATGCACTGTTGTTATCTCATGCTGATCGAGATCAGGCGGTCGCGACAGAGACAACGATGACAGATGCTTTGGGTCATGAGACGATCTATCGCTTTGATGG
>AEVK01000204.1 GCA_000209515.2 gamma proteobacterium IMCC1989
AAAGATACAAATATATATTTGTATCTTTATAGCTTTCATCGAAAAATTTGACTTAATATCTTTCTGGCTGATCTGGCCAATCAGTTATTTCACAATTTTGCGCTTCGGCCAAGTTTTTCAACCATGCATTCCTATCTAGCAAAGCATTGCCTTCATGACCAGGAGCATTATTGAAATCTGCCAAACCGGGCCAAATCAAGAAACCCTTAACAAAGTCCAAGCCATCATCACTATTATTCTTATCAATTTTTCTAGTAGCTGCTTCTGTGTTGCCTTTATATTCTGCTGACAAATATTTGCAGTCTAAATCTCTATCGCCTTCCTGCTTAACCGATACAGGTTTAGGCTCTGGCGTACTTACACAACCTGCAAGTACAACAGATAATGCTATTGCATAAAACCCTTTTGACACTTCCATAATTACTCCGTTTACTATATTACGTTTCCTTTTTTAAAAAACCTCTCCAGCACGGAAACATTACGCGGGACAGGCTGACAGTACTAGTGCACCGTAGGTAAATCATCTTCATTAATATGATGCTCTGCATAAAAGTGCATCGCCGCCATACGTACATATTCAATCAAATCCGAATAGTCTTTTTCTTGTTCTTCTTCGTCTTCTTCATCGCTCACCGCGGCTTGTACAATAGCAGCCATATCACGTAAGGCATCGGCCGCATCGCTGGTGAAGGTTTTATCTGGGTCGATACCCGCAGTGCCAAAACCACCTAAAAAGCCATGACACCATTCAGCCAGTGCCTGTGTTCTTTGGTCTAAATCAGTATCATTTTCTGGCAGTAGTAATTGCATATCGTACATACCCGAAGTGAGCTGTTGCATAGTCACGTCTAGCAACATTGCCACTTCGTCTTGGGCTTGTCCGTCGGGGGTATCAGTAAGATCTAAAAACTCCCACGCGGCTTGTAGCCAATCATCGCGAGTCAGTTTTGCGCCACCGCATAGCTTGCCGCACAACAGGCCGTGTAATTCGGCTGGGCTATTGAGCGCGCCGTAAGGCATTAACAGATTACAGAAATCATCAAAGCCAAGGCAGCTAGACGAGGGATTGAGATCGGTGGTGGTATCGTAAGAATTGTCAGACAAGAGAGTACCTTTTTGATAGGAGATCTACATTAATGGGAGGTCTAAAAATAAGTATAAGCCGATTATACTCTCAATAGCGCTGACAAGGGGACTGTAAGCGCTAGAACAATGAGAAAATATCGGGGAATCGCTTGCTATTTACCACCGGAGACATCAGGCATCATCACTAGGCGCGCTAGAACACTGATTTGCAAACAAACAATACACCCGCCGCTACAGAAGAGGCTCCCAAGACTGCGACGACACTCCATTGCCGCTTTAGTAGCAAATAAGCCCCGAAAACCACCAAAGCCACTACCGATAGATTAAGGCTGCTTATCACTGGCTGCCACAAGCTAAACGTAAGACCTAAGCTTTCACTACCCCACAGTCGCCACTGTTGCTGACCTATTTGCTGAAAAAACACGTGTAACGCGAACCAGATAGACAAGCTGAGCATCACCCCGACCACGGCAGCAGTAATGGCAGATAAGGCATTGCGTAATCTAGGCTGAGCACTGAGCCAATCAATGTAAGGGCCACCGGTAAATATCCATAAAAAACAAGGCACAAAGGTGACCCATAGCGTGACCACGGCACCAGCGACACCCAACCACCAACCACCTTCACGGTAAGCGGCGAAAAAGCCAACAAATTCGGTAACTAAAATCAGTGGCCCCGGTGTGGTTTCGGCCAAGCCAAGACCCGTCATCATTTCGCCGGTGGTTAACCACCCCTTAATCGCCACTACATCTTGCGTCATATACGCCAATACCGAATAGGCTCCACCAAAAGTAACCACGGCCAAAGTAGAAAAGAACGTGGCCATTTCAGATAGGATGGGAATTTGGACAAAATAATCGAGCAAAAAAACCGGTATCCACCATATCGCTAGACCGACCAAAATGGTTATAACGGTTGTTTTCATGAAGGGAGAGATGAATGGTGGGATGAGTGGGGGGATGAGTGGTGAACATTACCTATAGGTTCTTGATCAGCCTGCTGCCGTAAGCAAGCAGCCCCTACGATAGCCGCTCCAAGAATAATCAGTGGGTAAGGGATATTAAGGAAAAATAAACCCACAAACGCGATGACAGCAATGGCTTTATGTACCGAGGAAATCAGCGCTTTTTTAGCCACGCGTAATAAGGCTTGGATAACGATCACTACCACGGTGGCTTTCACCCCGAGAAATAGCGCATCGACAATCGCCACATCGCCCAAGGTAATATACAAAGCGGCCAGTGCTAATATCACTAATGCGCCGGGCAAGACAAATAATAAACCGGCAATTAGACCGCCTAGATAACCATTCAGCCGCCACCCCATATAGGTGACTAGCTGCATAGCCTCTGGCCCCGGTAACAACATGCAAAAGTTGAGTGCATTTAAAAACTGAGACTCACCCAACCAACGCCGTTTATCGACTACCTCACGGTGAATCAAGGCAATCTGCGCCGCAGGGCCGCCAAAAGATAACAGCCCGATACTGAGCCACACTTTTAGCGCTTCTTTCAGAGAGGGAGACGGTGTATCAATATTATTAACGTCTTGATGAACCAGAGGAGGATGAATACTGTTTTCCACGCTACCGCCCTTTAACATGACGGTAACATACCGACGGTATCGCTCTGTAAATGCTTATGCTCTTCGTGACTCGCATCACGCGCCCAACGATAGAAGGCATCGTAAAGTAACAATCCAGCATCTAACTGCTCAAGATCTTCTCGATACAAACGCGATAATCCTAAGGACGCCGCCAATAAACCTGCTGCCTCGGGAGCAAGATCAAGACAATCAGTATCCGCAGCTCTGACGATATGCGCTAAACGCAGTAAGGGCTCGGTGGTTAATTCAAATTCTTCTATCATCGTATCAAAACTACATTGTGCGCCGCGGTGAGACCAAAAAGTACCGGCAAGATCAAATGGAGTCGCACCGTATTTCTCCCCTACGGCTTCCACCTCCGTAGGCGGCACAAATAAAAATTGTGCGGCAGGGTCCACAAAGCGGCGAATCAACCACGGGCAAGCGATTCGATCAATCTTAGGCCGATGCGCACATACCCATAATGTCGAACCTGTCTCTGTGCGAGGAATATTGGCATCGGGAATACGTGGCTGCCCGGCATCTCGCCATGCATAGTTACCGCCTTCTAAGCTTTCCGCATCAACACCATGACTGCGCAAGATTGCCGCCGCACCCATCGACAGCTTTAAACCTTTCTGACAAATAACGATAACTTTTTTGTCTTGCAGTTCTGTGACAAGGCCAGTGATTTTTTGGTGAGAATAACGACGAGCGCTAGGAATCAAATAAGGATCAAGATTAAAGTCTTCATCAATAGAAACATCAATGATGACAGGGCAATGAGGGGTGCCGATAAGGCGAGACAATTGAGCAACAGCAATCTGTTTAAACGATGGCATAACGCATCCTTCCTTTGTAAGAATTTAAGGTTGTTGGATGCGAAACTTAGGCCTAAGCCTCACGGGGTGTTCGCAACCCCTTAACGGTATTATTGAAAATGCAGTCAGTAGAGTCAAGCGAGCGAGAAATTTAAGTCTACTTTACCGTACACACAGCAGCCATAAAAAGTGGGCAGCCCACCGCGCTTCAAACGTTATACTTGGAAATATGCCAAACACTCATTGATAGATTCTTGCTGCTGCTGTTGGTAAAGTGAAAAACTATCAATCAGTGAGCAGCCTAATTGCTCTTCAAACAATGCTTGTTGGCTCCCTTGTTGAATATCTTGATGTTGTTCATCACCTAAGTTCGACTGGAAAATACCCGCTGCACTCACCGGTAAAAAATCCTCATAAATAATAGGATCGTAACGGACTAACCCTCTCTCAATTAATTGCTCAATGGTTTGGTTATGACCGAGCGTTTGATCTGTCTGTGGAGACGTTAGGGAATAGTGAAAAAACGCTAAATCATGCTCACGCAAGCGGGTGTAATCATCAGGGAATTCACTAAAAATACGATGCAGCACCGCCATATATTCTTGCGAATTGCTTCCATCGCCAGCCGGTATGATGTGGGCGCGAGTCTTATTTAATAAAGTATCGTATAAGGCCTGACCTTTGATTGTCAGCGCAATACCCCGTTGCTCAATTTCACCAAAGCGAGCGGTATGAAAACCTTGCTGTAAACCATCATCCCCTAAAAAGGTAATCGCTTCTTGCAGTGCCTTAAACGATGTTTGCCGTAATAATATAGGCACCTTTCTGGGCGGCGGACCTTCAACCACCGCTTTAGGTGGAATATTATGCTCAGGCATTAGTGTTTGGATTGCATCAATATCAAGTGTAGCGGGCGTTAAGTGATTAATATGGGGGCCTTTAAAGGAGACCACGTCCGCAAGTAAGCGGTGAGTGTCGTGTAGCTGCTGATATAACGTACCATCAATCAATGCGTCTTGATGCCAGCGAAAAACATTGATGGCTTCCTCAATAAAGTCATCAATGCGCACACCGTGCAAATGATTGTTAGTCTCTATGGTATTTATCATATCCAATAATTTGTCAGAGAAAATGCAACGAGTATTGAGTGCATTTTGAGCCTGCTCACGCAGGGCTTTATCGGCGATAAGGTCAAGGCGTAATAACGAGGTGAATACCCGAAACGGATTAACCGATAACGCCTCGCTATCAGTAGGGCGAAAGGCCGTTGAATGTACCGGAATACCCGCAACAGAAAGATCATAATAACCCACTGGATACATACCAAAAATAGCGAATAAACGACGCATGATAAATAACTCTTTCGCGGTACCTAAGCGGATGGCGCCATGGCGTTCTTCATCTAGACGCTGGAGGTTTTGACTGTGGTCGAGAGAGGCCTTGAGTGCTGGGTTATTGTCTAACGTAGCTTGATTAACATTGGCTACCAAGTGTAGTAGGGTGCCATATTGTGGTACTTCTTCACGATACATCTCCGACATTGCTAAGGAGAATTTTCGGCGTAATTGATTACTTAATGTCATTGAAACGCTCATCGTGTAACGGCCTCATCGGTATGTAATGCTTGGCAGGCTTGATCGATACGATAACAAGCCTTTTCTAATTCATCCCATGCGCAAGCAAATGATATACGTATATATTGATTCTCTCCAAAAGCACTACCGGGCACCATCGCGACAGCAGCACAATCAAGCAAGTAATGGCACAGGGCAACATCGTTATGGATAAGGCTGCCATCAGGCGTATGTGTATTGAATAATTCACCACAGTGAACCCACAAATAAAAAGCACCATCAGGCGTTTGACAATGTAGACCGTCAATAGTGTTGATTCGATCGACTAAGCGATCACGGCGCTGTTTAAGAATATCGCGGCGTTCGTGCAATATTGTTCTACCGCTATGTAGTGCGGCCACTGCCGCTGCTTGAGCAATAGTACAGACGCCAGAAGTACTATAGTTTTGCACAGACGTCATCGCTTTAATGAGAGTTTGTGGCCCGTATGCATACCCCACTCGCCAGCCGGTCATAGCATAAGCCTTAGATACTCCGTTGATCATTAACGTTCGTGAAGCAAGCGCCGGTGCGGCTTGTAAAAATGAGCAATAATCTTGGTCATACACAAGATGCTCATAAATATCATCTGTCATGATCCACACGTTAGGGTGCTGGCTAAGCACCTTGGCGAGCGCTTGCCATTGCTGCTCCGTGTACACTGCACCTGTTGAATTTGAAGGCGAATTGAGTAATACCCAGCGAGTATTAGGGGTGATGGCATCTTGTAATTGCTCTGGTGTTAATTTGAAGCCAGCGCTACTACCGCAGTGGACAATGCGTGATATACCAGAACAAACCCTCACTATATCGAGATACGATGACCAGTAAGGGGCAGGAATAATCACTTCATCATCACTATTTAACGTTGCAAAAAAAGCGTTAAACAATAATTGTTTGGCACCATTAGCAATGAGTACCTCACTAGACGTAGCTAAAACATCATTGTCTCTCAATAGCTTTTGACACACTGCATCACGCAAAGTATCTGTACCTGCCGTAGGCGGATAATGGGTATCATGTCGTGTTATCGCCTCTTGCGCGGCTACTGCTACACTTTCTGGCGTATTAAAATCGGGTTCCCCAATACATAAGTTAATGATTGGCCTACCTTGTTCGCGTAGTGCTTGAGCTTTTTCAGACATTTGTACAATGACTGACATACCGCCTCCTTTGAGGCGTTGGGCGATAGACATAATATAGAATCCTGTTATGAATCCCTTGTATTACACACGATTTATCGCCCTTGCTAAAGAGAGAAAATATCAATAAGATCATTACCAAAACTCATGCAAAAATTGTTAAATCGCCTATTAATATAATTTATTAATGAAAAAATCTCCTATAGATACAACTCTAAGACGCTTGATCCCAAGTACCAGCATGCTGCTTGCCTTTGAAGCTGCAGCACGCTTGGGAAGTTTTACTAAGGCCGCTAAAGAGCTACATCAAACACAAGGAGCCATTAGCCGCCAAGTAGCGGCAATGGAGCACCAACTAGATGTTTGCTTGTTTGAACGTCAACATAAAACCCTCGTGTTGAGCGATGCTGGACAGCGCTATGCCAATGAGATTCGTCCTGCCCTAGGAATCATCCGTAATGCCTCGCTCAACGCAATGTCTAATGTACCCAGCGGCTTATTAAACTTAGCTATATTGCCAACATTTGGTACCCGCTGGATTATGCCACGCCTACCTAGTTTTTTAACACAGCACCCAAATATCAACGTCAATTTTGTTACTCGACTGGCCCCCTTTGATTTTGCGCAAGAAAATTTACATGCGGCTATTCATTATGGGCATGGTGACTGGGCAGGTGCACAATGCACTTTTTTAATGCACGAACAAACTGTGCCGGTTTGCTCACAAAAATTTTTAGACCAACATCCGATGCAGTGTGCTAAAGACATTAGCGAACAGCCACTATTGGGTTTGGCGAGCCGAGACTCAGCCTGGCGAAAGTGGTTGGAATACCATCAAGTAATTAGCCATGTTGAACCGGCAATGTCATTTGAAGAAATCTCCACACTCACACAAGCAGCGGTGAGTGGTTTGGGTGTAGCGTTGTTACCGACATTTTTAATTGAACCAGAGCTGAGCAGCCAGCAATTGGTGATTCTTAACGATACACCAGCACCTAGCTATCTAGGCTATTATCTTGTTACCCCTCTTGTATATGCTGATTATGCACCGATTAAGGCCTTTAGGCAGTGGCTTATCAATGCCATGGCAAACACGTAAGCATTAGCACATAACCTCATCGGCTACCGCGCCAACCTACCCACATTAACTTAAGCTGCTCTCCACGCGCTGAGATTACTCCTCCTAACATCACTAACAATAAACCGGCTACCGCAAACACATCCCATTGATAACCTTCCGCGAACGTTGAAATCGTTAACGCAACCACAGGAAATAATACCGTAGTGTACGCCGCTTTATTCGCACCAATACGCGCGACGAGTGACAGGTAAACCGTAAAGCCAACTATTGAGCCTAGAATAGCTAAGTAAAATAAACTGCCGACATAAATGGGACGGCTATCCCAACGCCATTCAACACCGAGTAATTGAATAACAAAAAAAAGAATACCAACACCATAGATCATCCCATAGGCGTTACTTGTCCACACCTGAACACCTTCACGGGTATGCCGCATTGAAATCATATTCCCCAAAGAAAAGAGGTACGTACCCATCATCGACAATAAAACACCATAAATAATATTCTGAAAATTTTGGGCAGAGAGCAACTGCTGCCAGAGTAAAAGCACCAAACCTAACAAGCCCAAGACGCTGGCGATATAGATACTCATCGATGGTTTTTTACGCCAAAAAATCCACTGATTCACAGCGTTAAATAAGGTTGCCATAGCAAACACAACGGCAATGAGACCGCTCACAATATAATCACTAGCCATATAAAAACAGATAAAATTAAGTGAAAAAAGACATAAGCCTTGTAAGCAAAAAAAGGCATGGTCATGCCTGGTGGTAAGCTGCCATTTCTTTTTTTTCAATACGCTTAACAAAAAAAGGCCGGGCAAGAAAAACATCGCCGCAATCAAAAAACGATAAAAAACCGACACTAATGCGGATACATCGC
>AEVK01000203.1 GCA_000209515.2 gamma proteobacterium IMCC1989
CCGACAGCCAAAGACCCCGACAATACAAAGCTAGACCCTGTATGGAAATCGTGGCTAGTAGACCCTAAAAGGCTATCGGCTGAAGGCACGGTTTATGTGCCTAAAGAGGGTCGTATTATCACTGATGATTACGGCCTTGATTGGATTAATGAATTTCACATGCCTGAGTTTTTAGGCACAGATACCCGCGACAAACTAGACGTTTTTTTTGAACACATGACGTATTTGTTCCCGATAGAGGTTGAACGGGAATGGTTTATTAGTTGGATGGCGTTTAACCTTCAATACCCTGAACGGCGTTGTAAAGTGGCACCGCTTCACGTATCTATTGAGCATGGTACTGGGCGCGGTTGGGTGGTTGAGTTACTGGGGAAGCTTCTAGGTCAATGGAATTGTACTAAAACTAAAATGGATACGTTATCTGGTGAAGGTAACGCGGGGGCTTATCAAGATTATCTGAATAAAAGCCTTGTGTGCGCTATCGAAGAAGTGAAAGAAGGCAATAAACGTTTTTCAGTATCAGACAAAATCCGTGACAGAATCACCGAACCCTATTTAGAAGTAAATCTGAAGTACGGGGGTAAGAAGACACAGCAAGTATTTACAAACTTCTTCTTCATGTCTAACCACCCCGACGCACTCGTTCTAACGACTCAAGATAGACGCGTCAACGTCTTTGAATGCCCACACAACCCTAAAAGCGAAAGTTACTATGATCGCCTTTACGCGTGGTTAGAATCTAATGGGGTTATTCAGCTATACAATTTTCTAACAACCCGTGACCTGTCAACGTTTAATTGGAAACGTTCAATGGATACTGACGCACGTACTCGAATGATTCACAACAACCGCACCGAAACAGAAGTGTTGTTTTGGGAGTTAATCGAAAACCCACCGTATCCAGCAATGACAGTTAAACAAATAGTAAGAGAGTTGGTTAATAAATCAGACGGTGATGACTTCGATTCAGGTATAGAAGAAACCCAGCTAACGAAGCTTCTACAACATCACGCGTTAGGACCTATTCGCATAAAAGTGAATGGAGAAATGAGAAGAGCGTGGCAGCTCGTAAAAGACGAAGAGCTAGATAATAAGCAGATTAGAGAGGCGTTAACCGAATGTGGCCTATAGAAGAGACGCTAAGGAGACGCGTTAAAATTGTCGGCGTCTCCTTGAATTTAATAATAAAAACAAATAGTTACATAGTAAAGGAGACGGGAGACGCCTTTTTTTTATTAATGTGTAAGAAGAAAATATTTATTTATTTTCACGTATATAGGTTTTTTAATAGCGTCTCCTCGTCTCTTGCGTCTCCAAAACAAACGAAACCCACAAACTGTAAGGAGTTAAGACAGGCCACTACTAATAATTTTGGTGTCTCCTTAGCGTCTCTTTTTAATTTACAGGAGAAACGAACATGAAAGCCCCTGATTTTTTACAACAAGCGCAATCTGAAATGTTTGATCGTGCGACGACTTACGATAATCCTGAAGGTGAACGGTCTATGGCGAACACCGTAGCCATGTTTAATGCGTTAACAGGTCACAAACTGACAGAAGAGCAAGGTTGGAAGTTTATGGTTTGCCTGAAGTTAGTACGTAGTGAGCAAGGCGCATTCAAGGCTGATAATTTTGTAGATGGGGCGGCGTATTTTGGTTTAGCAGGTGAGACAGCGGCTAGTGTTCAACACGGTGACGCAAAAGCTGACGCAGTTGAAATAATCGACGCAAAAGTGACGCACGAGGAATATAAATAATGAGCGTATTACACGAGATAGCGGAAATCATAGGCCCTGATGCGGCGGTAAGGTTAGGTCAGTCAATGGGTGGTGCCCGTGTGTACGTTCCTGCTAAGGCAGCACACGACCACCCATTGACGTTAATACTGGGATTGGAAACTGCACAGAAGCTATGTGACCGATATACGAGCGATGTTATTCACCTACCGAGCAAGAAAGAGTTTAAACAGATCAGAAATGGTTTAATTAAAAACGAGTATTACAAGTTGAACGGTGAAAAAGGTTTTTGCCGGGCTAATTTCTTAGCGGCTAAATACGGCCTAAGTCGTCGAAGTATTATGTATATTATTAACCCTAGTAACGCTTAAAACTCACTTTTTCAACCCTACAAGTGCAATTTTGCACCTGAACATTTTTTCATTTCCTATACATCCTAGTGCAAAATTTAGCAACACTAGGAAAAGTCATGTCTTACACACTAGGTAAACGATCACGCCAACGGCTAGAAGGGGTTCACCCTGATCTTGTCCGTATTGTTGAACGTGCGATTGAAATTACTGACGTTGATTTTATGGTTCTTGAAGGGCTACGCACGGTAGAGCGACAAGAAGAACTTTTTTCTAGTGGTGCTTCCCGAACGATGAACAGCCGACACCTAACAGGCCATGCCGTTGATTTAGGTGCGTATGTTGCGAGTTCTGTTCGCTGGGATTGGCCTTTGTATCACAAGATAGCGGATGCAATGAAACAGGCCGCTAATGAATTAAATATACCTATCCAGTGGGGTGGTGATTGGTCGAGTTTTAAAGACGGGCCACACTTTCAACTTCCCCATTCTGATTATCCCGTCATTGTTAAAGTCAAAGAGGCCGCGTAATGAGTGTATGGAAATTATTAACGGGTGTCGTTAAACCCGTAACCGATTTAATTGACGACTTACATACTAGTGACGAAGAACGTCTTCAAATTAAAGCGAAGTTGTTTGAAATGCAAAACGCTATGGCTTCTCAAGTTATGGATTATGAAGCGCGTCTTGTCGAAGCTAAAACAAAAGTAATTACCGCAGAAGCAGAGGGGGCTAGTTGGTTTCAACGAACATGGCGACCCATAACTATGTTGACCTTTTTGTTTCTAGTTGTGTGTGATTCTTTTGGTTTATTGGCTTTTCGATTAGCTGCTGAAGCGTGGACACTTTTACAAATTGGCTTAGGTGGTTATGTCGTAGGTCGTAGTGCTGAAAAAGTCATTCCCAAAGTAACTGAAGTTATGAGGAAAGATTAAACCATGGTCGAGAAAATAGCAGTAACTACTTCTTACGGTGCTTCTGCAACTTCAATAGTTGCCGGGTTATCTTCTGCTGAATGGAGTGTTGTTGGCATAGTGGGTGGCTTAATTATCGGTGTCGCCACTTTCTTTGTTAACCTTTGGTTTAAGCTAGAACAGTTAAAGATTGACCGTGAACGGAGTAAAAATAGTGGCTAAAGCAGTTGATTGGTTAGGTGTTGAAACTGAATACCGCGCAGGTCTTAAATCATTACGTGCTATGGCTTCTGAGTTCGGCACGTCAGACGGTGCTATTCGTCGTAGAGCTAAAAAGTTTGGTTGGGTTCGTGACGGTACAACGATTAAACGTGAAAGAGTTAAAGCACATTTAGCGGGTAAAGTTGCCCCTGAACACGCTAACCAACCTGAAGCAGTAGCAAAGGCCATTGATGAAGCGGCGATTGAAGATATTAATGATATGGGTACGGGGTTAGAGAATGCCCGTATTGCATTACAGATTGCCAACACAGCGTTAAAAGCTATTCAACAAGACGCTGATAAAAAATACAGTAAGTTAATGACGATTGATGCACGTAATTTGAAAGTGCTAACCGAAGCAAGCCGCCATAACGTTGAAGTGATTCGTCGTATTCGTGGTCTTGATGATGTGGCCCCCGAAGCTAATAACGTGTTATCTGAAGAAGACCAAGCTGTTTTAGAGCAATTCCGTAATGAATGCCAAGGTTGATAACACGCTTGTCTTTGATGCGCTTATGCGTAGTCGTTTATCGAGTTTTATACAGCGGTCTTTTTTAACGGTAGACCCCGGAGCGCAATATTTACATAACTGGCATGTTGATTTAATCGCTGAATATCTTACGGCTTGCACAAACCGCGATATTAAAAGGCTAATTATTAATATCCCTCCACGCTATTTGAAGTCTATTGCGGTAACGGTGGCTTGGCCTGCTTGGGTATTAGGTAACAACCCGAGTGCAAAGTTTTTAGCGTCTAGTTATTCGGATAAATTATCACTAAAACACAGTGTTGATTGTCGTTTATTAGTTCAAAGCCCTTGGTATCAACGGGCTTTTCCTGATGTGCATTTAGTAAAAGATCAAAACGAGAAGTCGAAGTTTGTTACTACCGAACGGGGTCACCGGATAGCCACGAGTACAGGCGGTACAGCAACGGGTGAAGGGGGCGACTTTCTTATTGTTGACGACCCACACAACCCGCGACAAGCCGAGAGCCAAACGGAACGGGAAAACGCCTTAGATTGGTTCGACCAAACATTTTACAGTCGTTTAAACGATAAGAAGAACGGCGTGATTGTTGTCGTTATGCAACGGCTTCACGAAAAAGATTTATCGGGTCACTTGTTAGCCCAAGGCGATTGGGAGCATTTAAAAATACCCGCGATAGCTGAAAAGAAAACCATTATTGATTTTGGTTCTATTCAGAAAACAAGGGAAGTCGGCGATATTCTTCACCCTGAACGAGAGGGCACCGAAGAAATAGAAAAGACTAAAAAAGCGTTAGGGACTTATGGTTATGCGGGGCAATACCAACAAAACCCAGTACCCGCAGAAGGTGGGATGATTAAAAAGCCATGGGTTAAACGCTATCGTGTTCCCCCAGCGAACCCTATTCGTATTGTTCAGTCTTGGGATACCGCAAATAAGGCTAAAGAAATTAATGACCCTTCAGTGTGTACTACGTGGGCAGAAACCAAATTAGCTTATTACTTGTTGGATACGTGGAAAGACCGGGTTAAGTACCCAGAACTAAAATCGACTGCTAAAAGCTTGGCTAAAAAGTGGAACCCTTCAGCGGTACTTATTGAAGATAAAGCGAGCGGACAACAATTAATACAGGAATTGCAAGCAGATACAAAAATCCCTGTTATTGCTATCGAACCAGAAGGGGACAAGATCACGCGTATGTCTGCGCAGTCTGCAAAGGTTGAAGCGGGTCTTGTTTTTTTACCTGATTCAGCCGCTTGGCTACCGGATTATGAAAGAGAACTATTTATGTTTCCTTTAGCGGAACACGACGACCAAGTAGACAGTACTAGCCAGTTTTTAAAGTGGGCTACCAACAACCAACAAAGTTTTGGTTACAGTCCAGTTGAAGGCGGCGGTAACGACTTTAAACGTGAAGGGGCATGGTAACCATGGCTTTAAATAAACGACAACAGAAAAAGCAAGACGCTAAAGAGAAAGCGAGCATTAAAAACCTGTCTTCTGAACTCGCCGGGCCTACTACCGTTCGTAATTTATGGGGTAGCGGTTCTGTTGCTAGTGGTTTAACCCCTCAAAAACTCGCTAACATTTTAAAAGCAGCTTCTGAAGGTGACACAGATGCTTACTTAACTCTTGCTGAAGAAATGGAAGAACGCGACCCGCATTATTCCAGTGTTTTACGAACTCGAAAACTAGCGGTATCTAGTTTACCCGTTACCGTTGTTGCGGGAGGTGATGACAGCAAAGCCCAGAAAATAGCAGAAGATATTCAACAGCTAATTGATGCGCCTGACTTCGGTGATTTAGTGGACGATGCCTTAGACGCGTTAGGTAAAGGGTATAGCGTTAATGAAATTATATGGGATAGAAGCGGCGCTAAATGGGAGCCTAAAGAATACCGATGGCGTGACCCAAGGTTCTTTATGTTTCATCACGAGAATGCAGAAGAAATGCGTATTGTTGATGAATCAGACCCGGCTAACGGGTTACCCATGCCGCCTTATAAATTCGTTGTCCATAAGCCCCGTTTAAAGTCGGGTTTAGTACTTCGTGGTGGTTTAGCGCGGTTAGTTGCGCTTTCTTATATTTGTAAAATGTATGGAATAAAAGACTGGGTAGGCTTTCTAGAAATTTATGGTATCCCGCTACGTATCGGTAAATATGGGCAAGCCGCAAGTAAAGAAGATAAAGATATTTTAAAAACAGCGGTTAGCAATATAGGTTCTGATGCCGCCGCTATTTTGCCCGATTCGATGGTTATTGAGTTTGAACAGATCACACAAGCAGCGGGTGCTTCTGAAGTATTTGCCCGTATGGTCGAATGGATTGATCGACAAATATCAAAAGCGGTACTTGGTCAAACCGCAAGTTCTGAAGGAACGCCGGGTAAACTAGGTAACGAAGATTCCCAAGAGTCTGTTCGACAAGACCTTATCGCCGCCGATGCGAAGCAACTCGCTAACACTATTAACCGTGACTTAATTCGTCCGTATATTGATATTAATTATGGGCCACAAGACGTTTACCCGCGTGTCATTATTAATATCCCCGAAAAAGAAGACCTAACCGCACTAGCGGCGAATTTAGAAAAATTAGTTCCTTTAGGCTTGAAAGTGTCTATGTCTGAAGTGCGTACTAAGTTAGGTTTATCTGAACCGGGTAAAGATACCGAATTACTGGGTGTTCCTGCTTCTACTCCCACGGTTGTTGAAGAACCAGCCGCTAACCGTGCAATTAACCGCGCTCAATCTGACGATATTGATTTGTTAGCGGCTGATCTATTAGACGAATGGGAGCCACAAGCCGCCACAGTTACCGACCCGATATTAGCGGCTGTACAAGGTACTGAAGACTATGACGAATTAGCGGAGCTATTACCTCAACTTTTAGAACAAGCCGACCTTAAAAAGTTAACGGAGTCATTAGCAAAAGCGGGTTTAATGGCCTACGGTGACGGTGTAGAAGGTAGTGAATGATTAACCCCGCCACACCTCCGCCGCCTAAAGAAGCGTTAGATTACTTTAGAGCGAAAGGATATAAAATTGGTTGGGATTACCGGGACGTGTGGAAAGAAGAACACACCCGCGCTTTCACCGTTGCCAAGGTAATGACGCAAGACTTGCTTATTGATATTCGTTCAGCGTTAGACGATGCGTTAGTTCAAGGTAAAACGTTTAAACAGTTTCAAAAAGAACTTGAGCCTTTACTAGAAAAACGCGGTTGGATTAATACCCCTCGACGGTTACAAGTTATCTACGATACCAATATGAGAACTGCACGGAGTGCGGGACAGTGGGAGCGTATCGAAAGAAACAAAACAGCGATACCTTATCTCATTTACGGGCTAGGCCCATCTAAAGAACACAGACACGAACATACACAATGGGACGGTTTAATACTGCCTGTTGACGACCCTTTTTGGGACACCCACGCAACCCCTAACGGTTGGGGTTGTAAGTGTCGTATTCGACAAATAAGTAAAAATGAAGTTGATAGATTAGGTGGCGTATCAAAACCGCCCGTTATTGAAACAAAACCTTGGCACAACAAACGTACAGGTGAAACGTTACACGTACCAGAAGGAATAGACCCCGGCTGGGATTACAACCCCGGTAAATCACGTTCGGGTAACATTAAAAAACTAAGCGATAGCAAAGACCTTGAATTTAATAAAGTGGTAGGAACACCTGAAGCCCCTGTTGAACTTAAACAACGAATAGCCCCAAGCGCTTTTTCTACATTAAGAAATATATCAGCTACCGATATTGACGATGTCTTACAACAGCTACCGGGTGCTGAACAATCGTTAGAGAAAGTCAAAGCGTTTACTAATGAGAAAGGGTTAAAAACACTCGTTATTCGTCAATCTGAAATGAGTGCTAGAAACAAAGCCTCTTTAAAAATACGTGAACAGGTTTTAGACTATCTTGATGAAGATCAACGCCGATTCGGGAGCCATAATTACACTATACGAGGTGTTCAGCGTGTAGGCGGTTTTACTAATGCGTCCTATAATCATATTGTGGTTAAAGGCAATAGTAAGGTTAACCTTAAAAAAGCCGATAAGCAGGTAATAGCCAACGAGTTAACCCAAGCGGTAGATAAAGCTGTTTTAGCTAATCAGAGTGATAGTAAAGACACTTGGGCGTTAGCTTTTGGTGGTTCTAAAGAGGCTGAAACCGTAGCGGTATGGGTTCACGAACTAGGTCATCAAGTACACTATTGGGCAGGTGCTTCTAGTGCCCCTAACGGTGCTAAATATTTAACACGGTATAGTCAAACTAATAAGTATGAATACCACGCTGAACACTTTAGCGCGTGGTTGTTTAATCGAAAAGCCTTATTAGAGTTTGACCCCGAAGCTGTTAAACACTTTGATGAACTCATAGAAAAGGCCGTTCAAGGCAAAGAGAGAAGGCGATAATGACAGAAGACGAAGCTATTCAACAAGCACAAGCACTATTAAAGCAAGAGGCAACTATTGATAATGCGAAATCCTTAGAGTCGTTAGAATCTTATATTTCAACAGACAAGTTCGCTAGTCTGTGGGAGGCTTTCATAGCATCTGCGCCAATTGAAGTGGTTATTGAACTCGACAGTTGAATAACTAACAACTTTACCTAAAAAAGTAATGTTAGGTAGGTTACTGTCTTTGGCTTGTAGTAAAACATGCCGTTTATCTAATAAGTAGAGCCCCCACCCATCACCCAAAACAGGTAGTTTTTTATCTATCCAAAGTGTGCAACCTGCTGGGAATTGAGCTATTGAATTTTGTAGTTTAAACGCTTTCATGCGATAGGTATTCCTTAGTGCGTATCGGTCTTGAGCGTCAAAATATATCAACAACAAATTATAAAAACACTTGTTAGATTAGGCGACAATCGAAAATTATTTAAATTTTTCGACTAAACTCTAAGAGGTAATCGGAGAAGTTTCGATTCTTTAGTTAAAACGCATAAAAGGCAGTTTCTTATAATAAAACAGTCTTTAGTGTGTAGAGATAAGTGTCAGGCGCAATGATAAATAAAGGCGAAATATTAACGCAGGTACGGTGCAAAGAGTACGATTCTGCTAAAGATGCCGTAAGAGCTATGAAAAACATAGGCTGTCGTATGAATTACGAACAGTACCTTGCACTTGAACGTGGAAGAATGCCTTCGGATTGGCAAATGCACGAAGTATGCGCCTTTTTCAACATAGAGCCGAATTGCTGGTTTATGGGTGCTTGTGACGAGAATGGCGAACACTGCGACTTATTAGAAGGGTTAAGTCCGGGTATGAAGCGTATGTTTTTTGCCATGGCTGAAACCGCCGTAGAACAAATTAACGAGAACAACCTAGACAAACCGAATATCTAACTACTCGACCTACCAGTATTAAGTTTGGCATTCCTTTAGCATCTTTTGGCTTGATTAAATTCAAGGAACCGTCAATAGAATATAAACACCAATCGTTATCCTTTGGTGTGCTGAAAGTGTTCACAAAAACAGTACAGTTAATGGGGAAAGGGCCAATAGCTCTAGTCGTGCAATAAGTCTTCAAAACCACAATTACTCCTTTTCATATCAAAAAAATATTAAGAGCAACTGTGCTTTTATTTATAGTGCCGAATTGTCAACAGCTTGGCAAGAGGGGTAAACCTACATAGCAGCTATATAGGTAATACGGAATACAGTAACAAAAATACAGTATTCCGTATTTTTGTTAACTACTATCCAATATTGTCCAATTCAATCCAGTTATTTACAGAAAATTACTTACAATTACGGTTCTTTTTATTCCTAAAAAGCTAATCTTTCTCATGTGTTTTATAATTAAAAAATCTAACTGTTTTTATAGAATAAGTGCAATTTTGCACCTGAACACTTCTTTTCCTCTCCGCTAACGTAGCGGGCATGACAACAAAAACGTTTGCCCTTAATACTGAACTTCGACCACTTCTTGAAGCGATAGCAGCCCAGAAGGGTGCGCCCCTATGGGTTGAGCTTATCCCTGCGGGTGAAGAAGTTGTTGGTCGTGATGGTCGTAACTGGGTTAATAGCAATCCCCAAGGTGTTATTGATGCCTTCATAGCGAACAACGCTGACCTTCCCATTGATATTGAGCACTCCACCGAGCTAAAAGCCCCTGAAGGGGAAGAAGCCCCAGCTATGGGGTGGATTAAAAAATTAGAAATTCGTGAAGGTGGTGCAATTTGGGGGCTAGTTGATTGGACAGACCGAGGCGGTTGGATTGTTGAAGGCAAAGAATACCGTTACTTATCCCCCGTATTTACTTACGACACACAAACCAAACAGATTTTACAACTGTATTCGGCTGGTTTAACGAATCAGCCAAATCTTCACTTAACCGCGCTGAACCAGCGCAATCAACCTACCGGAGAAAACACAATGTCTTTATTAGCCATTTGTACCGCGCTGGGTCTGCCTGCGGAAACCCCCGAAGCGCAGATAGTAACAGCGATTAACCAACTAAAAGACGATAAAACGAAAGCACTTAACAGTGCAAATAACCCGTCTTTAGATAAATTTGTTCCTCGTGCTGACCATGACGCGGCTTTAAATCGCGTTCAACAATCTGAGGATAAGTTGAAAAAAATTGAAAGCACAGCGTTAAATCAGCAAATCGAAGACGAACTAGAAAAGGCTCAGAAAGCCGGGGCAATTACTCCCGCTACTGTGGAATATCACCGTGCATGTTGTAAGCAAGACGGTGGTTTAAAACGTTTTCAAGATTTCGTGCAATCCGCGCCTAAAGTTGGTGAAGATTCCGATTTAGACAACAAAGGCTTGAACAACCAAAACAAAGGGCTTAATGAAGAGGATAAGGCAGCTTGTCACCTTCTAGGTCTTGATGAAGAAGATTTCACTAAAGCTAAGGAGGCCGCGTAATGGCTATTGTTACCCCCGCACTATTAAAAAGCCTATTTACGGGCTACGTTGCCTCATATCAAAAAGGTCTTGGTATGGCGCCTTCGCAATTCAATAAGATTGCGAGCATCATTAAATCTACGTCAGCTTCTAATACTTACGGCTGGTTAGGGCAGTTCCCCCAGTTTCGTGAATGGGTTGGTGATCGTGTTATTAAAGATATGGAAGCCCATGGCTATCAAATCTTTAATAAAGATTTTGAAAGCACTATTGGTGTTAACCGCAACGATATTGAAGACGATAACTTGGGTATCTATACCCCGTTATTTGAAGAAATGGGTCGTGCAGCTTCCGCTCACCCTGACGAACTAGTGTTTGCTCTATTAGCGGCTGGGTTTGGTTCTGAATGTTTCGACGGTCAATACTTCTTTGATACTGACCATCCTGTAGGTCTTCCCGGTGAAGAAGTTAGCGTTTCTAACATGGCTGATGGTGTTCAAACTCCATGGTACTTGTTAGATAACAGTCGTGCTATTAAGCCGTTGATTTTCCAAGAACGCAAAAAAGCTAAATTTGTCAGCATGACAAAAGACGAAGATGAAGCAGTATTTATGAAAAAAGAATACCGCTACGGTATTGATTCTCGTTGCAATGTTGGCTTTGGCTTTTGGCAGATGGGATACGCCAGCAAGCAAGAGCTTACTACCGCTAATTTTGATTCTGCCTACGATGCTATGGGCGCGTTCAAAAGTGACCAAGGTCGCCCGCTAGGTATTAAACCAACTACGTTGGTTGTTCCTCCTTCGTTGCGTACCAAAGCGCAAGCAATCGTTAAAGATAAATTGCCGGGCGGTGAAGATAACCCTAACGCGGGAATTGTTGAAGTTATTATTAGCCCTTGGCTTGTTTAAAAAACGCCAGCAGCTTGTCCCCGTGTAGGGGGCTTTTTTCGGAGATTAAAGAAAATGAGTGAACAACTATTTGTCCGTTCTAATAATAAGTTAGGTTTTCGCCGCGCTGGTACTTTCTTTCCTGCGGCGGGTATTAATATTAATGTTGCTGACTTTACCAATGAACAGTTAAAAATTATCGAAGCAGAACCTATGCTGACTATTTCTGAAGGTCAGCAAGAGCCAACAGAAGAAATATCTGAAGAGCTACTTGAAGACATTGTAGAAGCTATTGGTATTCTAGACCCTGATAAAAAACCTAATGTTAAAGACGTTGAAGAAGTTCTTGGTAAAGATTTAAACGCAGCGCAACGAGATAAAGCGTGGGCAGTTTACCAAGAGCGAGTAGAACAAGGTTAATGCTAAATGACCTATGCTACCGTCGAAGATATTAATGCACGGTACGGTGATGATTTTCTTTATACAATTGCTGACCGTGACAACGATGACACTTTAGACACTACTGCTGTTGAAAGTGCGTTAGCCGATGCTACCGGGTCGATTAATTCCTATCTTTCGACCCGGTACACACTCCCACTTGTTGAAACTCCTGACTTATTAAAACGTCATTGTGCGTCTATCGCTGTTTATTGGTTGGCGACAGATAACGGTGGCGCGTCTGAAGATCAACGCCAACAATATGAAGACGCTACAAAATGGTTAGAGCGTATTGCTAAAGGTACGGCTGAATTGAATATTGGTGAATCTTCTGAAGGTGAAGAAACAGAAACCGCTACAGGTGAAGGTGCATCTTTTCAATCTAATCAACGACTATTTAGCCGTAATAGCTTAGGGGCGTTCTAATGTCTGGGGTTGGTGCTTCGTTAGAGCTTCAAGGCTTAGACCGTTTAAACAACGTCTTATCACGTTTAAGAGGTGTTGATACTCAACAACTTGTTAGTGTGTTGGGTGGTGTAGTAGAAGACCAAACAAAGAAACGCATTATTGATGAACGTGAAAGCCCAGACGGTGACGCTTGGGCTGAATGGTCGCCTTGGTATGCTGATACCCGCCACGGTAATCAAGAGCTATTACAAAGTGGGGGTGGTCTAGTTGATTCTATCCAATCGCTTATTGGCTTTGGTGCGGCTGAGATAGGTACTAATTTAGACTATGCAGCAACCCATAACTACGGTGACGTTTCGCGGGGTATTCCACAGCGTGAATTTATTGGTGTTAGCACTGACAATTTAGATGATCTACAAAGCACGCTTGATGGTTGGGCCAACGACTTAATTCAGGGGGCGTTATGAAATTTATCGAGTTACGCCAAAAAGTCCTTGAAAAAATAAAAGAAGAGTTGCCCGACTTAAAAGAAGTTAGCTTACATCCGGGGCGGTTTAACCTTGATGAACTAAAACGGATTGGTACTAAAGCACCTGCTGTTTATGTTTCTTTAATGGGTACACCTACGGTTAAACGAATAGAAACAGGTGAAAACGAAGTATATATTCGTTTAGCCGCGTTTATCGTTACAAGAGACGAAAGAAAGCTACCTAAAGACGAGGCCGCTTTAGCAATCGTTGAAAGTCTATTAGTGGTTATTCCGTGTCAACGTTGGGGGTTAAAAAACACCAGTGATGCGGTAAACGTAAAAGCAGATAATCTATTTAATGGCAGCATAGAACGTAAAGGCGTTGCTATGTGGGCTATTACATGGGAACAAACACTTCGTATTGGCGAAGATGTATGGGGCGGTGGAGTGCTTCCTTCAGAAGTCTATGTGTCAGAAGACCCAGATAACGAAAATGAAGAAGATTATGAAAGGATGGCGTGATGATAGATAACGTACTTGAGCGTCTAACCGAACTCGAACGCCGCCTTTCTAATGTGTTTTTAATAGGCAACATTATTGATGCTGATTACGAAAACGCATTAGTGAAAGTCGAAGCGGGAAAAATACAAACGGGTTGGCTTCCTTGGATTACCGCCCGTGCTAGTAACGATGTTGATTACTGGGCACCAGAAATAAGCGAACAGGTGGCGGTAATGTGCCCCAACGGTGACCCGGAAATAGGCGTAGTGCTTCCAGCTATTTATCAGAACAATTACCCAGCAACGGACAGCAGACCAACCATACGCAAAACTACGTTTGCTGATGGTGCTGTTTTTAGCTATGACCGTGAACAACACCACGTAGACGTAGCATTACCCGATTCCGCAACGTTAAACATTGTCGCTAAAGGTGGAGTAACGATAAACGCCGAAGAAGGTCATGTAACAGTTAATGGTGACGTTATTGCCGATGGTGTGAGTTTAATACACCACACGCACCCACAGACGGGTGGTGATCATTTCGGTGGCGGTACTGATACGGAGAAGCCTAATCAATGAAAGGTACTAGTAACACAACAGGTCAAGAGCTAAAAGGCCACGCGCACCTTAGACAAAGTATTACCGATATTTTGACAACGCCTATTGGTACACGTGTTATGCGCCGTGATTACGGTAGCCGTTTATTTGATTTAGTCGATGCACCCCTCAATGAAGAAACTATTGCTGAAGTATATGTAGCAACCGTAGAAGCTCTACAGAAATGGGAACCTAGATTAAAGGTGTTACAAGTGAATGTTCTTACTATTGATAATGGGCATGTCACACTTGATTTAATCGGAGAGTATCTACCCGATGGGAAAGAAATTAAATTAGAGGGTCTTGTTGTATGACGAACATGATTGACTTACCACTATTACCTGCGCCTGATCTGGTCGAAGGCTTAGATTATGAAAATACATTTTCTAATATGCGTGATCAGCTTAACGGTTTACAACCGTTGTTGTTCACTGACCAATACACCCCGGTCTTATTAGAGGCTGAATTATTTACGGCTGACAATGGCGATAAGTATTTTAAAGTTCCTGCGTCTAGCGATACGGGGTTATTGTACCTTGATTTAGAGTCAGACCCACAAACAAAACAACTACAAGTTTTTGCGTATAGAGAAATGTTACTAACGCAAAAAATTAATAATGCAGCAAAGGCCACTATGATAGCGTTTGCTAATGGTGCTGACTTAGATCAAGAAGCCGCCCGTTTTGGTGTTAAGCGTTTAATTATTACACCGCCTGAACCGGATGCGATACCACCTAAAGAAGCAGTCTATGAATCTGATCCCAGTTTACGCTATAGAACACAGTTAGCATTAGAGGGTTTTAGTACCGCAGGTTCACGCGGTGCTTATGAATTCCACGCGCTTAGTGCTTCGGCTAAGGTAAAAGCGGTTGATGTTGCCGCGCCTAAGTTTACCTATGTCACGTTAACCAGTGAACAAAAAAATATGCTACCTGAAGGCGCAATAGTAATTATTCCTGAAGATGATGCTGGGCTAACTGACCCTGTACCGGGTGATGTTGCCGTTACAGTGTTATCTACAGAAGCGAATGGTGAAGCCTCTGAAGAAACATTAACCAGTGTTAGAGCTGCGTTAAGTCCTGAAGATGTTAGACCACTAAACGATAACCCTAGAACACGTTCGGCTGAAATTGTTGAATACACCGTTGATGCGTCTTTAATTTTATCGTCTGGGCCTGACGACAGCGTAGTGCTTGAAGCGGCTGAAAAAGCCCTAAATGACTATGTAGAAAACTCTAGAAGTATTGGTATTCCTCCCACTATCGCAGGGTTATACAGTGTATTAAAACAGCCGGGGGTTTATGACGTTGTGCTTAACGAACCTTCAAGTCCAATAGAGCTAACCAGTTACCAAAGTGCCTTTTGTACGGGCGTTAATCTGACTCTTGGGGGAATAAATGGCTAGTTTATTACCTCCAAACGCCACCCAACTAGAAAAAGATTGGGAAGTTGTCGCAAATATCGCGACAGATAAGCCAGTAAATATACGCACGTTATGGGACTGGGAAACTTGCCCTGTAGAGTTTTTACCGTGGTTAGCTTGGGCGTTATCGGTTGACGATTGGGACGCGAATTGGTCAGAAGATCAAAAGCGACAGTCTATAAAAGAGAGCTATCAAATACACGTTAAAAAAGGAACGGTAGGCAGTATTCGACGTGTATTAAAAGCCACTGGCTTTGAAGACGTTGATATTGTTGAAAGACAAGACGCTACATTACATAACGGTGAAGTATTGCGTAATGGTGAAAAAAACTACGAGCTTAAAGAAACGCGAGGCTTTATGTACCAAGTGTATTTACAACGTCCTATTTCTATTAGTCAGGCTTCACAAGTGCGTAGAATTTTAGGACAAACAGCACCCGTAAGATGCTACTTGTCCAGTATGCACTATGAACAGGCTTTGAACTTACACAACAACACCATAAAACGAAATGGTGAATTTACAAGAGGAACAGCATAGTGGCTAATCTACCAGAAAATGCAGAATTTACAGAAGGTATTTACCAGCTAGAACAATTAGACCCCGTTCATGGTGGCCCTGACGGTATTGACAATTTACAAGCAAAGCAGCTTGCGAATCGTACAGTATGGTTAAAGCAAGAAGTAGAAACGTTACAGCAAGACCTTGGTAACGTTGATGCTTATACACAAGCAGAAGTAGACCTTTTACTAGGTGGGAAAATAACACAGGCACAAGGTGATGTGCGTTACGTTCAACTTTCCAGTCAGTCTGATTATTTAGATTTAGAATCAAACTTAATGATTGTTAGAGAGACAAACGCATCAACTGGAACTTTCATAGGATCAGGCACTACAAGGCAGTACCGATTAAATACCGAAGTTGTAAATAACATAACTGGAGCTAGCCTTTTAAGTAATAGTAGTTTTATTTTACCTAGTGGCCGATTTTATATTGAAGGGTTTTTTCAATGTATAAAAGGAAATCTATTTGTTCCTAGACTATACAATTATGATTTAGCCTCGTATATAACAAACGGTCTGTCTATAAATGGCATCACAAATAGTGGTGAGGCCCTAGGGCCAATTTCCACCATAAGAGATTTTTTTGATTTATCAGAACCAACCACTCTTCAGATGATATGCCACATGAGTCATACATCAAACGTAGTTTCGGGGAATGATGCAGGTCATGGAGTTGATAATATTTATAATGAATTAAGAATTAGGAAAATAGGAGATTGATTATGCAGTGGGTTCTATTAGACGAAAATAATTTTGTTGTTCAAAGACGACTAAAACAGCAAGATGGTTTTATAGAGGCTAACGATTCAGTTATGAACGGTCAGCAATTACAGGAAGATGGTACATACAAAATTCCTCCTGTGTCATTGAAAGATTTAAAAGCTAATGCTATTAGCGAGATAAAACAATTCGCCACAGGTATTCGCGCAAAACTAACAGGCCACGCTGGTCAATATCAACTCGCTGGCTGGGCAGCAAAAGCAGAAACCGCTAAACGTGTTCTTGCAAATAATGCAACAGAAGGCGAAATTGTGGCTATTCAATCTGAAGCGGATAAACGCGGTCAAAGTGAAACGGTTAAACAGTTAGCTACAAAGATTGCCGCTAAAGCTGATCAACTCCAAGCGGCTAACGGAGTTATTGAGGGTGTGGAGTTTTCCGCTAAAGCAGTTATTGAAGCTACAACAACCGTTAAGCAGTTAGACGCAGCGTTAGAAACTCTATTGATCGAAGCTGAAGTTGAATTAGCAGCGTTAGTAGGTGCTTAAATGAGTGTGTACCAATACTATTTAGAGGAAGACCATATCTATCGCCACCCAGCGTTTAAAGGTGTGTCTTTTTCTAATGGTTGGGTATCTATCGCCAACGGTCAAATTATCATCTATAAGGGCTACGCTTGGGACGGATGCAGCCCTAAAAAACACCTATTCGGTATGTTTATTATTGGTACACCTGACGGTGCATTACGTTTTGGCAAACCGTGGACATACTACGCTAGTTTGGTACATGACGTGCTTTGTCAGTTTAGGCACCATATCCCATTATCTAAAGAACAAGTCACCCAAATATTTAACGATCAACTACTAGAAGCAAAATGGCCTTTACGCCGCCCCTATGTGTGGGCCGTTGATAACTTTGGGCCACAAAACTTTAAAGTTTCTCAATAAGTGCAATTTTGCACCTGATCATTCTTTCCTCGCTTCCGCAAAATAAACCTCACTAAAAATTCTATTACTAATAGTGAGGAAACATTATGTGTAGTGGCACACTAAATTTGGCCACCA
>AEVK01000202.1 GCA_000209515.2 gamma proteobacterium IMCC1989
GAATATGGCTAACCAACTCAGGGACTTCAGCATACGCTTGAATCAAGCTTTCAGAAAATTCAACCGGATGCGATGTGGTGTAACGAATACGATCAATGCCTTCGATGGCGGCGACATAGGTAATTAATTCGGCTAAATCCACTGTGTGGCCATCTTCTGCTTCGGCGCGATAGGCATTCACATTCTGCCCCAGTAGATTAACTTCACGTACGCCTTGTTGTGCCAAATGTGCCACTTCAACCAGTACATCGTTAACCGGACGGCTGACTTCTTCGCCGCGAGTGTAAGGCACCACACAGAAGCTACAATATTTAGAACAGCCTTCCATAATAGAGACGAATGCCGATACGCCATCCGCTACTGGTTGTGGCAAGTTATCGAACTTTTCGATTTCGGGAAAGGTAATATCCACTACCACCACGCCGTTATCACGAGGGGTTTCGATCATTTCAGGTAAACGATGTAATGTTTGCGGGCCAAAAATTAAATCGACAAAGGGCGCGCGTTTGGCAATAGCGCCCCCTTCTTGGCTAGCTACACAACCGCCGACGCCAATCACCACATTCGGGTTTTTCTCTTTCAAGCGCTTCCAGCGGCCTAGCTGATGAAACAGCTTCTCTTGCGCTTTTTCACGAATAGAGCAGGTATTAATCAACACCACATCCGCATCTTCAGGATCATCCGTTTCCACCATACCGTGACTCTCACCCAACAAATCCTTCATGCGCGATGAGTCATACTCATTCATCTGGCAGCCATGGGTTTTGATATAGAGCTTTTTAACGGGAGTTTCGGTGGTGGTTGGTGCTTCAGTAGTAGCTTCAGGCGTAACGTGAGACATATTTTGCTTACTTGTATTGAATGTTAATTGATCAAAAATAGGGGGCGATTATAGAGCTTATGGCAGGGTGAAGCTAGCAGCCTGTTGGTTTAGATGGGGGCTACCTTATTAATACTGCGTTTAGGTGGTGTGTTGTTGATGGGTATGAGGCTGACACTAGCGCTCGCTATGGCTCAGAAGTGAACATGATGGTGCTTCAATCGAGACTGACATAATTAATCCTACTATTATCCTACTATTGATCCTTGATTTACTTTACGTAAAAAGTTGCTCGACTGTTTTCATAGAAATGAACATACGTGTTCTGTCATTATGCTTACAGAGAACTTCAAAACCGTACTTTGCATAAAATCTTTCTGAACTCTCACTTAGGCTGTCTACAACAATGGCGTAAGCTCTCATGTGAGCGTTAATATCCCAAAGATATTCTAGAGCCTTTATTAGACAAATTTTTCCCAACCCCTTGCCGTGAAATTCACAATGAACGGCAAGCTGAGCAAGCAGAAAAACCGGAATTGGGTATTTAGGGAGTTTTTTAGCTCTTGATTCAGGCAGTGACTCCCTTGAAATTGAACTTGGCGCAATACTGTAGAATGCGCAGATAGGCGTTTTTTTATTAGGCAAAGGATTAGATGCGGGCAACACCATTGTACGACTGATACCTGCCTGCATATGTTTCGCTGCTTGAGTACGTATAAACTCATTAAGCACTTCCTCACCGCAGTCAAAAGATGCTCTGTCATGAATAGCCTTATCAAGCTCTAAAAACTCTTTAGACCAACTCACTTTATACCTTTTTCTTTAGTGAACGCTAAAGCACCTAAAAGTGCCTTATTAGGAGCCTTTGCCTTCTCGGCGGCGTCATAAAAACGATCAAAAGCGCTATCCTCGATGATAATACTTTCATATTTATTAATAACTTGTGTCGAATCTTCATCTATCAACCTAACAACATAATCTGTAAGGCTTCTGAGTCCCAGTAACGCTGATGCTTTCTCGGCTTTAGTCTTTATTTCTTCATCGAGCCTTAAATCTAAGCGAGTAGTAGCCATATATTACCTCCGGTTCATGTACGGATAATTTCCGTACATTAAGTGTAGCCTAAAGAAGGCCAGATGGAAAGCGTACGGATAAATGACGGATAATGGTGGAAGTGTAACGAAGCTGTAGAAAAATTCGACAAAAAGACATGTTTTTCAATTAGCAGGGTCTTGGTCTCTATGCTTAGCTTTCTAGGCTTCCGTGTTGTTGAGTGCCTGTCCCCCGCGTTCCGGAGAGCGTTTTTGTGTAAAATGGAGCTACGCAACATACACAAAAACGAGCGTAGCAATATTTGTCAGGTGCAGCTTTTTGTTAAATGCTCTCAACACCTAAAATATTACTACCAAATATTCTGGCTCTCTCAATCCTAGCTTTTCTTCCTGTAGTTCCTGCATACATATATGAATAGAATATTTGAAAGTCAGAGCCGCTGTTATCTTTATTCGAAAACACATCCAAATCGAACTGTTCTAATTTTTCCTTAAAATCACTAGGAATTGAACTAAGGTTTTGACAGATTTCAACTGCCAAAGTAAAAAAGCACGACTTCCTAAACCAAATTGAATCAAGTGGTAAGTCTAAGTCTTCAATAATTGCAAACGCCTTGATAATGCTCGACTTTAAGTGATTTGCGTTTAAGAATTCCTCATTATATTTCGCTATAGACTTCTCAATTTCTGTATCTCTATTAAAATATCCACCCACGGATAAAGTAGACATAATTAGAAGTATGAAATGCAAGTCAGCCATCCTTGTGAATTCTGACTCATGAAAGACACCATACTTCTCCAGAGAAACATTTTTAATGATTTCTTTTGCCGTTTTTATAAACTCACCATCATAAACCGCATTATGTATCTCCACATCTTCCAGTTTAAATTTTGTAAGATTAATGCGCCTAAAAACTTCTCTAACCACGTCTTCTTCAACTTTTCCTATATCCCTAAAAACAACGTTATAGCCAAGGAAATCGATTCGCTTTTCTTCATCTAATATTTCAAACGGAGATACTTTTTTCAATGGGTTTTTAAATGTGTTTTCAATGTAATTTTTAATTGTTGTAAGGCGTTGCTGCCCATCAATAACATGTTGCGTTGTTTTCAGTTTTTTTGTATCTAAAGACCCTTCGCATACATATATTTCAGGGAAAGGAAAACCACCTAGAATTGTCTCAATAAATTCTTCTTGATGCTCCTGAGTCCACACGAACTTACGTTGAAAATCTGGACGAAGGACAAGTTTTCCAGACTCAATATCTTGATAGATGTCCGCAATTTTTGGTGTTGTAACAGATGGCTTTATTTGATTAGACATTTACTGACTCCATTAATATTTTAGATGTTTTAAGATCTTTCATTCCACTAACTAAGTACATCTCAAGGTGGTGATAACTCTTAAAAGCACCCGCAGCTACCTTATAGTTTCCGGCCACTGATCGACCATATGAAATACTTTCAAAGAACTCAAACCACTTTCCTTTCAAGTCTCCGATCTGAAATGAAAGAGGTAATTTATCTGGCCTAATCCAGCCTAGAGCGACATATTCAAGAAATTGATGATACAAACCCAACTCATTTTCACTCACATTTCGTTTTGAATTTCTCAACTCCATCTGATACCCCCTAATAATTTCCATAATCTGATCAAATAACAGGCCTGAAACTATTGCGATATCAACATCCGAATTAAGATCAAACATTCTTCCTTTATGAGGACTAAAACCAAGCTTCGCAGAGCCAACGATATAGACTTCATGAAATGGTACTTTAAACTGATTTGCAACTAATTTCCTGAAGGAATAAAAATCCTCTTCTCGTCCAGAAAAAATAAACGGTGTTCCGTGAATCACTTTTTTTCTGCAAAAATCGAGCACTAGCTCGTCAGTATCTTGCTGAATTAACTCTCTGTAAAATTCTTCCATAAGCTCATTCTTACTACGCAGGTATGCCATTTAACGCCTCAATAACCGGCGCAGCTTTGCTGCGTCCGGCGCCGAAGGCGCGTAGTTGATTGACTTGTTATATTTTATTTCCACAGGAGTTTTTCAACTGTTCCCTAAATTGACTTAAATTTGAGTTTTTTAAATAGAAGTAAAGAGTAGAGTCCGAAATTGACAAAAGCTCTGAATTTTCATCAAAGTATAATATAGGAGGCATTATATTTTTTGATGCTTGCACTTTATGCAATGATGCCAATGAGTTTTTTACCATTCTGATTTTAAAATTATTAGACTTGGCTTTTTTCTTTAAATCTTCGAAGATCACATTTAGATGAATACCATGTGCAATCTTGTCATAACCTCCTTCAAGGATAATGTCGACAATAGAGTAATAAAACTTTTCATATCCTGAGTTTTTACTTGATGAAGCTATTGCTTCAAGAGCTCTTTTGTGACGGTCACCGTAAATATTAGTTTTTTCATTTATAACTATATTTAAAGAGTCCGTTTCGTACAATAATCGATATTCATTTTGCTTAGTAAAAACATCCGATGATAAGCATACCCCAAGTAGTAAATCTTGAAAAACTCCAACACTACTGAACGATAAATCACAGCACTTTTTATATAACTCATCGGAAAAAGTAATATTCAATAGTTCTTCACCCTTATCTACAATTTTTCTAAAGTCTTCTATATCCCAAGGCTCAACTGGTATTTCTTGAATTCGATCAAGTAGGTCTCCATTAAATTGAAGCATTCTGTTCCTTTCTCTCCAAACCCCCAAAATAATAAAACGAACACCTAACTCCTGAAAAGCCCTTAAATCGAAGGCAAAGCGCTTTTGATTTTCATATGTTAAATAGTGAAAGTTCTCTAATATAACAAGCTTTTTGTTATTAACCTTTTTAAGTAAGCTAGATATATCTTGGGGCTGATTGATATTAAACGGAATCTCTTCGAATTTAGAGCTTTCATTTTGTTTTTCTGTTGATGCTATATCACTTTGTACCGATGCTTTTCCAAATATTGCGAATGATGCGGAAATTTTTGCTCTTAACTTTAGGGAAGAGGAAGTTCCAGAACCTTCTGAATACTCAGTTCTAACCTTTACCCCCGCTTCTCTTAAGACGTGCTGATAAATATCAATCAACTCAGTTTCAGGTGTTAACTGATAAACAATGTGCTCTGAATATCCACAATACTTACTAACTAAGGCTGTTTTTCCTTGCTTTGAAGCACCATAAACTAAGATTTGTTTTTCGGAATGAAGAGCCATCTTAAAGAGTTTATCAACATGATCTCTTGCTACATAGGTTTTTACGTCTTTGTGAATACCAAAAACATCGGATGATTTAACTATTGTCAAACGGCAACTCCTTTTAAAATATAACAGTGTGATAAAAGGGATATATTCCCTTGTGTCAATATTATCGAGAATCTCCGTTATCATATTAACAGGGATTTATTAAGTTTCTAACGTTCGCTTTGGGTGAAAATAAACGTTATCCGAAGATACCACAAACCACAACAATACAAACGCGCTCTACGAATAAAGCGCCGATAAAAACGTTTATATTTCTTCCTTGTTGAAAAAGGCGACATTTTGGCTGTCTGTTTCTGGTGCGCTGTGGGGTTTTTCATGGGAGTGATGGTTTACGAATTGTTGTAGTGCAGCTTTCGGCGCTAACAGCTTCGACTATCTCTGTTTTTTTTCCCATGACTGTTCGGAATAAATTAAGTGAAATCGCAGTAACTTTTACAGGTTCTAGCTTATATAGGCTCTAGCTTAGGTGAATGTTTAGTTAAGAGAGACTTAGTTGCGGCTAGCACAGATAAACGCCTTAGAGCAGTCGAGC
>AEVK01000201.1 GCA_000209515.2 gamma proteobacterium IMCC1989
AAAATCACCATTGATGCTCCCTGCCGCTAAACCACTATCTTCAGTTAAAGCCAACATCAACCCTGAAAAGCCGACTAACTCAGCGCCGGTAATAGATTTAAACACGCGTGTTAGCAATGCCGATGCTTCTACCGTACCAGCAGCACCAAAGTATTCGACACCTAATTGCTGATAAACTTCGACCATGCTCGCACAGTCTTTTGACGGCGCGGCAGAACTATCGAAACCAGAGAAATTAAAACCATGAGGTAATTTAATCGTTGTTACGATTCGATTAATGTCATCGATATGTTGCTGCAACGCATGGTGCATGACTTGATAATAACCCGCGTGCAGCGTGTTGTGACTCGCATTTTTATTTTTATCCAAATCATTGAATACAGAAAGTTCATGGACTAATAAGTCTGGAGTTTCTAAACCAATCACTAACTTCCTACCCAGCTCTCGACGATGATAACTCGCAGGAAAATAAGGAATTAAAGGCTGACAATTAAAATTAACCGTAAAGTTAAAATTGCCCTCGCCTCTTGGCGTAATTGTGCTGATATGTTGCACGGCTTTTGCAGATGCCAGTATAGTCTTGTTATCTAAAACACCTTGATCATCCATGTCGATATTGACGCAAACATTACATAAATCGCCGAACGTGTTAATCAACTCTGGTAGCAATGTGATTTCGTCTATCGTTCTCGCCTCGCCTATCGCAAAACGTAAACGTAAGTCATTTCCGCTATTGGCATCCTGTAGCAGTCTACTTAAATACAGTAAATCTTGTTTGGCATTATCAACGTGATCGGTACGCAGGTATTCGCCAAACGGGTTAGTCACTATGCGAATAGATTGCACAAGATAATTTTCTTGCAAAAGCGCTGCCGACACTTGCGCACAGCAATCCGATGCCTCTTGAATAGCCGCTGCCCATGACGAGCGATCTGCATCTAAAGATAAAAAGGTCGTGATTGTTCTTACTTTGCATAAATGATGATTAATATCGTTCATATCCCTCTCCTTAGTCATTAACATTTACTGGTTGATAACTGCGCCATTTTGCTCTGCCTTGCTTCACCACCTTCCGGACCATAGAAAAACACCCACGTTGAAAAGTCCTCTGTAAAATCTTCAAAACGATGCACTACACCTGCTGGAACAAATAGTACTTCGCCCGTTACACAAGGCGCTCTTGATTCACCATTCACAAAAAAACCCGATCCTGAAGCAACAACGTATACCTCATCGCGGCTATGTGGCTGCTGATGATCAACGCCGTTCGGCTTATATATTTCGACATCTAGAGAGCCATGCTTGAAAAGTACTTTAAATGGCTCATTTTCATTTCTTAAATCATTCAGTGCACTTACTACTGTCAATCTGTCCATATTCATCACAACTCTTATCTATAGTTAATTATCTACCGTTAATGAGGACATAGAATAATCGAGAAAGAAAGGGCATTACAGATACAATTTAATAAAAAATTACAGTACAAAAACCATAAAACTGTACTGTTATGACAAAAAAAATTAATCTGTACCGACAAAGAAGATAAAATACACGGCACAATAGCCCTTATTCAATTGCGGCCAAATGCAGGACAATATTTATGAAGCTATATGAAGCGTTAGCAGAAAAACTCACACTACAGATTAATAATGGCTATTTTCAGCCTGGCGATAAGCTGCCATCTATCAGGCAAATGAGTAAAACCCATGAGGTGAGTATATCGACGGTACAAGAGGCCTATCGCTTATTAGAAGACAGGCAGATTGCCGAAGTCAGAATCAAGTCTGGCTACTACGTGATGTCGAGCAGTACTGTCGCCCCAAAGCTACTGAACATTAGTCGCCCCGACCCAACACCCGTTAACATTTCCCAATGGGAAGCCATTGTAGGCTTACTTTATAGCCACGAAGACCATCACACGCTTGCCTTGGGTAAGGGAACACCTCACGTTAGCGGATCAACGATTCAACCTTTATTCAAACTTATTTCTCGCTTTAGTCGCAATCAACACGTTAACCAGCTCACTTACGATAGCTTGCAAGGCTCCGAAACCTTACGCCGTGAAATTGCAGGGATGATGACTCACTCCGCTTGCCAGCTACACCATGATGAGATTGTAACCACCACCGGTTGCCAAGAAGCGCTGTCCTGTAGTATGCGAGCAGTAACACAAACCGACGATGTGATTGCTATTGAATCCCCCAGCTTTTACGGCACCATGCAAATCATTCAAGCACTAGGACTCAAAGCCCTAGAAATACCCACTCACCCAGAAACCGGTATTAGTTTAGAGGCTTTAGAAATGGCCTTAGAGCAATGGCCTATTAAGGCGCTATTAATCACGCCCACCTGTAACAATCCGTTAGGCTATGTCATGCCGGACGATCATAAAGAACGTTTAATCGCTCTCGCCAATCATCATGATTTTGCCATTATTGAAGATGATATTTATGGCGACTTGGCGTATGCAAACCCCCGCCCCAGAAGTGTAAAATCTTACGACACAGAAGGCCGTGTTTTATATTGCTCATCTTTTTCTAAAACCGTATCACCGGCATTTAGAACGGGTTGGTGCGCACCGGGACGCTATATTGAAAAGTTTAAACATATGAAATATGTATCTACTGCCTGTGGTTCGGTACTACAACCGAGAGCCATTGCGGAGTTTGTCGCCAAAGGCCACTACAATCGTCATATTAAAACGATGCGCGCGCAATACCTACGCAATCGCGACATGCTGATTGAACTAGTGACTCAGCACTTTCCTGAAAATATTCGCATGTCTTATCCGCAGGGGGGGTATTTATTATGGATTTCGTTAGACGAATCGATTGATACAAGCGATCTTAATAAACAGTTGGCCATACATGGCTTTAGTATTGCTCCGGGGTCAGTCTTTACCGCCGCTAAAAAATTCAACCATTGCTTACGCCTGAACTATGCCCAAGAGATAACACCTGCCGTGCGAAATGCGATTAAAATACTGGGACAAGTTATCCACGCCTCTGTTGGCCATCCTACAGAGAATGATTAAACAGCATACAATTTGTTATAAGCTGTTACAATGCGCGCCATAAGAATATCTAGCACGACATGCATTGTGCTATTTGTCATAAATAGTGAGTCCATTATGCGTTCAAAAAATGGTAAGTGAATGCAGGCATCATAACCATTATTAAACAATTCTGCTTAACCGTTAACCCTATCTGCCCCTATAAGCTATCATTTATTTTATGAAAAGAAATACCGCTGACATCTCGATT
>AEVK01000200.1 GCA_000209515.2 gamma proteobacterium IMCC1989
CGATGCCGAAGGCCGTATTACTCGCCATACTAGCTTTGAAGGTAGACAAACTACCTACGCTTATCAATACATCGCCTCCATGAGCAATCATGTCACGGGTGATACCCGCGCGATAGGTGGCACACAAACCACGACCACCAATGCCCGTGGACACACCTTGGTTGATCAGCACACCGTGTTTGATCGCATTGTGTATCACAAAGATCTCGGTGGGCATACCTACA
>AEVK01000199.1 GCA_000209515.2 gamma proteobacterium IMCC1989
CGGACGTGACCATTACTGTTGTAGGTAAAGGTAGAGACGCCCGGTTCCCAGCTGGCGACATTAGCGGCACTACCACTAATGGTGATGCTGCTCTGTTTGTAGCTGTCCCATGCTTCGTAGGTGTAGTCGTTCCAGATACGGGCGTTATCTTTCGTATCTACATAATACAACGACCTTTTTTCGCGGGGTCGACGGTTTGTCCTGCGCTATAGGCGAGACGGCCATCTTCGTAATGTAAATTCTGAGAAGCAATGTTGCTATAACCAACAATGATAGATCCACTTTCGTCTGAACTCTGCTCAAAAATAGGTCTAAAAGAATTTTGATCCGTTGCCTTGAGTAGTGTGCGATTGTAGCTCTGGCGAATCGTGCCATCGGCATAGTTTGTGTAACTCGTGACGTTGCGATTCGCGCCGCTAGACTTATCTATCTCTGCTAGTTTTACGCCATCACGGTCATAGCTATAGGCCTTATTATGCACTGCACTACCGCTGGTATTGTACTCTAGGTAGTTGA
>AEVK01000198.1 GCA_000209515.2 gamma proteobacterium IMCC1989
CCGCTTGCTGAATAGCCGCTTCGGCCATTGCCGTCATGGACTGACAAACTTCAGCAAAGTCGGATAAACGATTCATGTCTCGCCAAATAACCCCTACCATTAAGCGACGGCGTAACTGGCGTAAGGCTTTATCTAACGCGTCTACCGTTTCACAATCACAACAAGACAGCTCTGCCATCTCTACAATACGTGCCGCCGACAGCGCTGCGTAAGGCACATCGGTAAGCAGCCAATGAAAGAGTAAATCAGGGTTGCGGCAACAGCTTTCTAATACATACGCACTACTCACTAAGGTGCGGGTGAATTGTCGAGCTAACGACGAATCATTCGACAATATCGCCTGCAATCGCAGCGACTCATCATCACTTAACACGGCAAGCAAACTGGCACTAACACCGTCCCCTTCTGCATGTAGATTATCGGGTAGATGATCACTTAAGATAGAACGAAAAAAAGTCATAAATATATCGTGAGGCTTAATGAGAGAACTTTTATTGTAAGGCTTATTATCACAAGGCGCTATAAATCACAGCGATAATACGTGAACTGAATAGCTTACTGTCAAACAGACAATCATGCTGCTCAGGCGACTAAAATACACAGGCCATAATAAGGGGAAAATAAAACCGTGCGGACATGCGATTCCTGCTACTCTTAGCAACTAAAGCTCTAATGTTAAGCTCCAATGTTAAGCCCCAATATTAAGCCCCAATGTTAGTATTTATCACCCTGCCCAAAAGCATATGAGAACCTTATGAAAATAGCTATCCTATCTAGAAATGCCAAACTCTATTCGACCAAGCGCTTAATCGAAGCGGGACAAGAGCGCGGCCATGAGATGCGAGTGATCGACCATCTACGCTGCTTTATGGATATGGGCACAGACAATCCCTCTATTCATTACAAAGATGAAGAGTTTAACCCCGGTGATTTTGATGCCGTGATTCCTCGTATTGGCGCATCGGTCACCTTTTATGGCACATCCGTTGTCAGACAATTTGAAATCATGGGCACTTACTGCGTTAACGAATCCGTCGCTATCTCACGCTCACGCGATAAGTTACGCTCGATACAATTATTATCGCGCAAAGGCGTAGGCATTCCCGTCACCGCATTCGCTAACTCGCCGGATGATGTAAAAGGCTTAATCCGCGAAGTTGGTGGTGCGCCATTGGTGATTAAATTACTAGAAGGCACCCAAGGCATTGGCGTGGTACTAGCGGAAACCCAAAAAGCTGCGGAGAGCGTTATCGAAGCCTTTATGGGGGTTAAAAGCAACATCCTCATTCAAGAATTTATTAAAGAAGCCGGCGGTAGCGATTTACGTTGCCTAGTAGTAGACGGCAAAGTGATTGCCGCTATGCAACGAACCGCTCCAGAAGGAGAATTTCGCTCTAACATTCATCGTGGTGGTTCCGCTCAGCTAGTGAAACTGACCCCAAAAGAACGCGCAACCGCGGTAAAAGCAGCACAAATAATGGGCTTGAACGTATGTGGCGTTGATTTATTACGCTCGTCTCGCGGCCCGTTAGTGATGGAAGTGAACTCTTCTCCGGGACTTGAAGGAATAGAACGAGCCACGGAAAAAGATGTAGCCGGAATGATTATTGAGTGTATCGAAAAAAACGCAAAACCGAATAAAACCCGCACTCGCGGCAAAGGCTAAGAGCTATTTACAGACAATGATAACTAAAAACAAACCAATCACCATTAACGATGTAACAGTGAAGCCCGGCGAACAAAAGATCATTGATTTGCCAGTAGCTAAACTATATACCCACACCGACGTTAGCATTCCTCTGCATGTCATCTGCGGTAAAAAATCAGGGCCGTGCTTATTTATCTCTGCGGCGGTTCATGGCGATGAATTAAATGGTGTGGAAATTACGCGGCGACTCCTCAAAACATCGTCATTAAAAAGCTTACGCGGTACACTCATCGTGATTCCGGTGGTAAATGTATTTGGCATAATTCAGCACTCGCGCTACTTACCTGACCGGCGTGATTTGAACCGTTCTTTTCCCGGTTCGCAACGCGGCTCTTTGGCAGCAAGACTCGCGCATATCTTTCTTCACGAAGTTGTTCAGCAATGTGATTACGGTATTGATTTGCATACTGGCGCCATACATCGTTCTAACCTCCCACAGATTAGAGCCAACCTAGACGACCCAGAAACAAAAAGCCTTGCTGAAGCGTTTCTTGTTCCCGTACTGTTAAATGCCAATTTACGAGATGGGTCATTACGCCAAGCCGCAGATGAACATGGTGTAAAAGTGCTTTTATACGAAGCTGGCGAAGCACTACGTTTTGATGAACTCTCTATTCGTGCTGGCGTTAGAGGTATTCTTTCCGTTATGCGTAAATTAAGCATGTTACCCGCCACTAAAAAACCTTCCAAGCCTCACGATCCCTTTATTGCTCGCTCTAGCAGCTGGGAACGTGCCACGCAAAGCGGGATATTACGCTCCCTAGTACCACTAGGCGCGCACGTTAAAAAAGGTGATTTACTAGGCGTCATTTCAGATCCATCGGATCTGTTTGACCAACCAGAAGATGAGATACGATCCCAGTACAACGGAATTATTATAGGCAAAACCAATATCCCCCTTGTAAATGAAGGCGATGCCTTATTTCATACCGCACGTTTTGAAGACATCCAAGAAGCAGCAGCATCAGTGGAAGCCTTTCAAACCACGGCAGAGAACAGACCTAACCCAGTATTTGACGATCAAACATTGATTTAGCACAAAAAGAAGAACCCATTAATAAAATTGACTATACGAAACAATCGACAACCGTATAATCGCGCTTTTTAATAACGCTGATTTTAACAGTGGTAAAACTTTTAACACATTATTCGTAATGATATATGTGGTGATAATGAGGTAATAGATACAAAATGAAAGTAGTCATTGTAGGTGGTGGTGCCGGCGGCTTAGAGTTAGCGACATATTTAGGTGATAAATTAGGCAAAAAACCCGATCATGAGATTGTATTGATTGATCGAAATTCAACGCATCTTTGGAAACCACTTTTACACGAAGTCGCCGCCGGCAGTTTAGATGCAGAAATTGATTCCGTCAGTTTTCGCGCTCACGCCCACGCCCATCACTTTCAGTTTAAAATGGGGTGTTTTTCGGGTGTTGATCGTAATAAAAAAGTCATTCACCTTGCCCCTGTACTTGACCCCGAAGGCGAAGAGATACTTCCTCAGCGTGACGAGCCTTATGATCACTTAGTGATGGCGATCGGCAGTTCATCTAACGATTTTGGTGTGCCGGGTGTACGCGAACATTGCAAATTCTTAGATAGTACCCAGCAAGCGGTTAAATTTCACGATCGCTTAGTGAATCAATTTATTCGCCTTAACCGTAAACTTATTGATGACCCTAGCGCTTGCTTACACGTCGCTATTGTCGGTGGCGGTGCAACAGGTGTTGAGCTAACGGCAGAGTTATTTAATTCACGTAATTTATTTTCTATGTATGGCTTACACCGCATTAAAGATAAAAACTTAAAAGTTACTTTACTAGAAGCGGGACCACGCTTAGTACCCGCTTTATCTGAAAAAGTATCCGCTGCTGTACTCAAAGATCTAAGTGCATTGGGCGCAGATATTTGTTTAAACACACAAGTAGCTAAAGCTGAACCTCATGTTTTTATTACTGCTGACGAATCCCGTATAGAAGCCGACATGCTGCTATGGGCAGCGGGTATTAAAGTACCGGATTTTATGGCCGAAATAGAAGGCATAGAAACCAATCGCATCAACCAAGTGATCGTTAATAAACATCTACAATCTACTAACGATGAATATATTTATGCCATTGGTGACTGCGCTGGTTTTCCTTTAGATGAAAAACGCTGGGTGCCACCTCGCGCACAATCCGCTCATCAAATGGCTCTACTTGTTGGTAAAAACTTAGTTCGTATTACCAAAGAAAAACCGTTAGTTGAGTTTCATTATAGCGACAAAGGCTCACTCATTTCCTTAAGTGAGTTTTCAACGGTAGGCGTATTAATGGGCAACCTAGTGCGCGGCGACACATTTAATGTACGCGGAAAAATTGCGCGCATTGCTTACATATCGCTTTATCGCATGCACCAAATTGCTTTACACGGCTGGATACGTGCAACGTTAATGATGGTATCCGATAAAATCAATCACATCTTAAAACCACGATTAAAGCTGCACTAAAAAAAGGTCATATTAATAAAAGACTGCACGAATAAAAATTAAAAACATGACGTAAAATAAAATATCAAAACGTAAAAAAGGGAAGCTGACGCTTCCCTTTTTTTATTTTTTACTTCATCAGCCTTTAGTAGCCAATTAAAGAAGCTATTATTTTTGGTGCTTCGCCAGATGCATCCATGTATCAATCACTGAATCAGGATTTAATGATATTGAATCAATACCTTGATCCATTAACCATAATGCAAAGTCGATATGATCCGACGGGCCTTGTCCGCATATCCCTACATATTTATTAGCTTTTTTACAGGCTTTGATCGCCATAGACAATAACACTTTAATCGCTTCATTGCGCTCATCAAATAGATGCGCGATTAAACCAGAATCACGATCCAAGCCTAAGGTTAGCTGAGTTAGATCATTCGAACCGATAGAAAATCCGTCAAAATATTCTAAGAATTGATCAGCCAATAACGCATTCGATGGCAACTCGCACATCATAATAAGCTTCAAGCCTTTTTCGCCACGCGCCAATCCGTACTCGGCTAACAACTCAGTAACTTGTCGCGCTTCGTCAACGGTGCGCACAAACGGAATCATGATTTGTATATTTTCTAAGCCCATTTCTTCGCGCACTTTACGCAAGGCTTTACATTCTAATGCAAAACACTCGCGGAAAGATTCAGAAATATAACGTGATGCTCCACGATAACCGATCATCGGGTTTTCTTCTTCGGGTTCGTATTGCGTACCACCAATTAAATGCGCATATTCGTTCGATTTAAAATCCGACATTCTAACGATAACGGTTTCTGGTGCGAACGATGCGGCGATGGTCGATACGCCTTCAACGACCTTCTCTACAAAATAATCTGCTGGGCTTGCATAACCCGCAATTTGTCGAGCGACGGTACTTTTTAATTCCGCGTCAAGATTATCAAAATCTAATAACGCTTTTGGATGCACTCCCACCATACGGTTAATAATAAATTCTAACCGCGCTAAACCAACGCCTTTATTCGGCACTGTTGAAAACGACATGGCGCGATCAGGATTACCGACGTTCATCATAATTTTAATCGGCAGCTCTGGCATTTCACCTACACTGTCTTCAGATTGCGTGTAATCCAATTCGCCAGAATATACATAACCCGTATCACCTTCCGCGCACGATACGGTGACAGGCATACCTGTCGATAGCTTTTCTGTGGCATCACCACAACCAACAACAGCCGCAATGCCTAACTCGCGGGCAATAATTGCGGCATGACAGGTACGACCACCACGATTAGTCACAATGGCGCTCGCTAACTTCATGACCGGCTCCCAATCAGGGTCTGTCATATCGGTGACTAAAATATCGCCTTCTCGCACTTGATCCATTTGATCAATGCCATCAACAATACGCACCACGCCTTTGCCAATACGCTGACCAATAGATCGACCTTCACATAATACCGTTCCGGTCTCGTTAAGTTTGAAACGCTCAACGGCATTGCCTGGCTCTTGGCTTTTAACGGTTTCTGGACGGGCTTGCACAATATAAATTTGCTTGTCGTCACCATCTTTTGCCCACTCAATATCCATTGGGCGACCATAATGCTCTTCGATGATCAGGGCTTGCTTGGCAAGCTCTTCGGCTTCGCTATCGTTAATCGAAAACTGTTGTCTATCGGCTTCGGGGACATCAATGGTGTCTACCAGTTGATCGGGCTGTGAAGAGTAAACCATTTTTATCATTTTACTGCCGAGATTACGGCGCAAAATAGCGGTTTTTCCCGCTGTTAATGAAGGCTTATACACGTAGAATTCGTCGGGGTTAACCGACCCTTGAACCACAGTTTCGCCCAAACCATAAGAAGATGTAATGAAAACCGCATCGCGAAAGCCCGATTCCGTATCCAAGGTAAACATCACTCCGCTAGAGCCGGTCTCACTGCGAACCATGCGTTGAATACCGGCCGACAATGCGACTTCTGCATGCTCAAAACCTTGGTGAACACGGTAACTAATGGCGCGGTCATTAAATAAAGAAGCAAACACCTCCTTAATCGCCAACATTACTTGCTCATAGCCACGAACATTCAGCATAGTTTCTTGCTGACCAGCGAACGAAGCATCAGGTAAATCTTCTGCTGTAGCTGACGAACGTACCGCCACGGATAAATTCTCATTACCGTCTTGTAGCTGAATAAATGCGTCTTTAATGGCTGTTTCAAGTGCTGGCTGAAATGGCGTTTCAACTACCCAGCGACGAATATCCGCACCGGCTTTAGCCAAAGCATTCACATCACTCACATCTAATGCCGATAATATGGTTTGAATACGATCATTCAAGCCGCTCTGGTCGAGGAATTCGCGAAAGGCATGCGCAGTTGTCGCGAAGCCATTCGGCACACTGACACCCATGCCGCTAAGGTGGCTAATCATCTCGCCTAGCGAGGCATTTTTGCCACCCACGCGATCTACATCGTTCATACCTAAGCCATCAAACCACAGTACATAATCCGCCATTATAGGTTCCTCAAATGGTTATCTATTTCTATTATCAAAATATTGTAAAAGTGCGCGGCAGTATATCGCGAAATGTGGCTAAAGAAACGGGAGAAACCGAGTTTATGCAGTAGAATATGCTATTTAAGCCACACCAATAGCTCAATGACCGAGGTCACTATGCAACATATCGCTTACTTTATTTCTGATGGCACTGGCATCACTGCGGAATCCCTAGGGCACAGTCTACTGTCGCGATTCAGCGGCGTACATGTCGACCAAATCACCTTGCCTTATATCAATACCATAGAACGTGCGACCCAAGCCACACAGCGAATCAATGACAGCGCCGATTCAATGGGCACACCGCCCTTGGTCGTCATCAGTATTGTTGATGGTAATTTACGAGAAATTTTGCGGCAGTCAAAAGGCGTGATATTAGATATGTTTGATGCGTTCCTAGACCCCATGGAGAAACTCTTTGGGCAAACCGCCGATTATAGCGCGGGCACAGCATTTGGTATGGCCCACACCAACTATCATCAACGCATTCAGGCAGTGAATTATGTACTGGAAAACGACGATGGCGGTAATACCAAAAACTATGCAACTGCCGACATTATTCTAGTCGGTCTTAGTCGTAGTGGTAAAACGCCTACCTGCCTGTATTTAGGTATGCACTTTGGTATTCGTGCGGCCAACTACCCTTTTACCGAAGACGATTTAGATGAGTCTGCTCTACCCAAGTCATTACAACCTTTCCGTGACAAGTTATTTGGCTTACTTATCGCTCCCGAGCGTCTGGCGAGTATTCGCGAAGAACGCTACGCTAATTCGCGCTACGCCTCACTTAAACAATGCGAGTTTGAAACGCGACAGTTTAAAGCTCGACTAGAGCGATACAAATTACCTTATTTAAACTCCACCCATCTTTCTATTGAAGAATTATCAACACGGATTATGGATAACGTCGGTATTGAGCGACGAGTGAATGGATAAAATAAAACGACCTCCGGCCTCTGCTCCACCCGTCACACCAAAGCTTAAAATACCCGATGCTTTGCCGCTAGTAATTTTTTGGCTAGCATCAAAATAAGGGCTATCGGGCAAGGCTGCGTAATTTACCCAAGAGACTTTTTCGTGAGCAGTTAAGGAACCTCTGAATAAGCCTGAGTGGAATTTTCGGTTAGGTAAAATGA
>AEVK01000197.1 GCA_000209515.2 gamma proteobacterium IMCC1989
AAAAACCCGACACTAATGCGGATACATCGCCACCTTGCCAATGAATCGCAATCCATGACGTTCCCCAAATAAAAACGGCCGTTATATATAATGCAATATTGATCATCTGTTAAATCCTTAGCTTTTAGTTTGCCGCGGATATACTAGATAAGATGTTGAACGATGGCTTAGTATAATATTGTGCTTTTTGTAAAAAACTGCGCATTATTGAATAAAACGCATCCTTTTGATTGCCTACAAGCACTCTAAAATATACTGTATGCCCATGAAATTACATTCTACCAACAGCATACAGGCGACGCTTAAAAGCTCAAAAGCAACGGAGGTATATCGTCAATCAATTAACCAACACTTAGGTTTAGCTGTTTGGGTGAATGAAAACGACCACGTGAGCTATCACAATGCCAAACATCATACATTGAGCCTATATGTTGATGGCGGTTACTCGACTCGACGAGTCGACAAAAAACACGTAGGCACCGGCGCCCCTAATAAATTGTGTATTTTACCCTCAGAACATCAATCAGAGTGGGAAGTGGGTAGCCGCCAGCGCTTCGAACACTTTTATTTCTCTGATGCATTATTACGTCGCACCGCTTTAGAGAGTTTTGATATGGATCCTCGCCATGTCGAATTGTTCGACATCACCTTTTTCGAAGATGAAAGGTTACTCAATAATTGCCACGATCTTTTTATGCAATCACGGATAGAGCCAGAGGATACGCTTCGCCTGCAAGAACAAGCCTTGTTTATTATGGTTGACTTATTGAGGCGCTATAGCTGTTCACCCAAGAACAAAACCAATTACCGAAGTGGCTTACGCCCTACCGCGTTAAACCGAGTGATTGAGTATATTCACGAAAACCTAGATCAGAAAGTCACCATAGATTCGCTGGCTACAGTGGCTGGCATTAGTCCTTTTCATTTTATACGCATGTTTAAAATCAGCACCGGCGAAACGCCGCATCAAAGAATAATGGACATCCGCATTAGCGAAGCAACACACTTACTAAAACAGGGAGAAACGCAATTAGAAACCGCGTTATCCTGTGGCTTTGTGGATCAAAGCCATTTTTCACGCACGTTTAAAAAACATTACGGCGTAACCCCAAAGCAATTTTTACAGTCATCTCGTTAATCTAGAAAAGCTTTTCAACCATAGAAAAATCTTTTCCCCACGACTAGAAACAACAACTCCAAGCATGACCAGAGCCAAACCAATAATGGCATAAATATCCCAGTGATAGTCTTCAATAAACGTCGAAAAGGTTAAGGCAACAACCGGAAATAATACACCAGTGTAAGCCGCCTGACTCGCACCTATACGAGAGACTAAAACAAGATACATGGTGAAGGCGATGATTGATCCCGGAACAGCTAAGAAAATAAGACTGGATATATAGTGTGGGCTATCATCCCATTGAAAAGGCACTTGAAAGAGCTGCATACCAATGAATACAATCAGCGCCCCATAAATCATCCCGTAAGCATTGCTTGTCCACGGTTTGATTCCTTGCTGGCTATTGCGCACTGACACCATATTACCGAGAGAAAAAACATAGGTGCCTGCCATAGCAAAAGCGATGCCTATTAGCACCTCTTCTACATTATGTGATATTTGTAGCTCTCGCCAAAATAAGAAAACCAAACCAACAAGGCCTAATACGCTCGCCAAATAAATTGTACCCGATGGCTTTTTACGCCAAATAAGCCATTGGTTGAAAGCATTAAACAACGCAACCAATGCGAAAATAACCGACATTAAACCCGTAATAATATAATGCCCTGCTTGGTACATAAAAAGATAGTTAACAGAAAATAAACACGCCCCTTGCATCACAAAAAATAGATGGTCGCGTCGCTGTGTTACCTGCAGTTTACCGAACAGTTTCAGTAAAGGTAAAAATAATGCCGCTGCAATGCCAAAACGATAAAAGATGGAAACAATGGCATCCACACTGCCCAACTGCCAGTGTATGGCGATCCATGTACTCCCCCATATAACAACAGTAGCGACATATAAGAAAAAATTCACACTTTGACCTCTGTATTCTTTTTATTTTTTGTGCGCTCTCTTTTACCTAACCAAGAGATCGACGGAAAAAACAGTAAGGCCAAACCTAACAAAATAAAAAACGATCCAACAATAGAGATAAGTGATAACACCTCTCCATAGAGTAACCAACCAAAAAATAGACCCGCAACTGGCACTAACAAAGCAAACGGCACCACATTACTTAAACCATGTTTCGTGATCGCCCATGTCCATATGCCATACCCCAATAACGTGGTGATATAAGACTGAAACAATATAGACATCCAAGCCTTGGCGCTAGGAAATTGTAGTGCGCTATCCACATTAATTGCACCATTAATGCAGAAATCTTGCCCCATAGAAAATAGAATCACCGGTACGGGTACAAACAAACTAGACCAGACGATAAACCCTATAATATCTTTGGGCTTGTATTTTTTAACAATGACATTACAGATTGTCCAAAAAACAGCTGCTAACAGAACAAAAATAAGACCAATAAAAGATGTGGTTTCATCTCTAAAAAACAACACCATTGAAAAGCCAATAAAGGCTATAGCTATGCCGAACATTTTCATGTGACTTATTTTTTCATCAAAAAAGAGGACGGCAACTATTAGCGTAAAGAAGGCACTGCTCTGTAATAATAATGACGACATTCCTGAAGGGGTTCCTAATGCAATCGATAGGTTGACTAAACCCCATATCCCAGCACCAAAAAACACACCATATAAAGCGACAACAGTGATACTTATGGTTGGCTTCTAAAAAAAGAATATGAGCGGAACCGACGTAAAAAAGAATCGTAATGCTGTCATCATAGCGGGGTCGATGCTTTCTACCCCCCACTTAATCACCACGAAGTTAAAACCCCAGAGTAAGGCAACAGCCATCACCAACAAACGCGCTTTATAATCCATAATATTTTCCTTAGATAATTTCGTTAAGGCCATTTAATACATTTTACTAAGGAATATCGCCATAACGAGCTTGACTCAGCATCTCATCAAGACATTACATTACGGGAAAATCAAAATCCCTTTTTCAAATGAGGCAGACTTTTATTTTGCTTGTTTTATATCCGCATACTGCTTCACTAACACAGACGTATCTGAACGTTGATGTCCCTGAGTTTGTAATAAGGCATAACAATTATCGACCCACTGGGCATTGGGTAGTTCGATACCATAAGCTTTTGCCGCTTGCAGACAAAAGCCTAAATCTTTGCGCATCCAATCAACAGCAAAACCATAGTCGAATTTATCTTTGTTGATATTTTCTGCACGATTAGTCAGTTGCCAACTCCCAGCGGATCCTGCACTAATCGCTCGCGCGACTTGATCGAGATCTAAGCCTGCAGATTTAGCCAAAGCAAAGCCTTCAGAAATCCCTTGCAACACACCAGCGATCAACAATTGGTTGGTCATTTTTGTCGCTTGGCCAGCACCCGCAGCACCCATATAGAGTAATGATTTGGCATACACATCAAGAATAGGAGACACTTTATCGAAAATGGTTTTATCACCACCAGCCATAATCGCTAACTGTGCGTTTTCGGCACCGGCTTGACCACCCGATACTGGCGCATCGATAAAATGGCAGCCCTTTTCTTGTACGACACGATACATGTCTTTTGCCAAACGATCTGAGGTGGTGGTGTGATCAACAATGATTGCCCCTTCGGTTAATACGCTTAACACCCCTTGCTCGCCAACAATCATTTCCCGAACATCATCGTCATTACCCACACAAAGCAATACTAGGTCCGAATTTTTTGCGGCAAGTGCGGGAGTCTCTCCATAGTTTCCGCCAAATTCATCAACCCATTTTTGCGCTTTTGCTGTGGTGCGATTGTAAACACACACATCATGACCCGCAGTATGCAAATGGCCTGCCATGGGATAGCCCATTACACCTAAACCTAAAAAAGTAATTTTCATCATTATTCTCACATCATCATTGTTGGAGGAATGTAAACTTATTTGTTAATGGCATCATTCGTTAATAGTTATAGTGCCTTCGAGGTACAGTACAGCCTTACCTGAAACAAACACTCTATCACCTTGCACTTCACATAAAAGCTCGCCACCTCGTTTGGAGGCTTGGTAGGCAAGCAATCTGTTTTTACCTAATCGTTCTGCCCATAGTGGCGCGAGTGCGGTGTGCATTGAGCCTGTCACTGGATCCTCATCGCCACCGCTGGCGGGCCAAAAATAACGGGAAACAAAATCGTATAAAGTGGATCGTGATGTGACAGACACATTGTAGGGCGCTAAGGTTTTTAACACTTCATTATTTGTCGTCATCTCTTTTATCGATTGTTCATTTTTGTAGATGGCGATATAGGCTTGTTGATTGCGATAGACTTCGTCCGGTGCTATCGATAAACCTTTTATTAGCGCGTCCGGTATATCGTTGACTTTTTCCGGCATACGATTAGGGAAATTCATTCGTATCGTCGCATCATTCATTTTTTCTACAACAAATTCGCCGACCGCTTCCGCAAAGAAATGTAACTCACTTACATCGTGATAGCGAGAAAACAAGAAAAAAGACGATGCTAATGTTGCATGACCACAAAATGGAATTTCTTGTATGGGCGAAAACCAACGAATAGAAAATATCGTGCTTTCGTTAACACTACCTTCGAGATCAGATGGAACAACAAAAGCCGTTTCTGACAAATTATTTTCAGCGGCAATATTTTGCATCGTCTGTTCTGGCAACCATTCCGTTAATTGAATCACCGCAGCAGGATTACCTTCAAACACAGCATCGGTAAATGCATCAATAAAACTAACCGATAATTTCATCATATCCTCTCTTTTTTATAGATAATTTTCTAGGTTTTAATAAAGGCAATTAAATAGCGACCAAAGTATCAATCAATAACCAAATAGCCACAATTAGCAATGATAATGCAAAACTATAGTTGATATATTTTTCAGTCACTGGATTAGCAATGTATTGTGTAATCAATGAACCTGCAACAATCCACACAATGTGAGTGAATATATTGACTATCGCAACCATAATCACTAAATAAATCACTTGTGTTGTATGATCAAAACTACCATCTAAAAATAAAGAAAACATCACAAACAGCATTGTCCACCCTTTAGGGTTCAATGCCTGTAGAATCATTCCATCATAAAAAGTGTATACCGTTAAGGTTTCGTCATTATTGGTTTGTCTAGCTGGCTTTAAAAACTTATATACTAAGTAAAAAATATACATAATACCCAGTAGCTTGATCACAATCATAAACGTGGGGTAGCTTTTTAAAAACTCGCCCAAGCCAAACCCAATAATGAGTGAACAAATAATATAAACCAAATCCACACCTAATAGTAAAGGCAGTGATTTTCTAATTCCTTGTTTTGCACCCGACAGGGCAAAAACAATATTCGCTGGCCCCGGACTAAAAATAAGGGGAAACACAACACCAAACCATGCGATAAAATATTCTATTGTCATTTTCTACTTCTTTTTTTGGTGGTAATAAATTTCAAAAAATACCGGATCGAATCTGGTACGACACATTTAAGGCACAGCCAATACCGCGCAATTACACAAGTCATCACTTTCGAATGCAGTAAGATCACCCGCTTGTAAGCCTGGCACTGGAAATACGCGTACGGTTAGGGGTTTATCTAAACGATAAGCCATGGTGCCGGTATCTCGCATAAGTGCCGCTATTTTTTCAATGGACGTATCACCCGGAATTGGCACCGTATCCAAACCTATACCGCAGACCGCGCTATAGGTTAATAATGATCGAATATCAAAATCACCATTGATGCT
>AEVK01000196.1 GCA_000209515.2 gamma proteobacterium IMCC1989
AACTGAGAACTGAGAACTGAGAACTGAGAAGAGCATTGGGCATTCTTCTCTATCAGTCTATAATTAACTTTTTCTTGGGCATTATAGACTCCGCTATGAAAACCACTTTTTTAGCATTATCGTTATTTGTTTTTTTTCACTTGCCTATATCATCAGCATCGGCAAACGAACAAGTAACGGACCCTGTACCACCTTCCCCCCTTATACCGATGAAAAGTATCAAGCAGCTTTGCCTCGATATAGGGCAAAAGCTAGGCAGTGTGGATAAACAGGACTGCCTACAACAAGAGCTCACGTCTGATGGAGGAAGGTCAACTGAGGGATACCCTCTAGCGTATAAAGTATACCCACCCCTAGAGGGGAAGCGACCCTTAGGAAAAGTTTTATTAATGGGTGGCATTCACGGTGACGAATATTCTGCCGTTTCTATTATGTTCAAATGGATGGATAAACTAAACCTGTATCATTCTGGACTGTTTCATTGGACGGTAATTCCTAATCTAAATCCAGATGGCCTTTTACAAAAAAAATCACAACGACAAAATGCGCGCGGCGTTGACCTTAATCGAAATTTCCCTTCAAAAAATTGGGATGCGCTAGCACTTAAGTACTGGAAGGAACGGACATACAAAAATCCGCGGCGATATCCTGGCCCATCATCGCTGAGCGAACCAGAAACCATATGGTTTACAGAGACAATCAATCGTTTTTCGCCAGATGTCATTATCGCCGTTCACGCCCCTCATCGATTAGTCGATTTTGACGGTTCCATTAATGCGCCAAAGCGCCTAGGCAATTTACAATTACGCTTGCTGGGAACATATCCGGGATCGCTAGGTAACTATGCGGGAGTGGACTTAAACATTCCAGTTGTCACTGTGGAACTGGCATCTGCAGGCATTATGCCGACGGATGCAGAGATTAGTAGGATGTGGGTCGATATTGTTCGCTGGTTAAGAAAAGAAATACCGCGAAAATAAAACAAGAAAATAAAAGCTTAGATACGACATTTAGTAATATATTCGATATCAGTAGATTGTAGCGACAACTAACCGCCACCTTCATAGGTAATGCGCCAAATACCGTCAGGCTCTTTTTTCCAAAGCTGCCGCTTCCAACCCATAGAGCGATAGTTGCTACTATCATAGGTCTGATAGTATTCCACCCAAAGCATGTCCTGCTCTCCGGGATAAGCATAAATACCCACATCCGAGATCGCCACGTTAATAAATGATTTGGATCCATTAACGCGCTTTTTATACGTCACCCACTCTGAAAACGTAAGATCTAAATTAGTAAACGCTTCAGAATAAAAATCTAAGTAAAACTCATTATCTAAGGACTCCCAAGCGAGCTCCCATTGCTTTAAACGCTCATGAATTTTATTGCGTAGGCGATCAACCTTTTCGACTTTCACCATTTGTACTTTGGGTGTCATTACAATGTAGGTATAACCAATATCGATATATTGATTAATGATGTCGATATCATTATTTGACAACACAATACAGCCGTTGCTGTCTAACAGTGGGCGCGTTTTGGTCGTAAGCCCTATAGGCTCCGCATGCAGCCAAATACCATATCCCGTTCTCTCATTTATTTTATCCCAAGCATTAGGATAATTAACTGGATATGCCGCATTACCATAAAATGCGTCTAATTGCTCCGGCGTTAAATGACTAGTAATGCGATAAACACCCACGGGAGTTTTGTTATCGCCTTCTATATTTTTCCCATACCCTTTTTTACCTATAGAAGTATGCATAGTCTCTAGTAGTAGAAAACTACCGTCCGCTTGCCGCTTGTAAACATAGAGTTTACCTGTAGATAGCTCAGAGATAATAACGTGAGGGTAGCTATCTGCAATATCCACCAAGGAAGCGGGCTGCATTGTATGGTCAGGCTGTAATGAAAAGTCAGGTGTTTCCGCACTAACCATAGAAGAGAACAATAACAAGCCAAGAAAAATATTACGTATTGTAATCATTTGCAAATATAACCTTTCAGTAAGCAATCAGGTGTCACTATTATTTATCGAGATATTATAGTGAGTCAGCTATAAAAAAGCCCCCTAAAAAGGAGGCTTTTGTGTTCGAATCGACAATAAATCGATTAACTAGCTATTACTTGATTGCAAAGCTTCTGTTAACGCCGCTTCGACATCTTCAGCACTCACGCCTTCCGAGCGAGTATCCTTCTCGGCTGCGCGCTTACGCTTACGTTCGGCATGGTAAGCCAATCCCGTACCTGCAGGGATTAAGCGTCCAACGACAACGTTTTCCTTCAATCCACGCAAGTAATCTTTCTTGCCAGTCACAGCGGCTTCGGTCAATACGCGCGTTGTTTCCTGGAAAGACGCCGCAGAAATAAACGATTCTGTTGCAAGAGACGCTTTGGTAATACCTAGCAACTGACGCTGATAACGTGCTGGTAATTTATCAACATCACGCAGCGTTTCATTTTGCTCAAGTACATCCGTAAATTCTACTTGCTCACCTTTAACAAAGCTCGATTCACCCATACCAGTAATTTCAACTTTACGCAGCATTTGACGAACGATGGTTTCAATATGCTTATCGTTAATTTTTACACCTTGTAAACGATATACATCTTGAATTTCGTTGGTAATGTAACGCGCTAAGGCTTCAACACCACGAAGACGAAGAATATCGTGTGGGTTACTTGGGCCATCAGAAACAACTTCACCTTTTTCAACTTGCTCACCTTCAAACACAGTCATTTGACGATGCTTAGGAATAAGCACTTCGTAATGGTCTGAACCGTCTTCTAGTGGCTTACCGTCTGTTGGAGTAATAACAAGGCGGAATTTACCTTTAGTTTCTTTACCATAACTAACCGTACCAGAAATTTCTGCAAGAATTGAAGGCTCTTTTGGCTTACGCGCTTCAAACAAGTCAGCAACACGCGGTAGACCACCGGTAATATCACGAGTTTTTGATCCTTCTTGAGGGATACGCGCAATAATATCACCAACACCAATCTCATCACCGTCATTCAAGCTAAGGATCGCTTTTGATGGCAGCATGTAATGCGCTGGAACATTAGTATTAGCTAGCGTCAATTCTTTACCGTCTTTACCCACCAAGGTAATAGCTGGCTTCAAATCTTTACCTGCTGCCGGACGCTCAGCAGGATCAATGATTTCGATTGACGTTAAACCCGTAAGGTCGTCTGTTTGGCGACGGATGGATAAACCATCTTCCATACCAGAGAATGCAACCTTACCTGCTACTTCCGTAATAATTGGGTGTGTATGCGGATCCCATTTGGCAATGATCGCACCACCATCAACAGAAGCGCCGTCTTTCACAGAGATTACTGCACCATAAGGAATCTTATAACGCTCGCGTTCACGACCTGTGCTATCAGCAACAGCTAATTCGCCAGAACGAGAAACTGCTACTAAGTGATTATTCGCATTTTCTACCACTTTAACGTTATGCAGACGAACCGTACCTTCTTGTTTCACTTGTACACTATCAACTGCAGATGCCCTACTTGCCGCACCACCGATGTGGAAGGTACGCATAGTTAGCTGTGTACCCGGCTCACCGATAGATTGAGCAGCGATAACACCGACCGCTTCACCCACATTTACTAGGTGTCCACGAGCAAGATCTCGACCATAACACTTAGCACAGATACCATGACGCGTCTCACAAGTCATTGCTGATCGAACGATAATTTCATCAATCGCGTTTTCTTCAACGATGCCGACGAGTTTTTCGTCAACCATAGTGCCCGCTTCTAACAATACTTTGCCTGTCGCGTTGTCGATAACATCTTGAGCAACAACACGCCCCAACACCCTATCGCCTAGCGGATCAATAATATCACCACCTTCGATAATCGGTGTTAGCGTTAAGCCTTCTTGGGTACCGCAATCAACCTCTGTTACCACAAGATCTTGCGCAACATCGACTAAACGACGAGTCAAGTAACCGGAGTTTGCTGTTTTAAGAGCGGTATCAGCCAAACCTTTACGTGCACCGTGAGTAGAAATAAAGTACTGAAGTACGTTAAGACCTTCACGGAAGTTCGCGGTAATAGGTGTTTCAATAATTGAGCCATCTGGACGCGCCATCAGACCACGCATACCCGCCAACTGACGAATCTGTGCTGGAGAACCACGTGCGCCAGAGTCCGCATACATAAATACAGAGTTGTAAGAATCTTGTAACTCTTCTTCGCCCTGTTTATTTATCACTTTCTCTTGGGAAATACCTTCCATCATTGATTTTGCGACAAGGTCGTTCGCGCGAGACCAAATATCAATCACTTTGTTGTATTTTTCACCTTGAGTAACTAGACCCGAGGCAAACTGGCTTTCAATTTCTTTTACTTCGTTATCAGCACGAGCAATAATTTCTGCTTTACTATCTGGAATAGCAAAGTCATTAACACCGATTGAAGAACCTGAACGAGTTGAGAACTTGTAACCCATGTACATGAGTTGATCAGCAAAAATAACAGTTTCTTTCAATCCAACTACACGGTAGCAATAGTTAATGACCTTAGAGATAGCCTTTTTAACCATTGGAGTATTGACCATTTCAAACGGCATGCCTTTTGGTACGATCTCCCAAAAAAGCACACGACCAACCGTCGAGTCTTTAATCGAAGTCACAGTTTCTTTTTCGCCGTCGCTGTTAACAACCACTTCTGAAACACGCACCTTGATTCGCGCTTGCAAATCAACTTGGTCTGCATGATAGGCACGAGAAACTTCAGAAGTATCCGCGAAGGTCATACCTTCACCTAGCGCATTAACACGATCACGCGTCATCCAATATAAACCCAATACCACATCCTGAGACGGTACGATAATTGGCTCACCTGATGCAGGTGATAGGATATTGTTGGTTGACATCATTAACGCACGCGCTTCTAATTGCGCTTCAATGGTTAACGGTACGTGTACTGCCATTTGGTCACCATCGAAGTCGGCGTTATATGCCGCACAAACGAGTGGGTGTAACTGAATAGCTTTACCTTCAATTAAGACAGGCTCAAATGCTTGAATACCCAAACGGTGAAGTGTCGGTGCACGGTTAAGTAGTACCGGATGTTCGCGAATCACTTCGTCAAGAATATCCCACACGACTGGCTCTTCACGCTCAACCATTTTCTTCGCTGCTTTAATGGTAGTTGCAAGACCGCGTAACTCTAACTTACTAAAGATAAAAGGCTTAAATAATTCCAAGGCCATTTTCTTCGGTAGACCACACTGGTGCAAACGCAGTGTAGGGCCCGTTACAATAACCGAACGACCTGAATAATCGACACGTTTACCCAAAAGGTTTTGACGGAAACGACCTTGCTTACCTTTAATCATGTCAGCAAGTGATTTTAATGGACGCTTGTTAGAACCCGTAATGGCACGACCGCGACGGCCGTTATCAAGCAAGGCATCAACTGACTCTTGCAACATACGCTTTTCGTTGCGAACAATAATGTCTGGCGCATTAAGATCTAATAAACGTTTCAAACGGTTATTACGGTTAATCACTCGACGATACAAATCATTCAAGTCAGATGTTGCAAAGCGACCGCCATCTAGAGGCACTAACGGGCGTAGATCTGGTGGAAGAATCGGCAACGCTTCCATTACCATCCACTCAGGTTTGTTGCCTGAGAAAAAGAACGCTTCTAACAATTTAAGACGCTTTGATAGCTTCTTAATTTTTGTTTCAGAATTAGTTTCTGGAATTTCTTCACGTAGACGGTTAATTTCTTCTTCAAGATTAATGTCTTTCATTAAATCTTGAATCGCTTCCGCGCCCATTTTCGCTTCGAACTCGTCTGGAAATTCATCCATCGCTTCAAAGAACTGCTCGTCCGTTAATAACTGACCTTTTTCTAAGGTCGTCATACCTGGATCAGTCACTACGTATGATTCAAAATATAATACGCGTTCGATACTACGCAATGTCATATCAAGCAACAAACCAATACGACTAGGCAATGATTTCAAGAACCAAATATGTGCTACTGGGCTAGCTAGCTCAATGTGTCCCATGCGGTCACGGCGCACTTTTGCCAATGTCACTTCAACACCACATTTTTCACAAATGATGCCACGATGTTTCATACGTTTGTACTTACCACAAAGACATTCGTAGTCTTTTACTGGGCCAAAAATTTTAGCGCAGAACAAGCCTTCACGCTCAGGCTTAAATGTGCGGTAGTTAATCGTTTCTGGTTTTTTCACTTCACCAAATGACCATGAGCGAATCATTTCTGGTGATGCTAGACCAATACGAATCGAATCAAATTCGTCGTTTTGTCCCTGGGACTTCAGCAAGTTGAGTAAGTCTTTCAAGGCTATTTCTCCGATTAGGAATTAAATTTTGTGATGAATAATAATTTTTAGTGCGTGCTAACTTTCCCGCTAGCACGCACTTCGCATATACAATTAATATTTATTTAGAATCAGCTTCTAATTCCATATTAATACCGAGCGATCGAATTTCTTTAACGAGTACGTTAAAGGATTCAGGCATACCCGGCTCCATGCGATGATCACCATCAACAATGTTTTTATACATTTTTGTACGACCAGCGACATCATCCGATTTCACTGTCAACATTTCCTGTAGAGTGTAAGCCGCACCGTATGCTTCTAGTGCCCATACTTCCATCTCTCCGAAACGCTGTCCACCGAACTGCGCTTTACCGCCTAATGGCTGCTGCGTTACCAAGCTATAAGAACCAGTTGAACGTGCATGCATTTTGTCATCAACCAAGTGGTTAAGTTTCAATACATACATGTAGCCAACCGTCACCGGACGAGTAAACGCATCACCTGAACGGCCATCATAAAGTGTCATTTGACCACTATCTGGCAAGTCAGCTAAACGTAGCAACGATTTGATTTCAGTCTCTTTAGCGCCATCAAATACACGTGTTGCCATTGGCACACCACCACGTAGATTTTGAGCTAGATCCATCAATTCCTTATCAGAGAAGTTTTTCAAATCTTCTCTATCTTTAATGTCGCCAGTTTTATTGTAAATATCTTCTAAGAAACCACGCACTTCCTTAACCGCTTTTTGTTGGCGGATCATGGCGTCAATCTTATTTCCTAAGCCTTTTGCCGCCAAACCAAGATGCATTTCCAACACCTGACCAACGTTCATTCGCGAAGGAACACCTAAAGGATTCAATACGATATCGATTGGCTCACCATGTTCATCATAAGGCATATCTTCAATAGGCATAATGACCGAAATAACACCTTTGTTACCATGACGTCCCGCCATTTTATCGCCCGGCTGAATACGGCGTTTGATTGCCAAATACACCTTAACAATTTTAAGTACGCCAGGCGCGAGGTCATCACCGGTTTGTAACTTACGTTTTTTATCTTCAAAACGCTCATCCAAAATAGCGCGACGCTCTTTAAGTTGCTCTTCTGCACGATCAATTTGTTCGTTAATCGCATCATCAGATACGCGTAAATTGAATAGCTGATCCTTGTCTAAATCGGCCAAGATTTCAGCTGTTAATTCAGTACCTTTCTTAACCGCTTTACCTGCAGACGTTTTTTGTCCAACAAGCACTGAATATAAACGTTCAAAGGTAGCCGCTTCAACGATACGAAACTCTTCGTTCAAATCCTTGCGTACTTTCTCAAGCTGCATTTCTTCGATCGCTTTAGAGCGCGGATCTTTTTCTAGGCCATCACGCGTAAATACTTGCACATCGATAACAGTACCTTTAGTACTTGTCGGAACACGAGATGAGGTATCTTTTACGTCAGACGCTTTTTCACCAAAAATAGCACGTAGTAACTTTTCTTCTGGTGTGAGTTGAGTCTCGCCTTTTGGCGTCACTTTACCTACCAAGATATCACCAGGCCCAACTTCCGCACCGATGTAAACAATACCCGACTCGTCTAATTTAGATAATGCGCTTTCGCCAACATTAGGAATGTCTGCGGTAATTTCTTCACTACCTAATTTGGTATCACGAGCAATACAGGTTAGCTCTTGAATATGGATCGTAGTAAAACGATCTTCTTTTACAACACGCTCGGAAACAAGAATTGAATCTTCGAAGTTGTAACCATTCCAAGGCATAAATGCGATACGCATATTTTGCCCTAGCGCTAATTCACCCATATCTACAGAAGGACCATCCGCTAAGATATCACCACGAACAATGGTGTCACCTACGTGAACAATGGGTTTCTGGTTAATACAGGTATTTTGGTTAGATCGGGTGTACTTAGTGAGATTATAAATATCAACACCGGCATCACCAGCTTCGGTCTCGCTATCGCTTGCACGAACAACAATACGTGCCGCATCAACACGCTCAATAACACCACCGCGCTTAGCTACCCCACACACACACCAGAATCTGATGCTACATGACGCTCCATGCCTGTACCTACTAAGGGCTTATCAGCCTTTAATGTAGGAACAGCCTGACGTTGCATGTTCGATCCCATTAATGCACGGTTAGCATCATCGTGCTCTAAGAACGGAATCAACGACGCAGCAACCGAGACGACCTGACGTGGTGACACATCCATATACTGAACGTCTTTCGGCGCTTTTAATGTAAATTCGTTCATGTGACGAGCAGAAACCAGCTCTTCGACTAATTTACCTTTGCTATCGAGTTCTGCAGACGCCTGAGCAATAACATACTCAGCTTCGTTAATTGCAGATAAGAAATCAATTTCATCAGTTGCTTTGCAATCGACAACTCGACGATAAGGACTTTCTAGAAAGCCGTAGTGGTTAGTACGCGCATAGGTTGCTAGCGAGTTAATTAAACCAATATTCGGTCCTTCCGGTGTTTCAATAGGACATACACGACCGTAATGCGTTGGATGTACATCACGCACTTCAAAGCCCGCACGCTCACGAGTTAAACCACCAGGCCCTAATGCTGAAACACGTCGTTTGTGAGTAATTTCAGATAGTGGGTTATTCTGATCCATAAACTGAGACAGCTGTGATGAACCAAAAAACTCTTTAACCGCAGCAGAAACAGGTTTTGCATTTACTAGATCTTGTGGCATTAAGCCTTCTGACTCAGCAACAGACAAGCGTTCTTTAACTGCACGTTCAACACGAACTAAACCTACACGGAATTGGTTTTCAGCCATTTCACCAACAGAACGAATACGACGGTTACCTAAGTGATCGATATCATCGACCACACCGTTACCGTTACGAATATCGATTAATGTTTTTAACACATCAACGATATCTTCTTTTGATAAAATACCTTCGCCAGTTTCGTCTTCACGCTTTAAACGGCGATTGAATTTCATGCGACCTACAACCGACAAGTCATAACGATCTGGGCTAAAGAATAGGTTTTGGAACAAACCTTCTGCCGACTCTTTTGTTGGTGGCTCACCTGGACGCATCATTCGATAGATTTCAACAAGCGCTTCTAGTTCAGTACGCGCAGCATCTGAACGTAAGGTATCTGAAATAAACGCACCACAATCAAGATCATTTGTGTAAAGCGTTTCAACGGAAGTGATACCCACTTCAACAAACTTATCGACAACTTCGTTAGTAATTTCTGTATTACATTCGAACAACACTTCGCCTGAATTAGTATCGATAACGTCTTTAGCCAAAGAGCGCCCTAGCAAATATTCTTCAGGCACCAATAATTGTGTGACTTTTGCTTTTTCTAGGTCACGGATATGCTTAGCAGTAATGCGTCGACCTTCTTCAATTAACACATTGCCTTTTTTATCTTTAATATCAAATGTAGCAACATCACCACGCAGACGTGAAGGCACAAGCTCTAATAAGAACTCACGATCTTTGTTCATTTCGAAGTTGCTTGTGCTAAAGAACATCTCAAGCATTTGTTCAGAGGTATACCCTAATGCACGCAATAAAATAGTCGCTGGCAATTTACGTCGACGGTCAATACGAACGAAAACTAAATCTTTGGGATCAAACTCGAAGTCCAACCAAGAACCACGGTAAGGAATTACACGAGCTGAATAAAGTAGCTTACCAGATGAGTGAGTCTTACCTTTATCGTGATCAAAGAACACACCGGGTGAACGGTGTAGCTGAGAAACAATGACACGCTCAGTACCGTTAATAACGAAAGTACCATTGTCTGTCATTAACGGGATTTCACCCATGTAGACTTCTTGCTCTTTAATATCTTTGATAGTTTTATTTGATGACTCTTTATCATAGATAATTAAACGTACTTTTACTCGCAAAGGAGCAGCATAAGTTGCACCACGAGAAATACATTCTGATACATCGAAGGCAACTTTGCCTAGTTTATAACTAACGTACTCTAGTGCAGCGCTTCCTGAATAACTCACAATCGGAAAAACCGATTTGAAGGCAGCATGTAAACCAATATCTAATCGTTCTTCCAGCGAGATACCCGCTTGGGTAAATTTACGATAAGAATCTAATTGGATTGCCAAAAGATAGGGAACATCCATTACATGGGGCAATTTGCCGAAGTCCTTGCGGATACGTTTTTTCTCAGTATATGAGTAAGCCATCTGTATGCCTCAGCTGTATAAAAGGGGCTAGCCTTGTAACGCGGGGTGCGTATTTTTATTTTCATATAACGTAGGTCATTACGTTATATCCAAAATTTGGGCAGTTTTACATAAACAGTATTGAGCACTATTTATTTGCCGTTTACTGCAAACGGAAAAAGGCCGACGAGAAAACCCGTCAGCCTTAACCCTTTATTTGGTAGGCTTACTTAAAAGTAAACCTAGTAATGAAGGGTATCGCACTAGCTAATTATTTCAATTCAGCAGATGCGCCAGCTTCTTCAAGCTGCTTTTTCACTTCTTCAGCGTCTGCTTTAGAAACGCCTTCTTTAACAGTTGCTGGTGCACTTTCTACCATTGTTTTAGCTTCTTTCAAGCCAAGACCGGTAATAGCACGAACTGCTTTAATAGCGTTTACTTTCTTGTCGCCAGCAGCAGTTAGAACAACATCAAACTCAGTTTGTTCAGCAGCAGCTGGACCAGCTTCTGCAGCAGGACCGGCTACAGCAACTGCAGCAGCAGCAGAAACACCAAACTTCTCTTCCATTGCTTCAACTAATTCAACAACTTCCATTACTGACATGTCAGCAATAGCATTCAAAATATCGTCTTTAGATAGAGCCATGACCCAAATCTCCCGATAAAAAATTAATAGTAAATAAACTGATTAAACTACCTAAGCAGGTAATTATGCAGCTTCCTGTTTTTGGTCGCGAACGGCTGCAACAGCACGTGTTACTTTGGTAGGCACTTCGTTGAAAGTACGAACCAACTTGGTTACAGGTGCAATCATTACGCTTGCCAACATACCTAACGCTTGATCGCGTGTTGGTAGTTTCGCAAGAGCATCAATTTGACCCGCATCCAATAACTTGCCACCCACTGACAAAGCTTTCACTTCAAAGTTTTCGTTTTCTTTCGCGAAATCTTTGAATAGTCGAGCCGCAGCACCTGGATCTTCCATAGAAAAACCAAATATTGATGGGCCCACTAGCGCTTCATTTACACAATCAAATTCTGTTTCATCAAACGCGCGTTTCGCAAGAGTATTACGAATCACACGAAGCTCTACATTATTTTCACGTGCTAATTTGCGCAAGCCAGTCATATCAGTCACGTTAACGCCACGGGCGTCAGCGATGACTAGGGACAATGCATTGCTAGCAGTCTCGTTAACTTCAGCGACAATTTGCTTTTTGTCTTGTATTGCTAATGCCACGAGTTATCTCCTGAATTGATTAACATCCGTTAATTATTGTTTATCACAACAATTAACATCATCAATCGGTTGCATGACTTACTTAGACATTTCAGTAACACTGAAAACCAAGTAAGTATTTCGGTGATCAAATCCAGCATTTTTATCGCATAACGATTATATAATTCTGATTTGGGTTCCCACCGTCTGCGTAGGGTTGCACTCTTACTCTAAAACAAGCACTTGATTAAGAAAGTAACCGTTCAGTTAAAAACTGACAACAACGATGACCTTCCCCTACGGTCTTTGACGGTCTGTTAGTGACAAGCAGTAACAGACCCCAAAGTTCTTTTTACGAGATGACTAAACGTCGATGCTCGCTAAATCTAATGTAATACCTGGGCCCATTGTGCTACTCAAAGAAATTTTCTTTAAGTAAATTCCTTTCGCAGAAGCGGGCTTTGCTTTTTTAAGGTCGGCAATTAATGCTTCAAGGTTCTCTTTGATTGCATTCACGTCAAAATTAACACGGCCAATACCACCGTGAATAATGCCGCCTTTATCGGCACGGTAACGAACCTGTCCAGCCTTAGCGTTCTTAACTGCTGTAGCAACATCTGGTGTTACTGTGCCAGTTTTTGGGTTTGGCATTAAGCCACGAGGCCCTAAAATAGTACCTAACTGACCAACAACACGCATGGCAGCAGGATCAGCAATAACCACATCAAAATCCATATTGCCTTTTTTAACTTCTGCCGCTAACTCTTCCATGCCGACTAAATCAGCACCAGCTTCTTTAGCCGCTTCAGCATTAGCGCCTTGAGTAAATACCGCTACACGAACGGTTTTACCTGTACCGTGAGGCAAAGAGCTAGCACCACGTACGGCTTGATCAGATTTACGAGGATCGATGCCTAAGTTAATCGCTGCATCAACGGTCTCTTCAAACTTTACCGTTGAAAGTTCTTTAATAATGGCAACAGCTTCATCAATTGAATACTGTTTAGTAGGATCAACTTTTTCTTTTGCTAATTTTTGACGCTTATTTAATTTAGCCATCTTAGTTAACTCCTTCTACTTCAAGGCCTGCACTCACAGCACTACCTGCAATAGTACGTACTGCCGCATCCATATCTGATGCAGTCAAGTCTGGCTCTTTAATTTTTGCAATTTCTTCTAACTGCTCACGTGTCACCTTACCTACTTTTTCAGTATTAGGACGACCACTACCTTTAGCGATACCTGCCGCTTTACGTAACAAAAACGCCGCTGGCGGTGTTTTCATTTCGAAAGTGAAACTACGATCACTATAGACACTAATGATTACTGGAACTGGCGCACCAGCTTCAATACTTTGTGTTTGCGCGTTGAATGCTTTACAGAATTCCATGATGTTCACACCATGTTGACCCAATGCTGGACCAACTGGGGGACTTGGATTTGCCTTACCTGCAGGCACTTGCAGCTTAATATAAGCTTCTACTTTCTTAGCCATGATGACCACTCCTCAAAAATGGGTGTTAACGCCTCAAGATCAATGATTACAAATACCATTCACCCATCAAAGGCTCCCCTTAACTTTCACCCAAAGGCAAAAGACCAATATTTTTTCTATACTACGTTTCTATCTTAAGTTTTTTCTACCTGACCAAACTCTAATTCGACGGGAGTAGAGCGGCCAAAAATTAACACGGCAACTTGCAACCGGCTTTTATCATAATTCACTTCTTCAACAACGCCATTAAAATCATTAAACGGGCCATCGATAACACGAACCATTTCACCTGGCTCAAAAATAGTTTTTGGTTTTGGTTTCTCTACTGAATCATCTATTCTTTGCAGAATCAAATCAGCTTCTTTTTCTGTGATAGGTGCTGGCTCATCTGCCTTACCACCAATAAAACCCATAACGCGTGGAGTTTCTTTTACCAAATGCCATGACGCATCGGTTAACTCCATTTGTACAAGAACATAACCAGGAAAGAACTTTCTTTCTGACTTACGTTTTTGACCTGCACGCATTTCCACTACTTCTTCGGTAGGCACTAAAACCTCACCAAACAATTCTTGCATATCATTCAATTCGATACGCTCTTTCAGAGCTGCAGAAACTTTTTTCTCATAACCCGAATAGGCGTGTACTACATACCAACGTTTAGACATTTTCGCTTACCCTATAATCAGAGAGGCTATCCAGCCAATAAAAGTATCCAAACCCCACAAGATCAACGCCATAATGATGGTCAATACCACCACAATTAAAGCCGTTTGATTTGTCTCTTGACGCGACGGCCAGACAACTTTACGAATTTCTGTTTGCGACTCTTTTACAGTGTGCCAAATTGCTGCACCCTGAGTGGTAGTAACCGCCACCCAAAAGGTAATTGCACCCAATGCCAGCAATGCTCCGACACGGTAGATAAGACCTAAATCACTATAGTAAGAATTACCAACAACACCGACTGCTATCAAAGCAACGACAATCAGCCACTTCACAGCATTTAATGGATTATTATTTGACTCTACTTTAGCGTTCACTTTCACCCCAACTCTTAGAGCATGTTATTAAAAACCAACAACACACACCTTTAAAATGGCAGGCCAGGAGGGACTCGAACCCCCAACTTTCGGTTTTGGAGACCGACGCTCTACCAATTGAACTACTGGCCTATATACGCATTAAGAACATCTTATAAACAATGCGATTTCAAAAACTACACAAGCCGAGACGACTAATCGACTCGGCTTGACTTGTCTTACGACCCAAAAACCATTGATGAATTACTCAATAATTTTAGCTACAACACCAGCACCAACCGTACGACCACCTTCACGAATCGCAAAACGTAAACCGTCTTCCATCGCAATTGGGTGAATC
>AEVK01000195.1 GCA_000209515.2 gamma proteobacterium IMCC1989
CGGTGCGGGGATTTCGTGACGTATATTCGCCGTGCGGTTCTTAAACTCGTTTAAACGCGATACAGAACAATGCGGGGGTTTCTTGAGGTCACATAAACGATCACCGTCTTGCACATACACATACTGTTCAATGAACGCACCCACTATATCGCCTTGACTTTGTTCGTCAGCAATTCGCCCTAGCCGTAGAATGGTTGCCGCTGTAACAGGCTCTTGACGGGTTAAGTTAGCTCGAAAGGTACGCCACTTAGATTCCATTTCGTCAGCGTTGTATTTAACGCTGTCTTGGCTCCATTCGTCCCACAGGTGAAAGCCTTCAGCTTCTCCTTCAAATTGGTGGAACAATGCCATACCGACCTTGACCCACAAATGGTAATCGTCTGGGTCAAGTTCATTTAAGCACCCTGTTAAGCGTTCAACAGACACATTCACTTTAGGCTTCAGATTGAGTAGTACCCGCTCTTCAGGGCTTAGGCTTTCGTCAATTACCTTGCCCTTGTGGTTTTGTTCTACTACTTCCCAATCATCAGGAATAATACTTTCAAAATAGGCTATTAACTCGTTAGCCTGTTCTATTGTTAATACCGGAAGTTCACCCTGGGGGATGTCAGACAATACTTGTTCGGTATCATAAAAATAAGGCTCGTGGGTGTCTGGGTGATCAGCGAACGCAACGAACTGTTGACCGTCTCCTAATATCTCAACACGATGAACGATACCGAACATATCTTCATAGGTTTTACTGGCTATCTTGGTAAAAGGTTTGTCTGTTCGATAGGCTAATAAAACTTTAGGGGCTAACCCGATACGCTGAATGGAAACACCGATATGCTTTTCACACCACGCCACCAGCAATGTTACGATGTCAGCGTCTTGCACATCAATATCAACCGCTGGGGTGTTTTTTGTTAACACCCCCACGCCGCCTTCAGCGAATCCGTTAGCCAACCATTTATTTAATAAGCCAATACTCGCTTCTGTTTGTTCCCATTCATAAAGCCCTTTAGGGAATTTATAACCGGGTTTAATAGGTACAATCGAATACCCTTGTTGTAATAGACGAGGCCCGAACCGCTTTAGCCAACTATCATTATTATTTTTTACTGCTTCAGCCATAATAAAATACTCTACCGGTGAGAAATAACCGCTTGCCTAAGTTCGGTCAAAGCTTTCATTGCATCATCAATTTCTTTTTGACACTTCTCTTTTTCTCGTAAAGTAAAACGTCCGTCTTCCATGGCTTGCTGTACTTCACGTACAACATCACCATGCTCTTTACTGGCAACTAACACCGATTCAAGTAGATTTTTTAAAACAGGTTTGTTTTCGCTAACTCCTAACTCTGTTTCAACAGCTCGGTGAATACCGTGGTTACCTGTAATCAATTGAATAGCTAACGCTTCACGTAACGTCATTTTGTGAAACTCTTGTTGAGGGTTCGCTTTGTTAATTAACACTTGATGCGACATACCTAAACGCTGCGCTATATCTTTAGTCGATATGTCTGAATTATGAATAACGTCATAAACGGCTTGGTCTACGTGATCCACTGTATTTACCCCCTTTAATTAAACATGGTTAAGATTAACGAGTACCGTTAAGATGCTTTCAAATACAAAGAAGGGTCGTGCTTTAAAGCCCCGTTAGTGATCTTTTCAAGTCGCAAGGCTTGCTTTTCTGGGATAATTTCACCCCACTGGGATATGGAACCAGAAGTAATATCGAGAGCTTCAGCAAGCTTTACAGCGTTTCCATAGTGAGATATTGCGTCAGACTTATACATAGCTAAAACCTATTATCTTAGAAAACTAAGATAATATACTTAAGAAACTAAGCAAGTCAAGGTTTAGAATACTAAGAATGGATATTTCAAATAGAATAAAACAACGTATGAAGACTCTTGGTTTGAAAGGAGTCGATATAACCAAAGCTACTGGGGTTTCAAGTGGAGGGGTTAGTCAATGGGTTAACGGTATTACAAAACCCAATGGAGCTAAATTATTAGCTCTTTCTAAAATACTACAATGCCAACCCGATTGGTTGCTTTACGGTAAAGGTGACCCTAAAGAATACGACACACCGTCCGTAGTTCCGATCAGTATTCAGAACAGAGTGCCGGTAATATCTTGGGTTCAAGCAGGTGAATGGACAGCTATTGTTGACCATTTCCAACCGGGTGACGCTGACGAATGGCAAGAAACTACCGCTAAGGTGGGATCAAATGCGTTCGCATTACATGTGCAAGGTGATTCAATGGTTAACCCTAGCGGTTCCCCTTCTATTCCTGAAGGCTCTATTGTTATAGTTGACCCAGACACCGTGGTTGATAACGGTAAAATCGTTGTTGCAAGGCTTGAAGAGTCATCGGAAGCCACCTTAAAAAAGCTAGTGATAGACGGGCCACACAGATACTTAAAACCGTTAAACCCAGACTATCGGCCTATACAGATCAACGGTAACTGTACAATAGTAGGCGTTGTAAGACAGGTCATATTTAACTTGTAATCGAGACCCTAAACATGGAAATTACCGATCAAGAAAAAGAAAGAAGAAGCGCCTTAAACAAGAAAATTCTAAACGTATTTGCTTGGGTTATAGGAACTCCTGCGATAGTTATCTTACTTTTGTACATCGTAGGAGGCCCGTCTAATCAGGCCCCCACAGGCCAAGCCTTAGAATATGTTGTGATTTTTTCCGAAAACTGGGATAACCAAGGTCGCCCATCAGGTGAGATTGTTGTTTTTTCAAAGGCTCAAACGTTTGAAGAACGCGCGCATACCACGATGAAAGCCGCAAAAGACTATCTAGAGTCGAAAAAATTAAAGTATGTTAGGTCATACCACATCCCCTCAAAAAATAAAAATTTCCTTGGAAAAGGGTACACATTAGCCCAAGCTGCTTATTCCCCAGATAGTGGAGGTACTGACGGAGATTCACCATTAAAAAACGACACTTGGGAAGTTAGTGCTTATGAAGGTACTGTAGACCCAGTAAAAGTAAAAGTTGCTTTACTATGGGAGTCTATGAGGGATGAATACCAAATAGAAGATTCTTCGGGCACGTACACCGATGAGCCTAATCTCAGGAAAGCGATACATAAAATAGTAGGGGTCAATGTCCCTTTAAGTAAAATACATACACCAATGTATTCCAAAAAGAGTATGTAGATACTTAAATTACACGTAACTTTTGCCTAGAAAGCCCACTCTTTTGTGGGTTTTTTTATGTCTTCACGCAAAAAACTTAGCAAACTAAGAATAAATACTTGACAATAAATCTTAGATAACTAAGAATAATCCCGTACTCACGAAACACGAGGTCGGGAAAATGTTAAACAACCTAAACAAACACGCCAAAAATACCCCCAGAAAGAGCCCCCGCGTGGTGGTCGTTCCTGACCCCGGCACCGTGACCAATCGTACTCGTTTAGCCCAATACCGCCGTAAACAGGCAATTCGGGCATTAAACCCTAAAGCAACATTCCCACTTGAAATTTACGAGGTATAGCTCATGGCTCGCTGTAAGAAAGCAAGCGTGGAAGTAGTCATCCGATTTGTGCAAAACAAGTGGTGGATAAGTCACGCCAAAAGCTATCAGAACGCTTTCGGGCGCAATGTAAACGGCTTTGAATACAGAGAAGACGCTGTTGAATTTGCACAAAAGAATGATTGTACAGTGGTTTTTCATAATTTCGACCAACTACAGCAACACATACAGTTATGAAAATTCCCGCACGTTGTAATAAGCGCGAATGTCAGGGACGGCGCAACTTGAGTAAACGGCCTGAAGAATACGTGAAGTGGCCTACCTGCCACATGGGCGGCTGCAACGGGAAAATGTACGTCGATAACTTCAGGTTAAAGGCTCGTCGGGATAAGACTTTACGAGAGAGAGATACAGGGAAAGTTTGTTATGAAGATTGTTTTTGGTTTCCCCATCAGTGGGGTTGCCAAGGGTGTAAACACCGACAGGAATACGTGATGCAAATAGCGTTATTTCCGTCGAAACATTCGCCCAAGGTACACGATGTATCACATGAAGAAGTAGCACCATTTTAAATAAAACAACCCGGAGAAAACACCATGGCACTTGAAGAACGAATTGAAAATTTAGAGAACGAATTTAAAGGCATGTCTGAAGCAATGCACCAGCAAACCGAAGCGACTAACGAATTAACTAACAGTATTAATAGTTTAATTGCGGTTATGTCTGCGGGTAAAGATATTGCCCCAAAAAAAATCAAAGACAACGCTAAACCGTTAAAAAAAGTAGAAACGACTGAAGAAGAACCTGAAGCGTCTGAATCTGAAAAAGTTATCGGTGTTGAAGATGTTCGCGCCGCGCTAATTGATTTAGCCAAAGCCAAAGGTAAAGACGCTGCTAAAGATTTGTTAGCGGAACACAAAGCTAAAAAAGTGGGCGATTTAAAAGAAACCAAATATGCCGAAGTGTATGACGCTGCTGTAGAGCGCACGGAGGCGGCGTAATGGAGGCCAAATTCGACAATCGGGAAGCGTGGTTGTTAGAACTAGGAAAGCGTTTAAACGCTTCTTTATTCAATGACAAGATGCCTAAGAAATTTCGGGTTACTTGTGGCTGGCCTTCGCATCATGCGACTAGCGCAAAACGTAGAGCTATCTGGCAGTGCTTTTCTCCTGAATGCTCTAAAGACAACACTCACGAACTGATTATTTCTATGTTTCTTGAAGACCCTATGGAGATAGCAGGAACATTAGCACATGAAATGGTTCATGCGATTGTCGGCGTCGAACAAGGTCATAAAGGCCCGTTTCGTAAATTGGCTTTAGACATTGGCCTAGAAGGAAAGATGACAGCAACTTACCCCGGAGATTCCTTTAAAGATAAGGTTAACCCGACTTTGGAAGAACTGGGAGCCTACCCCCATTCACAAGTTGATGTACTTAAAGTTACCCAGAAAAAACAAACAACCCGATTACTAAAAGCGATATGTGAATGTGGTTACACCGTTCGCATCACAAAAAAATGGCTTGAGGCTGTTGGTAATCCTTTTTGCCCAATTCACGGCCCTATGGAGGTTGCGTAATGACTGAACTAATACATGCCAAACTATCAGCTAGCGGTTCACACCGTTGGCTTAACTGCCCAGCTTCTGCCCGTATGGAAGAAGGGTTTCCTGATACCACGTCAAGCTTTGCTGAAGAAGGTAGTGCCGCTCACCACTTAGCGGAAATATGCCTTCGTGAAGAAAAAAACACTGACGAGTTTTTAGAATGCCAATTTGACGAGTACCCAGAACACCCCGTTGACGTTGAAATGGTCGAGTCTGTTCAACTTTATCTTGATTACGTTCGTAATCTTGACGGTGAATTACTTGTTGAACAGCGAGTTGATTTTAGCCCATGGGTGCCTGAAGGTTTCGGTACGTCTGACGCTATCGTGATGCACGAAGGTGTAGCCACTGTCGTTGATCTTAAATATGGTAAAGGTGTTCGTGTCGATGCAGAAGACAACACGCAGGCTATGCTATACGCCCTTGGTGCATTGAACGAATACGACTTCATTTATGAATGTGACTTATTCCGTGTCGTCATTGTACAACCCCGTCTTGATCACATCAGCGAATGGGAAATAAAACGTTCTGATTTATTGGAATGGGCAGAAAATACCGTTAAGCCTAAAGCGGAATTAACTCTACAAGAAGAAGCCCCTTTTAACCCCGGCGAAAAACAATGTCACTTTTGTAAAGCAAACGGAACGTGTAAAGCGTTAGCTGAACACGCTCTTCAAATAGCCGCTGACGGTTTTGAAGCTGTTGAAGTACCTCTCACCGTGAAGGACATTACAAAACTTTCTAACGAAGAAATAGCCGTATTGCTGCCCCAACTAAAGACTTTAACAAAATGGGTTAGTGCTTTAGAAACACATGCACAAGCTGAAGCTGAAAAAGGCGAAAAATTCCCTAACCATAAAGTGATTCTAAAGAACGGGCAAACAAGCCGTTCGTGGAAGAATGACGATTCAGCTAAAAGAGCGTTAAACCGAGAATTTAAAAAGCTGGGTAAAGAAGAGCCTACAAGCAACCCAATAAGTCCCGCACAAGCTGAAAAAATTATTGGTAAAACAAATCCGCTATTCGATAAACATGTAGTGAAAACAACAGGCGATGCTAAATATAAATTAGTTCACGAATCGGCTAAAGGTGACCCTGTTGAAATTAACCCAACCGAAGACTTTGAAGAAGTCGCTTAACCATTTAATCAACCAACCCGTACCAAGAGGAAAATACTATGTCTGACTTTATTATGATCAACAATGTTCGTGTTTCATTCCCACACTTATTCAAAAAGCCAATTATTAACGGCGAAGAAGGTAAATGTGGGGCAACTCTTATGCTCGACCCAGAAGCACACAGCAAGTCTATTGCGGTTATTAACAAGCAAATAGAAGCTTTGTTTAAAGAAAAATTCAAAGGCCGTAAATTACCAGCCGAAAAACTTTGCTTACGTGACGGTGAAGACAAAGGTCGTACAGAGTACGAAGGTTTTCAAATACTTTCGGCTAACAGCAAAGGTAAGCCTTTAGTTATCAGTACCAACGGTAAAGACACTGTGAACGACGAAGACGATTGCCCTATTTATGCGGGTTGCTATGTCAACGCCAAGGTTCGCTTGTGGGCCCAAGATAACAGCTACGGCAAACGTGTTAACTGTGAGCTAGTCGCTATTCAATTCGCCGCTGACGGTGAAACGCTTGACGGTACACACGTTAGCGTTGACGAAGCAATGGACGGTTTCGGCGGTGTTACTGAAGACGATGACGACTTTCTAGCGGCGTAACTCTCTCAAGACAGGGACGTTAGCAGGTCTGCCCCACCTGCGCCAGAAAACGGGGCTTCATTTTTAATAAAAATTCACATGTATAGGAAACAACAAAAATGACAATACAAATTGAATTAACTGAAGAACAACGCCAACAGTTGAATGAACAAAACATGACTTTGGAACAGTTCTTAGAAGCCATTGGTGCTTCTGAATCAGACCTTACAGAAGTACAAGGTCAAGAAGCTTTAGCGGCGGTACAGAGAAACGGTGACGC
>AEVK01000194.1 GCA_000209515.2 gamma proteobacterium IMCC1989
CCGAAAATTCCACTCAGACTTATTCAGAGGCTCCTATATTCTATAACCGCCTAAAGAAAATATTTAGGCGGTTATGATATTGCGCTTCCTTCTTTTAGCTTATCCTAAAACACGTTTTAAAATCGTTTCGTGCTGCTCTGGTCGTAAACGAGGACCATATTGACTAACCACTTGTGCAGAAGCCGCACTGGCGAGTTCGCCTGCTTGTGTATAGTCGTAGCCATGGGTGATGGCATATAAGAATGCGCCGGCAAACATATCGCCAGCACCATTAGAGTCTACTGGAGTAACACTGTTGGCAGCGATTTTAATTAAGGCAGATCCGTCATAAATTAATGCGCCTTTATCGCCTAGTGTGATGGCAAATTCATTAGCGTATTGCTTGAGCCCTTCAACAGCTTCGTTCAATGTGTCTGTTTGCGTGAAGCCCATAGCTTCATCTTGGTTGCAGAACAGTAGATCGACTTTATCGCCAATCATGTCTTTTAAGCCGTCGCCAAAAAATTGCACCATTGCAGGGTCAGATAAAGTGAATGCGGTTTTAATACCGTTTGCTTGTGCTTGCTGACGTAACTCTATAGCAGCGGCTTTACCGGTTTCAGATGTGACTAAATAGCCTTCGATATAGGCATATTGTGATGCTTTTAATGCTTCTATATTTAATTCGTTAACGGAAACAGTTTCACTGATACCTAGAAAGGTATTCATTGTGCGTTCGGCATCGGGTGTAATCATCACAAGGCACTTGCCGGTAATGCCACTTTCTTTCTCTGTGCTGGTGGTGTCAACGCCGGCTTCTTGCATATCATTAAGATAAAAGCTGCCGTTTTCATCATCAGCGACTTTGCATGAATAAAAGTTTTTCGCCCCAAAATAGCTTGCGCCAATAATTGTATTGGCCGCTGAGCCACCGCTAGCACGAGTCGATGTGGTTAAGTGATCTGATAGTAGGCCAATAAGCTCGGTTTGCCGAGCTTCGTCCACAAGGGTCATTACGCCTTTTTCTATGTTGAACGTGGCTAAATCGTTGTCGTTAACTTCAATTTCGGTGTCGACAAGCGCCGCACCTATACCGTATATATGGTAAGTAGACATAGTTGATCCTTATGGGGTGGTAGGATGATAGTGAAAACAAAGTGTTCACGAATACATTTATCGTGAGTTAAATTTTAGAAAGCTATTATCCTGTGTGAGCGGGTAAAGTAAAGCGAGAGCGGTACAGGAATTCACGGTCAAGCTAACTAAAGGCCAACTTTCGGTGTGAAATCCGTATAATGCGCTCTATCTATTTATGAGTATTTCTATGTTGCCCTTGCTAATTCCTCGTGCTGCGGTTAAAAAATCGCCCTCTCGTCGTAAACCTACAGCGCGTCCATCGCGGTCTCGTGCAAGTAGCAAAAAGCAGAAAGGCTGGCGCCGTCTACTGTGCTTGGTGCCGCCGCTTCGTTTTTGGCTAAAGTTAGCTCTTTTTTTAACGGTCGCTTTTATTTGCTGGTTGGTGTTTCTTGATTATCAAGTACGTGCAAAATTTGATGGTAAAAAATGGGCTATTCCAGCGCGGGTATATGCTCGTCCATTAGAAATTTACGAAGGTTTATTGTTAAAGCCTGAAGAGCTTGAGCGTGAATTACGCAGTGTAGGTTATCGTCATGTGAAAAGCGTGTATGAAGCTGGGCAGTTTTCTTCTAAAACGGTTTCGGGCAACTCGATCTATACCATTATTACTCGCGATTTTACCTTTCCTGATAAGGTGGAAAATTCTGCCCGCTATCAAGTCCGTTTGCATACCCAAGGTGCTTTTAGCAAGGTCGCGGCGGTGAGCGGTGCTGACGATGATTATATTGCTCGTATCGAACCGCAAGAAATAGGCAGCATTTACCCTCGCCATGGTGAAGACCGCATTTTGGTGCAATTAGATAATACGCCTCCTTTGTTAGGACAAACATTGATAGCGGTTGAAGATAAAGATTTTGCCAACCACTATGGTATTTCTTTTCGCGGAATTGCTCGTGCGATGTTGGTTAACATTAAAGCGGGGCGTTTTGTGCAAGGCGGGAGTACTTTGACCCAGCAGTTGGTCAAAAACTTTTATCTCACTCAAGCCAAAAGCCTATGGCGAAAAATTCAAGAAGCCTTGATGGCACCGTTGTTAGAGTTACATTACAGCAAAGCAGAAATATTAGAGGCCTATATTAATGAGGTGTATTTAGGCCAAAGCGGTCCACGAGGTATTCACGGTTTTGGTTTGGCATCTACCCACTATTTTAACCGTTCGTTAGCGACATTAAAGCCGCATCAAATAGCGCTATTGGTAGGCACGGTCAAAGGTGCCTCTTATTATAATCCTTGGCGTCACCCTGAACGGGCGAAAAACCGACGTGATACAGTCCTGCAATTAATGGCAGATAATAATCTAATTAGCCAGACAGAATATAAAAAGTATACCGCTATGCCACTCGGCGTGGTCAAAAAATCAGCGTTGCGTTTAGGGAATTATCCTGCTTTTTTAGATGTAGTGAAGCGTCAGTTGCGAACAGATTATCAAGAAGAAGATTTGCAAAGTGAAGGCTTACGTATTTTCACCACCATGTCGCCTAATGTACAAGAGCTAACAGAAAAATCACTGTCATCACGACTGGCACAGCATAATAAAAAGTCGACCAAGAATAACCTGCAAGCAGCAGCGGTAGTGACAGCGGTAGGTAGCGGAGAAATTGTAGCCTTGGTGGGTGACCGTAATCCTCGTTATAGTGGATTTAATCGCGCAGTGGATATGCAGCGCGCTATTGGTTCTTTGGTGAAGCCTTTCGTGTTTTTAACGGCCTTGTCGCAACCGCAAAAATATACCTTGAGTACATTAGTGGATGATGAACCAGTGACTATTCCTCTGGCGGGAGGGAAAAAATGGCAGCCACAAAACTTCGATAAAAAATCTCATGGCAATATTCCGCTCTATCAAGCGCTCGCCTTTTCATACAATCAATCAACCGCGCGTTTAGGCATGGATATTGGATTAAGTAAGGTGATTGATACCTTGTCCGAAGCTGGGGTAGAGCGACCAATCAAAAAGCTACCTTCATTATTGCTGGGCTCACTGGATCTATCGCCATTAGAGCTAAGTCACCTTTATCACACCTTAGCCGCTGACGGTGTGTATACGCCGTTACGAGCGATCCGTGATGTGTTAGATGCTAATAATCAGCGATTAAATCGTTACCCGTTAAAAAGCGAACCCAGAATTTCTGCCGATATTACCTATTTGGTGCATTATAATTTGCAAGCGGCGATGCGTATTGGCACAGGGCGCCGAGCATATCAGCAATTACCGGATCAGCTCATTGTGGCAGGGAAAACAGGAACAACTAATCGCCAGCGTGATAGCTGGTTTGCGGGTTATAGTGCAGATCATTTAGGGGTAGTGTGGGTGGGTAACGACGACAATACTCCGACGCCTTATACGGGTAGTTCTGGTGCATTACCCATATGGACTGATATTTTTAAACGTTTATCGACTCGAAGTATCAGCCATAATCAGCCTGATAATATTGCTTACTACTGGGCTGATAATCGTGATGGTTTATTGAGTGCAGAAGGTTGTGATAATGCAGTGCTAGTACCTTACATTAGAGGTTCTCAACCTGAGCAAAGCGATAATTGCCAGCTAATAGAAAAGCCGGTGAGTCGTTGGTTTAAAAAGTGGTTTGGTGAGGGGGTAGATAACTCGTCAGCGAACGATAGTGATGGTAATAGTGATGGTAACAGTAGCAACAATAATAGTGGCATAGAACGAGGCAGAAATTGATGTTGGATGAGTTAGAGGTGAAAAAAGTGATGGTGTGTGCGAATAGTTTATTCTGTCTTTCCTATAAAAAAGCTGCGCTTACCTTGTTGGCGATAGTGTTAACCGCTTGTGGTACATCGCCTCAAGAAGTCGTGATACGTGATGTGAATGATGCGAATGTTCGTCGAGATAGTGTAGGGAGTGATAATTCGGTTGAAGCTGGTGTGATTACAAGCGCAAAAAAACAAACGGTGATTACGCGTGAAGCAACAGCGGAAACGATCCAGCCCGTTTATTCTGCCAGTGCTCGTTCGCAATCACCACTGCAAAAAAAGTTACTCGTGTCAGCGCAAGACAAACTGTCCAGTAATGATCCGCAAGGCGCTATTGTATTAGCAGAAAAAGGTTTGCGTATTGATCGTAAAGATCCGCAGTTTTATATTGTATTGGCGGATGCTTATGAACGTTTGGATGATAAAAAGCAATCGACTTACTTTGCCCAGCAAGGATTACGTTATGCGCAAAAAGATAGCCCAGAGTACCGAAATTTACAGCGTTGGTTGCCTTGATAATAGCTTTAAAATCTCAGGTTAAAAACGCTTTGAGAATCCAGTGTTTTAGCAGTCTGCATAGTTATCGACTATAAATCGCGGGTTACACACCACAAAAAATATCAGGTCAGTGTCACCAGTATTGCGAATCATTTGTGGGCAGTCTTCGGGAATGATGACAACGTCGTTGGCTTGTACTAATGTCTCTGGTAGGTCGCCGACGGTGACTACTCCTTCTCCGCTGACAATGATGTAACGCTCAATTGTGTGGCGGAGTTTATGTAAATGTGTGGCCGTATTGGGTGACAGTCGTGCGCGGGCGATAGAGACGCTTTCATCTTTTTCGGTGTTCGAAACCTCTAAGATATAGCATCCTTCTTCGAAAAAATATTCGTCGGCTTCGTTATTGTGAATAATGAAGGGGGTTTGCATAAGCTGTCTCTATTATGATGGCTGGTAATGATTGACCGTATCAACGGTTATTTTATTGTGTTGATGAGAGTGTTGATAGGAAGATTGTTTTTTGGATCGCCCCATTCACACCAAGAGCCATCGTAAACAGCAATTTTTTTTATTTTTACTGTTCCCGCTGTATCTAATAAATGTGCCGCAAATGCAATAACGCAGGCAGTAATACCGCTGCCACAGCTACAGTATAGGGTTTGGTCTTTATCCACTTTTTCTTCAAATAATGCCGTGAGTACATCTAGCGATTTGTATTTTCCATCCTGTAATAAATGGTTAAAAGGTAAGTTTTTGGATGATGGTATATGACCGCTAATTAAACCTTCTCTGGGTTCTTTTGCGGTGCCGTTAAAGCGATCTTCTGAGCGTGCATCCAAAATACAGACATCGTTTTGTGCGATAGCGGTTGTCATTTCGTTAACACTTTTTACAAGCTCTGTTTGTAAGTGCGCAGTGAAATTTCCCGTTGCCTTTGCTGTAGCTCCTTCCGTGCCAGATTCGATATTACTTTTAAGAGTAAGCTCTTTATGGGTAAGTTCTTTATGCGCAAGCCATTCTTTATGTAATAACCAATCTGGTAGGCCACCATTTAATACGGCGCATTGTTTGTGTCCCATGGCAGTGAACATCCACCAACCTCGCGGCGCAGAGAAAATGCCGGCACTATCATAGATCACAATAACGCTATCTTGGTTGATGCCTAATGCTCGAGCTTCTTGTGTGAAAATCTCAGCGGAGGGCAGCATATGAGGTAAGTCCGATTGTTGGTCGGCGAATTGCTGATTGAAGTCGAAAAAATGTGCATGAGGAATATGCTTCTCTTTAAATTCTAGAGAAGCATTTCTGACTGCGCCGGGCATATGCGCGCTAGCATCTAAGATGATGAGTTGAGGGTGGTCGATATTTTCTGCCAACCATTTAACATCAACCAAGGCGCTGGGTAGGGTGAGTGTTGTCATGATGTTTTTACTCCTACGCTTTATCTTTACTTTCTATACAGGCTATTCTTATTGCAAACAGCTGTTGCGATAATCTACAGATGAGCAAACGCTTTTTCAGCGGCATCTAACGTGGCCTGAATATCAGCATCGCTATGAGCAATTGACATAAAGCCTGCTTCATAAGAAGCCGGTGCGAGATAGACGCCAGCCTCTAGCATTAAATGGAAAAATTGATTAAAACGTGGGATATCGCAGTTCATGACTTGTTGGTAGTTGGTGACGGGCTTTTGATCGCTGTGTTCTTTTAAGAAGAAAAAGCCAAACATCGAACCGACATGGTTGGTGGTAAAAGGAATGTTGGCAGCATCGGCACGTTCTTGTAAACCCTTAACCAACGCATCGGTTTTGGCGAATAGATCATCATAAAAGCCTGTTTGGGTTAAACCTTCTAAGTTGGCGAGACCGGCGGCCATAGCGACAGGGTTGCCAGATAGTGTGCCAGCCTGATAAATCGGTCCGGTAGGTGCTATCTGATCCATAATATGTTGTTTGCCACCAAATGCACCCACGGGCATACCGCCCCCCATCACTTTGCCTAATGTGATTAAGTCGGCATCTACCTGATAGCAGCCTTGTGCTCCTTGAGGATGAACGCGAAAGCCGGTCATGACTTCATCAAAAATCAATAATGCACCGCTATCATCACAAACTTTGCGTAAAGTTTGTAAGAAGTCGTTCACAGGTGGGATGCAGTTCATATTGCCCGCGACGGGTTCGACAATCACGCAGGCGATTTCGTGGCCGATGTCGGCAAAGACCTGTTTCACTTGTTCGTTGTCGTTATAGTTTAGGGTGATGGTATGGTCTGCAAGGCTGTTAGGTACACCGGGCGAACTTGGTACGCCAAAGGTGAGTGCACCAGAACCTGCTTTTACTAATAACGAGTCGGAATGGCCGTGGTAGCAGCCTTCAAATTTAACAATTTTGTCGCGGTTGGTTGCGCCTCGTGCTAAGCGAATAGCACTCATTGTAGCTTCTGTGCCGGAGTTAACAAATCGCACTTTATCCATATTAGGAATGATGTCGCAAATACGGTCGGCGAGCTCGGTTTCTAATTGTGTGGGTGCGCCAAAGCTCAATCCATCTAGCGCACGCTCTCTTACGGCTTCTACGACAGGCGGATAAGCGTGGCCTAAAATCATCGGCCCCCATGACAATACATAGTCGATGTATTGCTTGTTATCTTCGTCATATAGGTAAGCACCTGTGGCGCGCTTAATAAAAATAGGTGTACCGCCTACGGCTTTGAATGCACGTACGGGTGAGTTAACACCGCCGGGAATATGTTGTTGGGCTTCGGAAAATAATTGTTCTGAACGGCTCATATAGTGTCCTAAGAATAGGTGAAAAATAGGTAAAGAATAGGTGAAAATAGCTTTGCACAGGATGTCTATAGTACGTTTAAGATGGTTGAGTAGTTTGGTGTTATCGTTTTCTCAATCACTTTTACCAATGCGGTTTGACGATCACTAGGCAAACGATAAGCACTAAAAGCAATACGGGAAACTCGTTAAACCAGCGATAAAAAATATGAGAGCGTTGGTTGTTTTCAGCACAAAACTGTTTCCATATGTAAATGCAGGCAAAGTGATAAAGGATTAAGGCTGCTACCGCCGCTATTTTTAGCCAAAACCAAGGAGCTGCTTGATAGTAATTCCAGTTATAGGTCACAAGCCAAACTCCGAGGATGAGAGTCGCTACCATAGAGGGGTTACCAATGCCCCGAATGAGCTTTCGCTCCATGATCATAAAGCGGTCTTTGCTTATTTTGTCTTCACTCATAGCGTGGTAAACGAATAGACGTGGTAGATAAAATAGTACAGCAAACCAGCAAATGACTGCGATGATATGAAACGATTTAATCCATAACATAATGTATGTGCCTGCTGTTTGGTGCGGGGATAAAAGTGGTTGAATTATTCGCCTCACGTTACAGAAACTAGATGCTATTGGCAACACTCTCGTAGTTCTCGTAGTTCTCGTAGTTCT
>AEVK01000193.1 GCA_000209515.2 gamma proteobacterium IMCC1989
TTGTCCTGTGGAGTTTAATTGTCCTGTGGAACTTAGCTGTCCAGCGGAACTGTTAACGCTAGTGTTAGCTACTTGAGATAACTTTACTAAGTACATCGCCTTTGGTGTTGAATTGGATGTATTATTTGTTTGGTTTTGTGCTTGGCTCTGTATTTGTGTTGCTAGTGTCGGGTTAGATTTGCTTAATAGCAGCTGAGCTTTAGCGTCTAAGCGTTGGCTGCTGCTGACCTCGGTTTGAATTGTGCCTTGGCGATTGAGCTGCTTGACTAAGGCATCTAGCATGGCCGTTTTTACTTTTGCATCTGTAGCCAGTGTTTGCTGTTGCAAGGGAGTATTTGCTTGAGTGTTAGTGTTCCCCGCAACAGTGGCCTGCTTCGTAGACGCATTTGTATCGCTGCTGCTATTGGTACTGTTGTTAGTGTTGTTAGCCACACGACTATTTTGACTAGCGGACTGTGCTAGCTTAGCCTGTTGCTGGTGTTTATTTATAAGCTCGTTCACAAGGGCTATTTATCCTAATTCATCGCGTGCAACCCAATGTTTGTGCGGTCAAAAGCTATGTTGTTCTCGCAATAATGACCACATAAGAGTGATGTGTGAAGCAGGGCGTGCAAGTATCTCTTTAAGCATAGCAACTTCTCCCCATTTCTGTAGAATAACGCCTTTTATATACTGCAATAGAGCTATAAATTCGCAAAAATGGTTAATAAATCACCTAGTCATCATTCATTACTGACGTTTAAGCAAGTCGCTTGTCATCGTGATGATCGCGTGTTGTTTAGCGGCTTGAATTACACCATTAATAGTGGCGATATCGTTCAAATAACAGGCGCCAATGGTATTGGTAAAACCACGTTGCTCAGAGCGATTATCGGCTTGTTACAGGATTATGAAGGTGATATTTGTTGGCGGGGCCAATCGCTTGATGGACGAGTCATTGATAAGGATATTGATAAAAGCGCTAATGGAAATACCGCTAATGAAAGTACCGATAATGAAAGTAACGCTAATGAAAATACCGATAAAAATGCTAATAAGGGTACTGGCAATCATCGCTATGACTTCACCTCTGAACTGCTCTTTATTGGTCACTTAGCGGGCGTAAAGCAAAGCCTAACGCCTCGTGAAAACTTACAATTCTTAGCCAATTTACATGGCACAACAGCTTATTCCCTAGACCAAGTTGACGATGCGTTAGCGCAAGTAGGTTTGTATGGCTATGAAGATATGCCCGGTCATCAATTATCTGCAGGTCAAAATCGTCGCATTGCTTTAGCGCGACTTTATCTTAACCAAGCGACTATTTGGGTGTTAGACGAGCCTTACACTGCGCTGGATACACAGGCGATCAAAAAATTAGAAGCATTATTTGTTCGTCATGCAGAACAGGGCGGTTGCGTGGTTTTTACTAGCCATCAAGCACCTGCTATCCAAACTTTACGTATATTGTCATTGAGTGATTATGTCGGTGATCATAAAGGCAATTTAGATGAGTAGCTCGCAGGCTGAATCACAGGTGAATGCTTCACGTTCATCGGCAACATCCTTATATTCAACATTATTCTCGGTGTTTCGTCGAGAATTACGTATCGCGTTTCGACAGCAAAGCGATATGATCAATCCGATACTTTTTTTCTTAATGGTAGTCACCATGATGCCATTAGGTATATCACCACAAGCCAGTGTGCTATCTGAATTAGCGCCGGGATTGTTATGGGTGATTGCGCTATTAGCTTGCTTGTTATCGCTGGATGGCTTATTTCGTAGTGACTATGAAGACGGTACTTTAGAGCAGTGTATTCTTAGTACTCAACCTTTGTACTTTATCGTACTTGCAAAAGTGATGGTTCATTGGCTAACAACGGGTTTACCGTTAACCTTAGTGGCTCCCTTACTCGGTGTTTTACTGTCTTTACCTACTGATGGTTTTGTCCCTCTTTGGCTGTCGTTAATGTTAGGAACGGCGACATTAAGTTTCGTGGGCGCCATTGGTGCGGCGTTAACGGTCTCGCTGCGTAAAGGAGGGCTATTGCTCTCCCTCATTATCATGCCATTGTATGTGCCGGTCTTAATTTTTGGTGCGAGTACTGTGCGATATGCAGTGGAGGGCGTTGCCTATGGCAGTACATTGGCTGTCTTAGGTGGCTTTTTTGCCTTGGCATTTGTATTAGCTCCTTTGGCTATTGCTGGCGCATTGCGTATGAGCGTGGAAGAATAGTGAGATTAAATATGTGAGACGCCAGACGTTCAACACGAGAAGCTTTAAAAAAAAGTTTAACATCATAAAAGCGTCTTACTTCTAACCTCTCGCGTCTAACAAGTCGCAGAGCGGCTAACAAAAACAAAAGGGGGTTATTTTGAATTGGCAATGGTTTCATCGTTTGGGTTCACCCCGTTGGTTTTATGAAAAAACCAGCCGGTGGATGCCGTGGTTATTAAGCGTCACGCTGTTATTGTTAGCCGTAGGTGTTGTGTGGGGATTGGGCTATGCGCCGATGGATAGTAAACAAGGCAATAGCTACCGTATTATTTATATTCATGTGCCAGCGGCCTTTCTAGCATTGGCAGGCTATTATGTGATGGCCATTGCGGGTGCGGTGGGCATAATATGGCAAATGAAGATGTCTTATACGGTTATGCGAGCAGCAGCACCGATAGGTGCCGTCCTTACATTTTTAGCACTTGTTACCGGTGCCTTGTGGGGTAAACCTACATGGGGAACGTGGTGGGTATGGGATGCACGTATTACCTCGATGCTGATTTTATTGTTTCTGTACTTGGGTATTATTGCCTTGCAGGGCGCTTATCAGCAGCAACGAACAGCGAACAAAGCATGCGCAATTTTAGCTTTAGTCGGTACAGTTAATATCCCTATCATTTATAAATCCGTTGACTGGTGGTTTACTTTGCACCAGCCTGCCACGCTAAAATTAGTGGGGGAATCCAGTATTGATCCCTCAATGGCTTATCCATTACTGGTGATGATTGCTGGCTTTTACGGTTTGTATAGTTGGTTATTAATGCACTGGGTAAGAGCAGATATTTTACAGTCAGAGTCGAAAACACAGTGGGTAAAAGAGATTGTTGTGAAGTAATAACCTGTAGACAATGATCTAAAAGCCATATGAAAAGTATTAAAGAATAAGCAATAAAGGAGAGTGTAGTGTTTCAGTTTGCTTCAGTAAGCGATTTTTTGTTGATGGATGGACACGGCCTTTATGTATGGGCTAGTTATGCGATTACGTTGTTGGCGTTAGTCTTTCTTGCTATTTCACCGTCTATTCAGCAGCGGGCTTTTATCATCCAGCAAAAACGTCAACAACGTATAGAAGAAGGGCAAAATCAACAACGTGTAGATAGCTAGGCGATTGGTGGATAGTTAGACGCTTGGTAGATAGCCAGACACCTGAATAAACATTATTATTTAAGAGATCATTATGCATCCGGTTCGTAAGCAGCGATTATTTATTGTTCTATTAATTGTCATATTTTCCACTATTGCCGTGTTGTTAATGACTTACGCACTGCGTGAGAATATTAATCTTTTTTATCCACCCACCAAAATTGTTGCAGGTGAAGCGCCGCAAAATACCCGTATTCGTGGCGGTGGCTGTGTTCTACCTGGAAGTATTGTTCGTGCCAGCGACAGCCTAGCTACTCGTTTTATATTGACTGATGGTGTGGCGCAGATCGATGTGACCTATACCGGTATCTTGCCTGACCTGTTTGCAGAAGGTGAAGCGGCAGTAGTAAATGGGATGCTAAATACTAGCGGCGTATTTGAAGCAACGGAAGTGTTAGCTAAACATGACGAAGAATATATGCCACCCGAAGTGGCAGAGGCAATGGCTCTTGCCAGCCAAAAATCGGGCGCGGAACACCAAGAAAGCTGTAATAAAATATAATGTAAAACAAAGTGTTATGCTTCTTACTTAAAGTAAATTGAGCTAATTGTTCTAGCAGTATTATTAAGAAGATTAAAGATTAAAGATTAAAGATTAAA
>AEVK01000192.1 GCA_000209515.2 gamma proteobacterium IMCC1989
GGGAAATCCAGCCTATTCAAACTACTGCTTAAAGAACTAGGCGCTGACCATGGGGAGGTTGTTATCCCAACTCAATGGCGTACAGCCCATATGGCACAAGAAGTTGCCGAATGTAAGCGTTCTGCCCTAGATTATGTACTAGACGGCGATAAACACTTTCGCTCTATTGAGAAAGCTATCGAAACCGCCACGCAAAGTGATGATGCTAACAGCTTAGCACACGCCTATACCGAGCTTGAAGCCATTGACGGCTATACCGCTAATAGCCGCGCCGAGAAACTATTACACGGCTTAGGCTTCACACAAAAAGACATGGACAAGTCGGTCAACAGCTTTTCTGGTGGGTGGCGAATACGCTTAAATTTAGCACAGGCACTCATGTGCCCTTCCGATTTAATGCTATTGGACGAGCCCACCAACCACTTGGATATAGATGCGACCTTATGGTTAGAACAATGGCTAAAAAATTACCAAGGTACTCTACTATTCATCTCTCACGATAGAGATTTTATCGATGCCATTGCCGATCAAATTTTACACATCGAACACCAAAAAATTTATACCTATACCGGTAATTACTCTTCTTTCGAAAATCAACGCGCTCAACGCTTAGCGCTACAACAAGCCAGCTATCAAAAACAGCAGCAGCGTATTAGCGAAATCACGCAATTCGTTGATCGCTTTAAAGCGAAGGCAACCAAAGCCAAACAAGCTCAAAGCCGTCTTAAAGAACTTGAGCGCATGGAGAAAATTGCACCCGCACATGTAGACTCACCTTTCAGCTTTCGTTTTAGTGAAGCGGATAAAACATCCGACCCTTTACTCAGCATTGAAAAAGGCGAACTAGGTTACAGCGATACGAGTACAGGCACACCAACAACGCCAATATTATCCTCTGTTGAACTAACACTACGTTCTGATTCGCGCATTGGCTTTTTAGGCCCCAATGGCGCAGGTAAGTCTACCCTCGTTAAAACGCTCGTCGGTGATTTACCCTTAATAAGCGGTAAAAAGCCGGAAAGTGAACATATTAATATCGGTTATTTTGCTCAACACCAGTTAGAGTATCTCGACTTAGACGCTAGCGCCCTACTCCATATCCAACGCTGCTCACCCACAGTCAGTGAACAAGTCATCCGTAATTTTTTAGGGAGTTTCAATTTTCATGGCGATAAAGCCGTCGAGCCTATCAAACCGTTTTCTGGTGGCGAAAAAGCGCGACTCGCATTAGCATTAATTGTATGGCAAAAACCCAACCTGTTAATCCTTGATGAACCGACTAACCACTTAGATTTAGATATGCGGCACGCCCTCACTTTGGCGCTGCAACTCTATAAAGGCGCATTAATCGTGATTTCCCATGATCGCCATTTGTTAAAAAATACGGTGGATCAATTTTATTTAGTGGCGCAACAAAAAGTCGATTTTTTTGATGGCACATTAGCAGACTATCAAACATGGCTTAAAAACAACCTATCGAAAAATGAGCAACAAGAAACACCTGTAGATGAGAAACCAAAAGAGAATAGCTCAAACCAAAAGCCAATAGATAAAAAACAGCAACGCCAGCAAGAAGCCGCATTACGAGAAAAACTCAAACCACTAAGAAACGCTATTAAAAAAATAGAGCAAGACTTATCTACCACTCAAAATAAATTAGATAAAATCGAAGCGCAATTAGCGGATACTGAAATATATACCGATGAAAACAAAAGCCAACTGCAAAAACTGCTAAAGCAGCAAGGCGAATATCAGTCACACATTCAGCAGTTAGAAGCCGACTGGGAAGTCTATTACGAGCAACTGGAAGCATAAGCAAAGCTCTTGCACCCCATATACAAGTCATACCTGCATATAGATATAGGGAACCTCTGAACAAGTCATGCGTGATTTT
>AEVK01000191.1 GCA_000209515.2 gamma proteobacterium IMCC1989
TGTCTTAGATCTGTCTGATTTTCTTGTGGGTGCGACCAATGCCACTATCGGGAATTATATCAATATCGATTTTGAGGCATTTGGCTATGGTGTAACAGATGTGATTCGCGTTTTTAAAAATGGCGATGCCCCAGCAGGAGAGACAGATGGAACTCCCTCTATGAAATTGGAAATGTTAGGCATTGACTTGAGTCCTTTAGGCGCTACGGAAGCAGATATTCTGACTAAACTTATTACAGATGGTAACCTCATAGTAGAATAATGAGCAATAAAAGCGCCACAAGTAATAGTGTAAGTAGGTCTGTGATTTTGTTATAAAATAGCGGTCTGCTTTTTATCTATATAATTGAAAGGTATAAGCTACATGGCTGTTGAAGAGATCATAGGTAAAATTGATAGCTTGGGTGGCGATGGTAACGTCCTCATTATTAGGGCTTCTGGTGAGCGGGTAGTCGCTCAGTCGGGCGATACGGTCTTTAGAGGAGATGAGCTAATCTCATCTCCTTCTTCTAGTGCTATTTTGATTGCTGCTGGTGAGCTGTCCGGAGCTGTAGAGCTTGGTTCGGCCAGTTCGGTTCGTTTTGATACTGCGGTGTTTGGTTCGTCAGCTAACTTGGGAGCATCGTCTTCGATAGATAACCCTTCTAATATAGGCGCAACGCCTTCAGAAAACCTCATCCGTCTTTTTAATGCAATTTTCCCCAATAACCCAATAGCCGTCTTTGCTGATGGCAGTGAGTCCGACACGGTTATCAATCTAGAAGGTCAGCTTGATCCTACGTCAGCACCTAGTAAGATTGATGGTCAACAAAACTCCACTCCTAATAATTATAATGCTGTTCAGCGTATTCAATCAGAGGAGCTACCAGATTCGGCATCTTCTTCTAAATTTAGATCTTCTTTGAATGGTATAAGAGAAGTTATTCCAACGAAGGTTGAAGAAACAGACAGCTTTTTCGATATAGATATAGATCCAGAGATCGTTTCTCAAGTCGATGTGAGTCAGAACGTTGCTCCTGCAGTAAATAGCCCGACTAATTCAGTTCCAGATACAAATAGTGTTGCAGAAGATACCGTCTTAAGTGTTAACGCGGGTAGCGGTGTCTTAGCGAACGACTCTGATAGTGATGATATTGTATCTTTATCTTCATTTACCTTGGCAGGTGATAATACGGTGTATAGTGCCGGTAGCTTGGTTGTTATCGCTAGCGGCGAAGGCACTATTCGCCTCAATGTAGATGGTAGCTATGTTTTTACGCCCTCACTGAATTATTTTGGTGCAATCCCTGTTATTACTTATACAACTAATACAGGTGTTTCATCCACTTTATCACTGAGTGTAACGGCCGTAGAAGATGGCCCAATTATTACTATCCCTAATGATAATCTAGTTGGTTTGAATGCTGATGATATTATCGTTGCAGAAGATTCAACCGTTACAGGTACTTTTACTCTAAGTTCGGATAATGGTGGGACTTTTTACACCTTACAAATTGGCTCAACAATAATACCTATCGGGAGTTTGGTGGGGGCCTCAGTAGGAGTTCCTATAACAGCACTTGGAGCATTAAATATTACCGGCTATAACCCTGCTACCGGTGTTGTTACCTATATGTACGATCCCACTGGGGTTCATCAGGATCACTCGTCTGCTACAAATGACTCTTTAAAAGAAAGTATAAGTATTATTTTAAAAGATACGTCTGGTGCGACAACAACCGCGACCTTAGATATCGGTATTTCCGACACGAATCCGAATCCGGTGAATGATGCTCGGACAATTATTGAAGGTGCTGATGATACGAGCATTACAATATTACTCGGCAACGTTATTGATGGCGTTGCGCTAGGTGATGAAGCAGATACTATAATAGATCTAAATGCAAACCCCGTTATTAATATTGCAGGGCAAAATACAGCAGCGGTAGGTATCGGTGCTGCCAGTATCGTCAATGGATTGTACGGTACATTATCTATCAACTCCGATGGATCATATGTTTACAAGTTGGATAATTCGAATGTTAATGTGCTTGCTTTAGACGGCACTGAGGCGTTAAGTGATGTATTTACCTATTTAATCGAGGATGTCGATGGTGATACTGATTCAGCGACACTCAGTATCACAGTTCAAGGCGTTGACGATGCACTTCCTTCGGTAACAGTCGCTACCGAAAGTGTAGGAGAAACAGATGTTACGCCTCAGGTAGGTCAAATCACTATTGCAGCTACTGCAGGTGTCGCCATGCTAACGGTCACAGGCAATGGTGGCGCAATTGATATTGCAGGCGCGACTCTTAGCACGCCGGTTGTTATTGGTGGCTCGGAAGGTACGTTAACTGTTACAAATTTTGACGCTGCTACCGGTATTATTAGTTATTCTTATGTGGAAGATGGTAATGCTGAAGTACATAATCCTGCAAACGATAATATAAAAGATATTTTTACCGTCAGTGTCACTGATTACGAAGGTGTTCAGGTCAGCAATACGCTTACTGTCACCATTAGTGATACAACCCCCATATTGGTCGCTGATACTAACGAGATAACAGAAGGCTCTGCGACTATTACGGGTAACGTTTACGGAGCAACTAACGCGTCTGCTGGAGATAATACCGATACAATTCTAGATCCGGTGCTAAATGATGAGCCAGTCACTGCTGGTACATTTGTTGGGACATACGGCAGTGTAACGATAGATAGTGATGGACAATATACTTATACCTTAGATAATGACAACCTAGATGTTGATGCATTAAATGATGGCTCTCCGGCACTGACGGATGTGATTACGTATACCGTAACCGATGGTGATGGTGATGCGGCAACATCTAGTTTGTCCATTACTATTAATGGACAAACAGATGTTTTGGCCCAAAGTCCCATTATCACAGCTAGTTCGGGCTCAGTACCCCATTCAACCGGTCTGTTGTTGACTTTTTACAATGGTAATGACAACGGTAACGATGGTCCAATTACGGTAGACCTTGATGAAGCGGCTAACATCGCATCTGATATCGAGTCCCGTATTGGCAGTACGACCGCTAGCAGCTCGTCTCGTTTAGTCACAGGTATAGGTGAGGGCGCAATCAATGAGGTAGCGAATCCAAGCTCGTCTGCTGTGTCTTTACAGCTCGGTAATGAGGATGTTTATTCACTAACAGGCCTGATTTATCTAGAGGCAGGACACACTTATGAGTTTGGCGGCTCTCGTAATGATGCTCTGCATATAGAGCTTGGTGGTCAAGTCATGGTGACCACTGAATCGGATTCTTATGGTAATTTTAATTCAGGTGTAAACGATAAAGGGAGTGAGACTTATTCTACGGGTGTGGTATCGACATCTTCATTTGTAGCACCAGTATCTGGTTATTACACGTTAGAAGCGTATTTAGGTAACGCATATGCAAGTGACGGCTATTTTCTGATAAGCCTGTCGGATAATGGCACGTTTAAAGAGCTTAGCGTTGATAACTTTGATTTATACACCGGTACAGAAGACTTGATCAATGCAGGTGGTCAGTTTGGTAGCTTTAATGCTAATGAAGCCCCAAATGTAGATGCTAGTGTGTTGTCTTCTAATCATGCTAAAGATAATAATAGCAATGTGGTTTCCTCTCCGGGCTTGTTCGTTAATCGTGCAGACGGCGGCTATTTTGCCCAAGCAAAAGATGGTGAGTCATTTGTCTATACTGAGTTAGGCACCAATGTAGATGTGGTCAGTGTTGGGCGCGTAAGTGATGATATCAGTCTCGCATCACTATCTATTGTTCCTCAGGGAACAGATACGATTACAAGTATTATTATTGGCGATATACCCGTAGGAGCTATACTAAGCGACGGTGTAAATTCTTCCGACGGTATTGCAACTACTGTAGATATTATTGGTTGGAATTACAGTAATTTAACAGTTAATTTCAGCGGTGTATCGCCTGCCCCTACAGCTGACACTGCTATTAGTTTTACTGTCAACGCAACTGCTGAGTCTGTAACCGCTAAAATTGCGACAGCCTCGAGCACAATATCTGTAGGTATATTGTCGGATAACTATTTAGAAGATGGCGCAAACGTAGTGGATAACATTATTTCTAATTCCGTCGTTGCTGGCAGCGATGATTTAGAAATAGGTTCTGCCGTTAATGATACTATCACCGCGGGAACTCAAGGTGCTGTCGTTTTGCATGGACTCGCTGGAGATGATGTTATTAATGGTGGTG
>AEVK01000190.1 GCA_000209515.2 gamma proteobacterium IMCC1989
GCTAATACGGCAGTCCCGGTTGCGGGTACCGTTGTTATTACGGGTACTTATGGTGATTTAACGATTGCAGCAGACGGAACGTATACCTACACATTAGATAATACTCGCGCAGCGACACAGGCTTTAGAGTCGGTTGCTGAAGGGGGTTCAGGTCCTCAGACAGACGTATTTACCTATTTATTAGATGAAGGTGCGGTTGACGGTGATACTGACGAAGCCACGTTAACGGTGACTGTCACACCTCAAGATGATGCGGATCCTACCATCGCGACGACCAATACCAACCTTGCGGCAACAGGCGATATCTCTGTTGCTGAAACTGGTACGGTAACTGGAGGCACATTTACGCTGACTGCATCAGCAGGCCTAGCGGCATCAGGTACAGTATTAACGATTGCCGATGCGCAGCCAGACGCAGACGATTTAACGCTAACATTAGCGCAATTGACTGCCTTAGGCGGCGGCGGTGCGGG
>AEVK01000189.1 GCA_000209515.2 gamma proteobacterium IMCC1989
AGCATGGTTGGTTGTGTAATTTAATAAACGTTCACAATTTAGCTATCATGGTATTAAGCTTTTCCTAAACCGCATAGTGGAAGTTTCGTTTTTGGTGCAGTTAATGGCAAAGCAGGGTATTTCACTTCAGTTATTTCGTTGTGGTGTGCCACTAAGTGAAATCGGTTTGTCAGTAAGTTTGGCGTTCTTAATCTGGCGTTTTTAAGTCATATCGCCATATACGGTTTTCTTAATTGTCGCGGTTGGTTAGTTCAGGTTACG
>AEVK01000188.1 GCA_000209515.2 gamma proteobacterium IMCC1989
AGCGAAAAACCATTCATGACTTGTTCAGAGCTTCCTTATTTTCGCTAAATATGATGAGTCAATTTACTCTTTATACTAGAAACTATGTTCACTAATAAAAAACCTTATAAGCGCAATTGCGATATTAATACCGTTGATGGCTTTCCCGAAGGAATGCAGCGAGTGGCTTTGGGCATCGAATATGCCGGGCATGTTTTTCATGGATTTCAATCGCAGCCTCACGATGAAAAAACGGTGCAATCAGCATTGGAAAACGCACTGTCATTAGTTGCTAATGAACCTATCAAATTGGTTTGTGCTGGTCGAACTGATGCAGGTGTACATGCGACCAACCAAATTGTCCATTTTGACACCTTAGCCAAGCGTAAAGATACGGCTTGGTTAAGAGGCGCAAATGCAAAGTTGCCTGATGGAGTTGCTATTCGTTGGGCGCAGGATGTTAGCTGTGATTTTCATTCGCGCTTCAGTGCTAAGCACCGGACATATCGTTACGTGATATACAACTCCCGTACCCATTCAGCATTACTCAAAAACTTCGTTACGTGGGATCGACGAAGTTTAGATATAGATGCAATGGCAGAAGCGAGCCAAGCTCTGGTAGGGCGACATGATTTTAATGCATTTCGTGCGTCTCAGTGTCAGGCGAATAACGCTATACGTGATATGCACTATATAAAAGTCCATCGTCAGAATGATTTTATTGTGATCGAAGTTCAAGCGACCGCTTTTTTGTATCATATGGTGAGAAATATTGTGGGAGTGCTCAGCACTATTGCCGCTGGTGAGAAGCCAGTATCGTGGGCAAAAGAGGTGTTAGAAAGTAAAGATAGGCGGTGTGGAGGCATCACTGCTTCACCAGATGGTCTGTACTTAGTTGCTGTCGAATATGATGAAAGCCACCGATTACCACAAAGACCGAAAGGCCCGTATTTCTTAGCGACGTGAAGTCTGTTAAAATTCATTGTTATCTTATTCTATAGCTGCCGTCGAGTTTCCATTGTTTTTGAATGTATCCAATGAGTAATATCGATTCTGGAACTAATGTGAGTCTATTAGCAAGCCATCAATTCATTCCTCGCGTAAAAGTGTGTGGTATTACTTCGGTTGAAGATGCATTAGTTGCTGTTGAGGCTGGTGCTGATGCTATTGGTTTAGTGTTTTATCCGCCTAGCCCTCGTTACGTGTCAACTGATATAGCAAAAAAAATATCACTGGCTGTTGGGCCTTTCATCACAGTGGTGGGGCTGTTTGTTAATGAAAGTAAACCCAGCATAGAAAATATTATTCGTTCGGTTGGCCTGCACGTATTGCAGTTTCATGGTGATGAAGCCCCCAATTTTTGTGACGCTTTTCATCGTCCCTATATGAAAGCCATACGAATGAAGGCAGATATAAACATTGAGCAAGTAATAAAGTCTTACCCTAATGCATCCGGCATATTATTGGATGCTTATCGCAAAGGTGTGCCCGGCGGAACAGGGGAAACCTTTGACTGGAATCGAGTGCCGGCACGACAGCCAGCACAACAGTCAGTACGACAGCCAGACAAGCAAGGACTGCCGCCTATTATTTTAGCGGGTGGTTTGACTCCTAATAATATTGCTGCTGCTGTAGCGACAACACGACCTTACGGTGTCGATGTAAGTGGCGGTGTTGAAGTATCACCCGGAAAAAAAGACCCTCAAAAAGTCGCTGACTTTATTAAAAACGCAAAGAGTATAATTTACTAATCATTACGCTAGCGTCACATAGTCTTTCTAATGACGGTCCTTTTAGTCTTAATTCAAGATGTAAGGTCTGTATAAGAACCTGAGAGTAAGACCTAAGTGTAAACGCATTGCTAATAACCCAAGAAGTGTGGAGTAACATTAAGTGAATGATTTAACGAACGTAGCAGATATTGATTTTTCTAGCTTCCCTGACAAAGCAGGTCACTTCGGTATTTATGGTGGTCGTTTTGTCTCTGAAACGCTGATCTCGGCATTAGATGACTTAGACTTGATGTACCAGCGTCTAAAAAATGATCCTGTATTTCAAGCGGAATTTGATAAGGATATGGCGCATTATGTCGGTCGACCATCACCGCTATACCACGCAGAGCGTTGGAGCGAAAAAATTGGTGGAGCACAAATTTATTTAAAGCGTGAAGATTTGAATCACACTGGCGCGCACAAAGTAAACAACACCATAGGGCAGGCGTTATTGGCTAAGTATTCCGGTAAAACCCGTATCATTGCGGAAACCGGAGCAGGTCAGCATGGCGTGGCTAGTGCGACGGTTGCCGCGCGTTTAGGGCTTAAGTGCGAAGTGTTTATGGGCGAAGAAGATGTTCGCCGACAAGCGCTCAATGTGTACCGCATGAAATTGTTAGGTGCAACAGTACACTCAGTGACTTCTGGCACTCGTACCCTAAAAGATGCAATGAATGAGGCGATGCGTGACTGGGTGACTAATGTTGATGATACTTTCTACATCATAGGTACTGTTGCAGGGCCTCACCCTTACCCTGAACTAGTGAGAGACTTCCAATCAATCATCGGTCGCGAAGCGCGTCAGCAGTGCCTTAATCAAGCAGGACGTTTACCTGATGCATTAGTGGCTTGTGTTGGCGGTGGATCAAATGCCATTGGCCTATTCCATCCCTTCCTTAACGATGAATCCGTCGAAATGTATGGTGTAGAAGCCGGAGGCGACGGCGTAGAAACCGGTCGTCATGCAGCGCCTCTAAACGACGGGATCCCTGGTGTTTTACACGGCAGCCGCACTTATTTGATGGAAGATGAAAACGGCCAAATTATTGATACGCATTCTGTCTCTGCTGGCTTAGACTATCCTGGTGTAGGTCCAGAACATTCATGGTTAAAAGATATTGGCCGTGTGGAATATGTAGCTATTAACGATCAAGAAGCATTAGCGGCATTCAGAGAGCTAACCCAGATCGAAGGTATTATGCCTGCGTTGGAGACCAGTCATGCATTGGCCTACGCAGAAAAAATGGCGCGTGATATGCCTAAAGATAAAATTATCATTGTTAATTTATCGGGGCGCGGTGATAAAGACATACTAACCATGGCAGAACTAGACGGAATAACTGTTTAAGATGAAGAGCAACATGAATCGTATTAATCAGCGCATGCTAGCGCTTAAACAAGCGAATAAAAAAGCATTAGTCACTTACATCGTGAGTGGCGATCCATCGCCCGATATTACTTTAGATGCTATGCATGCTTTGGTAAGTAATGGGGCAGATATTATAGAACTAGGCATTCCTTTTTCTGACCCAATGGCAGAAGGGCCGGTAATACAGCTAGGGCATGAGCGCGCTTTAGTTCATAATGTTAGCCTCACCAGTACCATGGCGATAGTAAAGCAGTTTAGAGAAACCGATACCGATACACCAGTGGTGTTAATGGGATATGCGAATCCAATTGAGCGAATGGGATACAGTAAGTTTGCCACCATAGCGTCAGATTCGGGTGTCGATGGAGTGCTAACGGTAGATTTACCGCCAGAAGAAGCTGTCGCGTTAAATGTAGAGCTGAAAAAAGTAGAGATCGAAAATATTTTTCTACTGGCACCAACAACAACAGTACAGCGAATCCGCGAAGTGGTTAGCTTAGCCAGTGGTTTTGTGTACTATGTCTCGCTCAAAGGTGTGACAGGTGCTGGCAATCTAGATTTGAAATCGGTTAAAGATAAGCTAACGCTGATTCGACAACATACAGATTTACCTATTTGCGTAGGATTTGGCATCAAGGACGGCGCATCGGCAAAATCTGTTGCAGAATATGCCGATGGAGCTGTTGTTGGTAGTGTATTTGTTGATAAAATGGGCGCATTACAAAATGAACATCGCGATGTGGTTTTATCCGCGGTAGGGCAATTGACTGCGGAGATCCGCAGTGGCCTTGATAACTAATAAATATTGGATAAAAGAAAGTGGTTAATCCTACTTACTTTTTTACCTTAAAGCGTATAAATCCATAGCGAATAAAAGAGAGCAACATGAGCTGGCTAGATAAAATTGTACCAAGTCGATCAGGCACCAAAGGCGGTAGCGGTAGTCGCGTACCAGAAGGTCTCTGGAAAAAGTGCGTCAAATGTGGCTCGGTGCTATATCGACCAGAACTAGAAAGAAATTTAGATGTATGCCCAAAATGTGATCATCATTTTCGTATCGGCGCTCGACGCAGACTAGATATATTTCTCGACGAAGAACACCGTGAAGAGCTAGCCGCAGATATAGCGCCGGTCGATCGCTTAAATTTTAAAGATGTTAAAAAATATAAAGATCGTTTGTCCGCTGCACAAAAAGCAACAGGCGAAAAAGATGCATTAGTCGCTATGAGAGGTCAGCTTAATGGTCAGCCCGTGGTGGCGGTTGCCTTTGAATTCTCATTTCATGGTGGTTCAATGGGGTATGTAGTGGGTGAAAAATTCACTCGTGCCGCTCAGGTTGCTTTAGAAGAAAATATTCCTTTTGTATGCTTTGCTGCTACCGGTGGCGCACGTATGCAAGAAGCGCTTATCTCCCTTATGCAGATGGCGAAAACGAGTGCTGTTATCGAGCGTTTAAAACAACAAGGAACGCCCTACATTTCATTTATGACAGATCCTGTCTACGGTGGTGTATCAGCAAGTTTAGCATTGCTAGGTGATATTAATGCCGCAGAACCCGGCGCACGTGTTGGCTTTGCCGGCCCGCATATTATCGAACAAACGATTCGTCAAAAATTACCCAAAGGTTTTCAGCGCAGTGAATTTTTGCTCGACCACGGCGCAATCGACATGATTATTCATCGCAAAGATGCTCGTGAAAAAGTAGGTGGTCTATTGGCTAAGTTTACTAATTACTCTCCCGTTGAGCTGGTGGCAGAACCTGTGCAAGAGCAAGTAGAAGAGTCATCAGTAGAGCAGCCAACGCAAGAACAGCCATAACTTTCCTGCATTCATAAATTATAACGATAAAGTCTCTATGCCACGCTTTTCATTACTCTCTGATTGGTTAGCGTGGTTAGAAACGCTTCACCCTCAAGCGATTGATCTTGGTCTGTCACGTATTCACCAAGTGGCTAATAAACTCAACCTTCTACGCGCGCCTTCATCTATCAGTCATGAGCATTCTGCTGCATTAGCAGTTGAAGCTGGGCGAGTCTTCACCGTTGCTGGCACTAATGGCAAAGGTTCGTGTGTTGCTACGATTGAGCAAACATTAATTGCCCAGCATTATAAAGTCGGCAGTTATACCTCCCCTCATTTACATCACTATTGCGAACGTATCCGTATCGACGGTAAACCAGTAGATGATAGTCTAGTCTGTGATGCGTTTGCTGCGATTGACGAAGCCCGAGGAAATATTTCGTTAACCTATTTTGAGTTCGGCACCTTGGCTGCGTTATGGATATTTGTGCAACAGCAGATTCCATATGTTGTATTAGAGGTAGGTCTTGGCGGACGTTTAGATGCCGTTAATATTGTCGATGCCGATATTGCTATCGTGACATCTATCGCAGTGGATCATGAAGAGTGGCTAGGCAGCGATAGAGAGGTGATTGCTGTAGAAAAATTAGGTGTTACCAGAAAAGGTCGTCCTACTGTCATTGCCGAACAAAATCTAACGAAAAGTTTATTAGATTTTATTCAAATGCAACAAGCGGAAGATCGTGTAGCTGATAGTGCAGAAGGTCGTGTAGAAAATAGCGTAGATGATGGTATTGTTGCTGTGATTAACCAACACTTTACGGCAAGTTTACTGGGTGATAAGCAATGGCGATGGCAGCGTGACCGGTTAGCGGACAATGATGCCGAAGCAATAACGCTGCCATTACCAACATTACCGCTAGATAGCGTAGTGGCTGGTTTACAAGCCTTGCATATGTCTCAGTTATTACCAGAGTCAGTCGAGTCATGTTCGTTATTATTAAATACTATATTAAGTAAGCTGCACTTAAATGGGCGTTACCAAGCGTGCGAGTATCAAAATAGAAAGGTTGTTTTTGACGTGGCGCATAACCCTGCCGCCGCACAAGTATTAAGAAATCGCCTGCAGCTAGATAAGTCGTCCGCCCATCCTAATGCTACTATCTTGGCCGTATTTGCCGTGATGGACGATAAAGATATCCTCTCGATTATCGATGTATTGTCTGATCAGGTTGATCAGTGGTTTGTTGGAGAGCTAGTAACGAATCAACGAGCGGCCTCTCTGTCTACGTTAAATAATGCGTTGAAAAAGGCTAACCAACCGTGTCGTACTTTCGATACAGTTGAGCAGGCTTTTGATAAGGCCGTCAGTGAATCCAGTGAGCATGATAGAATAGTGGTGTTCGGTTCGTTTTTTACTGTTGCAGCGATACAAGCACACAGTGGATTATAAACTTTGTGAGTAATCGTAATAGAATCAATTGAGTTCATAAATCAAACGGCGAGCAAGCAAAAACGTTTAAACAGGTAGGAGTGAGTGTTGGATATAACAATGAAGCAGCGGCTCGTTGGCGCAATGGTTTTAATGTCACTTGGAGTGATTTTTTTACCTTCTCTCTTTAGTCGTGAAGGCGATGGTAGGGTGGCGGTGAATACCCAATCATTAATTCCACCTAAGCCAGACGTTCGCACCATCGTTATAGAATCGCCTCAAGCTACCACACAAATTCCAGCACCCAGCCCGAATGATGCATTCCAGCCTGATGCAGAATCGGCTTTATCCGAGCAGGAAATTAAGTCGATATTGAATGCATCCACGGCTAAAGACGCTAAAGTCTCGGCAAGTAAAGAACTTGCATCAAAAGCTCTCAAGGCAAAAGAATCGTCTCCTAAGAAATCTACGGTATCTACACCTACGACAGTATCCACGCCTACCATTAAACTCGATAAAAAAGGCTTGCCGGAGTCATGGGTGATTCAGATAGCCAGCTTTCAGTCTCAGTCGCATGCTGATGCCTTAAATAAGAAGCTACTCGACAAAAACTACAAAGCCTATGTTCGATCTGTTAAGACCAGCAAAGGGCAGTTTTATCGTGTGCTCGTTGGCCCCTATATCGATCTGAGTAGAGCGGCTACAGCAAAAAAAGATATCGATAAAATATACCGTTTAAAAAGCCAGATTTTACGTTTTTCCGACAAATAAACGGATTTTCATGCTCGAACTCCCATACTTAGCTATAAACCCTGAGTTCGCTCTGCTAAAATGCCGCCTTCATTGATAGCCTACAGCGTGTAAATACCATGACAATGAATTGGGCCGACTGGGTAATTATTCTTATATTGCTAATCTCTAGTGTGATTAGCTTAAAACGCGGGTTCATCAAAGAAGCCTTATCCTTGGCCGTATGGGTTGCTGCTTTTGTTATTGCTACGTTATTTAGCCCGCATCTTGTACCGCATTTTGAGGCATATGCCTCCACGCCTTCGGCGCAGCAAATGGCTGCATTCTCTACCTTATTTATTGTCTCTTTATTACTAGGAAGCGCACTTAGCTATCTATTGTCGTCATTAGTAAAAGTGGCTGGTCTGTCTAATGCTGACCGTGTTTTTGGTGTTGTTTTTGGCTTCGCTAGAGGTGTATTGATGATTCTAGCTGCCGTATTGTATGTACCAATTATTATCCCAGTCGATCAAGATAATTGGTGGATGGAATCAACACTTATTCCTCATTTTTTGAGTATGGAAGAAGGCTTCCATGAACTAATGTCGTCTGTTTCTGCTTTGTTTTCCCAAGTAATCTAATCTTTTCATTCGTTATATTTAAGAGTTAAAGCCTATGTGTGGTGTTGTTGGCGTTGTTGGTAAAAGTGACGTAAATTTGCAGTTATATGATGCATTAACGATGTTACAGCATCGTGGTCAAGATGCTGCTGGAATGGTGACCTGTGAAGATGGTCGTATATCACAGCAAAAAGCCAATGGTTTGGTGAAAGACGTATTCCGTACGCGTCATATGCAGCGCTTAGTGGGTAACTACGGTATTGGTCATGTGCGTTATCCTACTGCAGGCAGCTCAGGACCTGCATTAGCTCAGCCATTTTATGTGAACTCACCTTATGGTATTGCTTTAGCGCACAATGGCAATTTAACCAATGCGGAATCAGTGTGTGAAGATCTTTATCGCACTGATTTACGTCACATGAATACTGACTCTGATTCCGAAGTATTACTGAACGTATTTGCACAAGAATTACAAAAAATTCATAAGCATCAACCCACAGCAGAAGATTTTATGCGTGCGATTGAAGGCGTGCATAAGCGTACGATTGGTGGCTATGCTGTCGTCAGCTTAATCGCTAACTATGGTTTGGTGGCTTTTCGTGATCCAAATGGTATTCGACCATTAGTGTTTGGTGAGAGACAAACACCGTTAGGTACAGAGTATATGATTGCCTCAGAAAGCGTAGCACTAGATGTGGCTGGCTTTACACTGACCCGCGACGTTCGTCCCGGCGAAGCCATTTACATCAGTAAAGAAGGTGAGTTACATACTCGGCAATGTGCAGAAGGCGCAGAGTATTCGCCATGTATTTTCGAACACGTTTATTTTGCTCGTCCAGATTCAATTATCGATGGTATCTCTGTTTATAAAGCGCGCTTACGTCAAGGCGAAAAGCTGGCAGAAAAAATTCTGCGAGAATTCCCCGAACACGATATCGATGTGGTGATTCCTATTCCAGATAGCAGCCGTGTAGCAGGACAAGCGCTGGCACATACTTTAGGTGTCAAATTCCGTGAAGGTCTAGTAAAAAATCGTTATATCGGCCGTACATTTATTATGCCGGGTCAACAGCAACGCAAAAAATCGGTTCGCCAAAAACTCAATCCGATCTCGTTAGAATTCAAGGGCAAAAATGTCCTGCTGATTGATGACTCTATTGTGCGCGGTACAACATGTGAACAAATTATCCAAATGGCTCGCGATGCAGGCGCAGCAAAAGTGTATATCGCATCAGCAGCGCCACCGGTTAAGTACCCTAATGTTTATGGCATTGATATGCCCACCGCGCAAGAGCTAGTAGCTCATGGCTTAACAACAGATGAAGTGTGTAAAGCTATAGGTGCTGACTGGTTAGTTTATCAAGACTTAGAAGATTTGATACAGGCTTCATCAGAAGGTAATCCAGAAATCACCGCATTCGATTGTGCAGTATTTGATGGCAACTATGTCACCCATGATGTTGATCAATCCTACTTAGATCGCTTGGCCGAAAAACGTAGCGAAAAAGCACAAACTAAGCAGCGAGAGCTAGATCTAGATAATAGTAACGTTGTTGGTATTCATAACGACTCGGCAGAGAATGCCTAGGGTTAATTTAAGAAAAGAGAATGAGATCATGAACGATCAAAATGATGGCGACGTAAAAAGTTCTAGTAAGAACGCTATCGAGAGCATTGTTGAAAACTCAATGGACAGCGATAAAAAAGACTTTATCGAAGATCATGAACTTAACCTAGGTCTTGATACCTTAGCCGTTCGTGCAGGTATTTCACGCACCAGTGAAGGCGAGCATTGCGAGCCTATCTTTACGACATCTAGTTATGTTTTCGATTCAGCAGAGCAAGCGGCTGCACGTTTCGCTGGTGACGAAGACGGCAACGTTTATTCCCGTTACACTAATCCGACTGTGCGTACTTTTGAAGATCGAATCGCCGCATTAGAAGGTGCAGAAACTGCCGTCGCTACATCGTCAGGTATGGCAGCGATTCTAACTACCTGCATGGCTTTACTAGAAAGCGGTGAACATATCGTGTGTTCGCGCAGTGTATTTGGTACAACCGATGTGTTGTTCACCAAATATTTGAAAAAATTTGGGATATCGGTCAGTTTTGTCACACTCACTGATTATGATCAGTGGCAAGCCGCCATCACCGATAAAACAAAATTACTTTTTTTAGAAACCCCTTCTAACCCTTTATGCGAAGTGGCAGATATCGAACGCGTGTCTGCAATCGCTAAAAGTAACGATTGTTTATTGGTTGTTGATAACTGCTTTTGTACACCTGCACTACAGCGTCCTATCGAAATGGGAGCGGATATTGTAATTCATTCCGCTACTAAATATTTAGATGGTCAAGGTCGTTGTTTGGGTGGAGTGGTGGTTGGTCGACACCAAGAAATGGATGAAGTGCTAGCGGTGATCCGTACTTGCGGTGCAACCTTAAGCCCGTTTAACGCGTGGATTTTTCTTAAAAGTTTAGAGACTTTGCGTATACGCATGCAAGCACATTCTTGTAATGCGCTGGAGTTAGCGTGGTGGTTGAATGAACAACCCGAAATCGAAAAAGTATTTTATGCGGGCTTGCCGACTCACGAAGGTCACGTACTTGCACGTAAACAGCAAAGTGCTTTTGGTGGTGTTTTATCATTTAGAGTGAAAGGCGATCGCGATGAAGCATGGCGTTTTATTAATGCGATGAAAATTTTATCGGTCACCGCCAATTTAGGTGATACTAAAACCACTATTGTGCATCCGGCCACGACGACCCACAGTCGACTATCTGATGAAGCCAAGCAGCAAGCAGGCATCACTGAAAATCTGATTCGTATTGCTGTTGGTCTAGAAGATATTAAGGACATTATGGCGGATTGTCAGCGTGGTATAGCAGCACTCTCCGCAGGATAAACCATTAATAATGAGTTTAATGGGCAAGATATTTCTTGCTCAATAAACTGGTTCCCGTTTTATTGTATTCTTTTTATCGTGCTTTTTAGTTGTGCTTTTTAATCTCATTCGTACCCATACATAGGATTTTGTTTGATGACAATGAAAAATGTCTTTTTTACGATACTAGGCATAGTGTTAGTTATAGCTGCGATTGCCTCAGTGAAAGGTTTGCAAATATCTACCCTGATTGATATGGGTAAGACCATGCAGGAGCCACCAACAACAATCTCTGCCGAACAAGTGAAAGCTTATGAGTGGGAATCTACACTTACTGCTATTGGTTCGTTAGAAGCGGCAAAAGGCTTAGAAGTCACGGCTGATTTATCAGGCCGCATCACTAAAATACTATTCGATGCCGGTAGCGAAGTCGAAGTAGGGGACTTATTGGTTGAGCAAGATATATCGACAGAAAAAGCACAGCTACGCGCGGCTAAATCAGCAGCGGCATTAGCTAAAAATAATTTTTCTCGTGTTAGTCAATTATACAAACGTAAAGTCGCTTCAAAGTCTGAATACGATAGCTCGCAAAACGCTTATCAATCAGCTTTGGCTGAAGTCGATAATATTAATGCGGCTATCGAGAAAAAAAGTATTCGAGCACCATTTAAAGGCCGCTTAGGTATTCGTCTTATTAACCTAGGGCAATCCATTTCTGCTGGCGAGCCATTGGTGTCGTTGCAAGCCACTGATCAAATGTTTGTTAACTTTTTCTTACCCCAACAAAATCTACCCGAATTATCAGTTGGCTTAACCGTGCGTCTAAAAACAGATGCGGTACCTGATACGGTATTCACTGGAAAAATTAATGCAATCAACCCCGAGATTGATAGTAAAACACGCAGCGTAGAAATTCAGGCTATTCTATCGAATCCAGAAAATACTCTATTACCCGGTATGTTTGCCAACATCGAAGTGGTGATGCCAAATACGTCTAATGTGTTATTAATCCCAATTACGTCCGTAAAATATGCCACCTACGGTGACTCGGTTTTTGTCGTAGAGCCAAAGACGGTAGAACCAAAAACAGTAGAATCAAAGAAGGAAGAGAAAAAAACTGCAGAACAAGAAGCGGATATTGAAGCATCGACGGATAATACCGTGTCTGAATCTATCACAAGCAATGAGAGCGAGTTAGCGCAAGGAGCGGATCAACAAACGTCAGAAGAAAAGCTTGTTGTACGCCAACAGTTTGTACGTTTAGGCGAAGCCCGAGGTGATTACGTTGTCGTGACCAAAGGCTTAAGTGAAAATGAAATGGTAGTTAATGCAGGCGTGTTTAAACTACGCAACGGTGCGCCCGTCGTTATCAATAATGATGTCGTGCCCGAGTTTAGCCTTAACCCCGTGTTAAAAGACCAATAAGCGGTTTTGATTACCTCTATTCAAAACCGTCATGCCGAACTTGACCTGGTATTAATTGATAAAAACTTAGCCTCTTACTGACGATGCAGATTCGACAAACCTTTTTAATAGCTTGTCGATTACCCAAGGAATATTATGCACTTTACTGATATCTTCGTTCGTCGCCCAGTACTCGCGATTGTCGTGAGCTTGGTGATTATTATTGCTGGTTTACAGGCAATCAGCTCACTGTCTGTGCGTCAGTATCCTCGTAGCGACAACGCGGTTGTCACCATTCAAACGGCTTACATTGGCGCAAGTGCCGAACTGGTACGTGGCTTTGTAACCACGCCTATTGAGCGTGCAGTCGCCGGTGCAGAAGGTATCGATTATATCGAGTCGTTTAGTCAGCTAGGCGTATCCACCATCAATGTACGTCTAGAATTAAACTACGACCCCATTAAAGCGCTGTCCGAAATTAATACCAAGGTGAATCAAGTCCGTAATGACTTGCCCGCCGAGGCCGAAGTGCCGGTAATTAACGTAGAATCCGCAGACAGTAAATTTGCTTCTGCCTATCTTAGTTTTACGTCTGATATTCTCGACAGTAACCAAATCACCGACTTTTTAGTTCGCGTAGTACAGCCGCGTTTATCTGCGCTGGACGGCGTACAACGCGCCGATGTCTTGGGCGCACGGAATTTTGCCATGCGTATTTGGTTAAAGCCCGAGCGCCTAGCGGCACACAATGTATCGCCTACCCAAGTGCGCCAAGCGTTAGCTGCCAATAACTTTTTATCTGCATTGGGTCAAACCAATGGCAGCTTAGTGCAGGTGAGCTTATCGGCGAATACCGATCTACAAACTGTTGGCGAATTTGAAGAGCTGGTGTTACGTCGCTCAGACAACGGCGCGGTGATTCGTTTAAAAGATGTCGCTGATGTACAGCTAGGGTCACAATCCTACGCGCCAGAAGTGCGTTTCTCCGGAAAAACCGCTACTTTTATGGGTATTTGGCCACTGCCTAATTCCAACTCACTCGATGTGATAAAGCTCGTGCGTGAAGAAATGGAAGCCATCCAGACCACGCTGCCATCAGGCATGGATGCGCGTATCGCTTACGACGCAACGGAGTATATTGAAACCTCTATCACGGAGGTACGTTGGACTCTTATAGAAACGTTGTTGATTGTTATCTTAGTTATCTTCCTGTTTTTAGGTTCATTGCGTACCGTATTAATTCCAATAATAGCAATTCCTATCTCGTTAATCGGTGCTATTTTTTTAATGCAGTTGATGGGTTTTAGTTTAAACCTATTAACTTTACTTGCAGTTGTGTTGTCGGTGGGTTTGGTCGTTGATGATGCCATCGTCATTGTCGAAAATGTACAGCGTCATATTAGTGAAGGCCAGAATAAATTGGATGCGGCCTTACAAGGCGCGCGTGAATTAGTCGGGCCAGTGATCGCGACAACAGCAGTATTGGTTGCTGTGTATTTACCTGTCGGTTTACAAGGTGGTTTAACTGGCTCCTTATTTAAAGAGTTTACTTTTACCTTGGCTGGTGCCGTGATTATTTCGAGCATTGTGGCGCTCACATTATCACCCATGATGTCGGCAAATATTCTGAAAGAAGGTGACGACGAAAAAGGTTTTGCCTTAAAAGTACATCGTCTATTTGATCGAGTGAAACATCGTTATAGTGGCATCTTAGATGCGACATTGCGCGCGCGTCCTTTGGTGCTATCGGTATGGCTGATTGCCTGCTTATTATGTATTCCTTTATTCACTATGTCGGCAAGCGAACTGGCTCCTACAGAAGATCAGGGCGTTATTTTTGGTATTGTTCAAGATTCACCAAATCTCAATTTAGACCAAGCAGTGTTTTATGCCGACGAAGCCGAACGAATTTTATCCAGCCCAGAAGAAACGGATTTTGTCTTTCAAATTATTGCACCCGGCTCAACCATTGGCGGCATGGTATTAAAACCATGGGATGAAAGAGAGCGAACCGTATTTGATGTGTTGTTAGATGTACAAACCGAGCTGGCAACCATTCCTGGCATCACTATGTTTCCCGTCACACCTCCTGCATTACCGGGCGGTGGTAATTTTCCTGTGGAATTTGTGATTACCGCAACCGATGAAGCCGTTGATATTTTAAAAGTGGTTGAACAAATTAAACAAAAAGGTATGGCCGCTGGCTTATTTCCTTTTCCGCCTATTATCGATACCAAAATTGATAAGCCACAAGCCGAGCTAGTGATTGATCGCGATAAAGTCGCGGACTTAGGTTTGACCTTGCAGCAAGTGGGCACCGATGTAGGTATTTTATTAGGCGGTAACTTTGTTAATCGCTTTAACATAGAAGGGCGCAGCTATCGCGTGATCCCACAGGTAAAGCGCGCTGAACGATTAAACCCTCAGCAGCTAGAAAACCTCTATATTTCTGGCCCCGATGACAGCCTAATTAAATTAAGCACCGTTGCCAGTATTCGCGAAACCGTTGTGCCGCGCAGTTTAAATCGTTTTCAACAACAAAACGCAGTAAAGTTAAGTGGTGTGAGTTTAAAGCCATTGGGTGAGACTTTAGCGTTTTTAGAAAAAGAAGCGAAAGAACTCATGCCGCCTACCTACAGTATTGATCATACTGGCGAGTCACGGCAATTAGTGCGCGAAGGCAATAAATTTTTACCGGCGTTTATGTTGGCGATAGTATTAATTTTTCTGGTATTAGCCGCACAATTTAATAGCTTCCGTGATCCCTTAGTGATTATTTTAGGCTCAGTGCCTTTAGCCATGTTCGGCGCGTTAATTTTTACCTTCTTGCAAATGCCCAATCCGCAATTAGCATTTTGGACCGATGGCTGGACCACCACCTTAAATATTTACTCGCAAGTAGGCTTGGTGACTCTTATTGGTTTGGTCGCTAAAAACGGTATTCTAGTAGTCGAATTCGCCAATAAATTACAAGAACAAGGCATGCAAAAATTAGCCGCCGTAAGAGAAGCCGCGATTACTCGCCTACGTCCCATCTTAATGACCAGCGTCGCCACGGTTGCTGGTCACGCGCCGCTTATCTTTGTGATGGGTGCCGGCGCAGAGGCAAGAAACTCAATTGGTATTGTATTAGTCAGCGGCATGGCCATTGGCACAGTGTTCACACTGTTCGTCATTCCCTCTATTTACATGTTGATCGCGAAAGACTTACAAGGTGAAAAACTAACGTTAGAAGCTTCACACTAATATTACTGTCTCTGTACTGCTATCGTGGTCTTATTAATAAACCGTCATACCGGACTTATTTCCACTACTGTCTGGGATAAATTAAGTGAAATCGCAGTAACCTTTATAGGCTCTAGATTAGGTGAGCATTTAGTTAAGGGAGACTTAATTTCGGCTAG
>AEVK01000187.1 GCA_000209515.2 gamma proteobacterium IMCC1989
CAGAACCAGAACCAGAACCAGAACCAGAAAACAAAAACCAAGAGAATGAGCCGTAATGCCATCTACTGATTTATCGTTAAGTGAGAGACTCAAATCATATCAATCGTTTACCGCACCAGCAGTGGAGCCTGTAGTAGAAGGTCGTTTACTAAGAGTGATTGGTCTCACTATGGAGGCGGTTGGTTTTCATGCGGCGATTGGTTGTCCTTGCTCAGTTATTGATGATCATGGGGAAGAGTTAGAAGCTGAGGTGGTTGGTTTTAGTGGCGATAAGCTATTTTTGATGCCAGTTAAATCAATACAAGGAGTGCGCTCTGGCGCACGAGTCATTCCACAAAAAACAGACAAAAAACTCATTATTAACCAACATTTATTAGGGCGAGTCATTGATGGCTTGGGACAACCTATCGATGATTTAGGTAGTATCCCTAACGATGATCTAGCGCCTATTAAGTCTGCTGAACAAACCCGTATTAACCCTTTGCAGAGAGCGCCTATTGTAGAGGTATTAGATGTGGGTATTCGAGCGATTAATGCCCTTATTCCTGTGGGAAAAGGCCAGCGTCTTGGTTTGTTTGCTGGTAGCGGTGTCGGCAAGAGTGTTTTGCTTGGAATGATGACACGTTTTACTACCGCTGATGTAGTGGTGGTTGGTTTGATTGGTGAACGTGGCCGAGAAGTAAAAGAATTCATCGAGCATAGCCTAGGTGAAGAAGGGTTAAAGCGCGCGGTCGTTGTTGCATCCCCAGCAGACGAAAGCCCGTTAATGCGTTTACGTGCTTCACAGTTAGCGAGTCAAATTGCAGAATACTATCGTGATCAAGGCAAAGATGTACTGTTATTAATGGATTCATTAACGCGTTACGCACAAGCGCAGCGAGAAATTGCACTTGCCATCGGTGAGCCGCCAGCAACTAAAGGCTACCCACCATCGGTTTTCGCTAAGTTACCTCAACTAGTCGAACGAGCAGGTAACGGTAAAGTGGGGAGCGGTTCTATTACCGCTTTTTATACGGTATTAACCGAAGGAGATGACCTACAAGATCCTATAGCCGATTCCGCACGAGCTATTTTAGACGGGCATGTTGTGTTGTCTAGGCAGCTTGCCGAAAGTGGTATTTATCCTGCTATCGATGTGGAAATGTCTATCAGTCGAGTAATGACCAGTATCGTCGATAAAACGCATATTAAATGGTTGCAACGTTTTAAACAGCTGTTGGCGAATTATTATAAAAACCGCGATCTTATTAATATTGGGGCTTATATTAAAGGCTCAGATAATGAAGTGGATTTAGCATTAGAATATTTCCCACGGTTACAACAGTTTATTCAACAAGATATATCGGATGCTGTTTATTGCGATGTGAGTTTACTCGAACTTAGGTCAATAATGGATGCCTTATGCGTTCCAGAAAAACCGGCTGCATCTAAATAATGAATAAAAAGACAGGAACAGCTAATTTTTTATTAGTACTTAATCAAACGCAGAAAACACAAGAAAAATTAGCGTTAAAGGTGTTAAAAGCAGATGAATTTGTTCAGCAAGAAAGAAATCAAGCGAAAGATTTAGATGAATATTTACAAGAATATCAACGTAAAATAAGAGAACAGCATCAGTGTACCGTAGCAGACCTACAGCGCTATCGAAGTTTTTGTGGGCAATTACAGCACGCATTAATACAGCAGCAAGAAAAGGTTACGCTAGCCGAGTCTCATCTCGTTACACTTCGGCAGTCTTTAATGCAGCAACAACATAAAATATCTGTTTTACAAAAAATGATTAAGCAAAGAGAGCAGCAGCTCAATGCTGCGGATGAAAAGAAGCTGCAAAAAACCATTGATGAGCTATCTTCCCGTGCTTATTCCTCTCCATCCAATGATTAAGTTGTTCCTTTTATAAACACCTTGATTTTTGTTGTTGGCATTTTATTTGCTTCTCTTTGAATCAATAGCCTTTTTATCAGGTCAGTTTGGAATTCAGTGTGCTAGAGGCAATTGATTGCCTTCAGCTACATAAAATATTATGCAAAGATGTTCTGTATGGCAGGTGAATGCCGTCGTTTTTTGGAGATACTATGAGTAATACAAATTTAGGTGTGTTATTGGCTTCGCGTCCATCGCAAGTAGACCGTCCTCATTTTTCAGAAAAACCATCGGATATAAGCCATAAGAATAAAAACGAGGATGTAAACGGTGGTGTAAAAAATAGTGTAAAAGATAATGTAAACGATAATGTAAAAACAGATGCGAAAGATAACACTAAAGACAGTTTTAAGGATCGCATGTCTTCAGTAGAGCGTAGACATGAAGACAATGACAAAGCATCTGAAAAAGCGTCTGAAAAAACTTCTCGAGAAGACATACGGGATAAAAAAGAGTCTGATGTTGAAAAAAATGATGTAGTAAATACTAATAATGATAAGGGGGTTTTTCCTGCAGAGGAAGGTGATGAGTTATCGTTAAATAAGGAGACTAAACTACAAAACCCAGTAAGCGAATTGCTGCAGCAAGACGTTATATTGGCGAACGAAGACAATATTCTAGTATCTGAAATACCTCTAGTCCCTGTAATACCAGAACTAAGTCAGGCTGTGCAAAAAGCCATTGCTTTAGAAGGAAACGCATCTAAGCCTGTGAACCCTTTAGCGATGTCAACATCAGGTGCTTTACCTGCGGCAGAGTTTTTCAATAAGCTATCTATTAATGGGAACGCTATTAATGGGAATGCTATTAACGGGAACGCTATTAGCGGTAATGCGGTTAGCGCGAATGGCTTATATCCTAATAATATCAACAACCTCAATCCTAATAACCTTAGCTCCATCTTACTCAATACTGCTACTCTCAGTGATGCTTCTATGTTTATTACAGGCTCATCAGAGGGAGCTGCTTTTGATGTTACAGCAGCATTGAATAAAGAGATTGATAAGCCTACTTTATCCCCGTTGATAGCGTCACCATTACAGGCGAACAAGGTGTCTACAGAATCCCTTCTTCCTAGTCAGCTTTCACTCAACACTTCCTTTAAATCAGCGGGACAGTGGGGTGAAGCAGTCACAGAGAAAGTGATGTGGATGTCGTCTAAAGGAATTAAAGAGGCGACTATTCAGTTAGATCCTCCAGAGTTGGGTTCATTACAGATAAAAGTTGGGCTTACCCAAGATCAGGCGCAAGTGAGTTTTACTGTTCAAAATCCAAGTGTTCGTGAAGCGCTAGACCAGCAATCAATGCGATTAAGGGAAATGTTTGCTGAAGATGGGCTCAATCTCACTGATGTTGATGTGTCAGATCAGTCATCTCAGGAAGAATCTGGAGAAGAGCAAGGTCAACGTTCTTTTGGTCAAAATTCTCACAGTGAATCGGATGAGGTGTTGACTACACCAATACAATCTAATAATCATTCTTATAGCTTGATTGATGCTTATATTTGATATTGCCTGTATCAGCAGCCTACTAATTAAAGTGTGGCGATGCAGTGAATATCTGTATTAGTTTCGAGTAAAAAATATACGGTGAATGAAGTTTCTTATTTACTTTCCACTCTATCATTTAGCCCTTCCATTATTCCCCTTACTTTCCTTTCTTCCATTGCTTCCATTTTCTACTATCCTCTAAGGTAAGTAATAGCGTTGTTTTATTTCTGGCATATCTATTGCTCATATACATATAAATAAGATTAACGACGGACTTTTGACATGGCTGATGATGACGTAGATAACGCAGAAGATGCAGAAGGTGATGTAGAAGGAAACAGTGGTGGTAAAAAGAAAG
>AEVK01000186.1 GCA_000209515.2 gamma proteobacterium IMCC1989
GGATTGAACCGACAATCCACTGTTTCATTGTAAAGTCCATCTATTAGAACCTCTCAAGCATAATTATATTCGTTAATTTCATGTCACTTTTTATGTCGCTTTTCATGTGGCTATTCATATCGCTTTCATTTTCAAAATCATTTGATTTTCAAGATCATTTGAAATTTTATGCAGAAGCCAGTTCAGCAGCTTCATTAACATCTACTGTTACCATTCTCGACACACCTGCTTCGTGCATCGTCACACCCATTAATTGGTGTGCCATTTCCATTGCGATCTTATTGTGAGTGATATAAATAAACTGTACTTGCTTAGACATCTCTTCCACTAATTTAGCATATCGCCCTACGTTGGCATCATCCAGCGGCGCATCTACTTCATCTAGCATACAAAAAGGTGCAGGGTTAAGACGGAAGATAGAGAAGACCAAAGCAATGGCGGTCAACGCCTTTTCACCACCCGACAATAAGTGAATGGTACTGTTACGCTTGCCCGGAGGTCGCGCCATAATAGCAATACCTGTATCCAGTAGATCATCACCGGTAAGCTCTAAATAAGCATGCCCGCCACCAAATACTTTCGGAAATAACTCTTGAATACTAGAGTTGATAGAATCGAAAGTTTCCTTAAAGCGTGTACGAGTTTCGCGGTCGATTTTCATGATCGCGTTTTCTAAGGTTTCTAAAGCTTCTCTTAAATCGGCATCTTGTGTATCTAAATAATTTTTACGTTCCGATTCAATCTTATACTCATCAATAGCAGCTAAGTTGATCGCGCCTAATCGATTAATGCGATGACCTAAAGCAATTAATTCATCCTCAAACGGCTTTTCTTGAGCGTTTTCAGGTAACTGTTCTAATAACTCCGCTAATTCGCAACCTTCTTCCAGCAAGGTCTTAGCAATCGTTTCGCGCTGTACTTGGATCGTTTGAGCGCCCAGACGACTTTCTGTTAATTGTGTCCGCAGTGCTTGTAAATCATGTTCGATACGACCACGAGACTGCTCCGAGTCACGCAGTTTTTGCTCAACGGTTTCCACCGAACGGCGAGATTGAGTTAACTCCTCTTCGACAGTGACGCGCTTTTCCAGCAAAACTTCGAGCTCTAATTGATGCTCTTCTGTGGGGTCTTCTTCATTTCCCATCGCTTCTTGTAATTGTTCACGACGATCTTTTAAGCGCTGATCTTGCTCTTTCAAACGCTGAATACTATCGCGAATAGAGGCCAGCTGTGTTTTCACTGACTGATGCTGCATAGCTAAAGCATGTAGCTTATCTTTACTGTGACGCGCACTTTGGCGGGTCTGGTCTAGTTTTTCACGAATCTCATCGCGACGTGTAAGAAGTACCTCACGCTGCTCTGAATCTTGCTCCATCGCACCGATAGACATTTCTAGAGTTGCGCGTGATTCAGCCAAGCTTTCGGCCTCTATCGACATTTGTTCTTTGGCTTCAGCGATATCTAAAGATAACTTCTGACGACGAACGGCACTTTGCTCTATACGCACTTCTTGCGCACTTAATTCAGACCGCTGCTCATTTAAACGTTGTTTCACTTCATCGCTTTCACGACGATACTGCTCACGTTGCTGCTCGACTTCTTTGAGATTATCGCGATGGGTTTGCAACTGCTCGGTTAACTCGGCTACTCGCGCTTCGGTTTCTTCGAGAGTAAGGCTCAACTGCTCTAACTCTTCTTGTCTGGCTAATACACCCGCTTGCGCATCCGCATGGCGCTTCACTCGTAACCAGTTACGACCAATCCAAATACCTTCCGGTGTAATAACCGACTCATTAGGACTTAGCTCCGCTCTTAAGGCCAATGCTTCCGACAGGTCGCTAGCCATGTAAACGCCATCTAGCAGAGCTTTAACATCTGCATCACCCGTGACTTGATCTAATAGGCGTGTCGCTTTGTTATTACTACTCGGGGCTTTATTTTCTTGGCTATCAAATAAGACCAAGCTGCCCTGCTCCAAAGAAGACAACATGCCTGCAACAGAATCAAGGTTATCGACACAAATGGCTTGTAAAGCATCACCTAATACGGCTTCAACTGCTGATTGCCATTCAGGTACTACCGTTAACTTTTCTAATAGGCGTGCATTATCGACAAGAGACTGATCGCTCACCCAGCTCACCAGCGATTTATCACCGCCCATGCTCGCTTGTTGTAACGCTTCTAACGATGCGTGACGCCCACGTGTTGTTTGTAGCTGGTTGCGTGCTTGATCAAGCTCCGTATCGGCTTGTTGAATTGTCTCACGCAGGCCTTCGGTTTCTTCTTTTACATCATCTAGCTGTAAGGCTTTTTCTTCGACTAGCTCTTCGGCTTCGGCAAGTTGCTCTTTTAACAGAGACATTTCATCACTGTTGTCATCGGCGGGTAATTGCTGATTTTCGTCTTCTAAGCGTCGAATACGCTCTAATAAGCGGGTTTGTACTTGCTCTAAATGCTGGATACGCGATTGTTCTACTTCAGCTTTTTGACGAGGCTCTGCAGCACGCAGATTAAATTCGCCCCACTCTAGCTGCCATGCTTGCATAGCTTCTTCTGCGATCATCAGCTCATCACCAGAACCTTCTTCGCTAGCCTGTAGCATTTCTAATTCTGGTGTAATTTCTTCTAGCTCGATTTCCCACATTTCAGACTTTTCGAGATCAGCCGCTAAATTGGCCGCCGTATCATCGGCTTCTTGCTGTGTGCGCGACATATCTTCTTGCAGCTGGCGGTTGCGCTCTTGCACATGCTGAATACTCTGCTCTAAACGGGCAATTTCACCGCCTACGCCATAGAATCGGCCTTGAACCTCATTAAATGCGTCACTGAATTCAGTATATTCAGCACGAGATTTTTCTATCGAAGATTCTAGGCTCACGCGGTCAGTCACAAAAGATTCTACTTTCAGCTCTAGCTCACTGATGCCTGCCTGACGCTGTTTAGCTTCATCGTCTAATAATCGATACCGTAAAGCTTGTAGCTGTGCTTTTAAGTCGCGCTCTTCTTTCTTAAACTCGGCGTATTTTTCTGCCGATTTAGCTTGTCGCTCTAAACGTACCAACTGTCGCTCTAACTCTTCACGAATATCTGTTAGACGCTCTAGATTTTCGTTGGTACGTCGCATACGATTTTCTGTATCGCGGCGGCGTTCTTTGTATTTTGAGATACCTGCCGCTTCTTCCACATAAACACGCAGCTCATCCGGCTTAGACTCAATAAGACGAGAAATCATGCCCTGCTCAATAATGGCGTAACTTCTGGGCCCTAAACCGGTTCCAAGAAAGATATCCGTAATATCCCGGCGACGGCATTTAGTGCCATTAAGATAATAAATATTTTGTGAATCTCGGGTCACTTTACGACGAATAGCAATCTCACCAAAGCCTGCATATTCACCCAATAAGGTGCCATCGCTATTATCAAAAACCAACTCAATAGAGGCTTGGCCGACAGGCTTACGACCACCAGAACCGTTAAAAATAACGTCCGTCATGGACTCGCCGCGCAGGTTTTTCGCTGAAGATTCACCCATGACCCAGCGTACCGCATCAATAATATTCGACTTTCCGCAACCATTAGGTCCGACAACCGCACACAGATTACTGGGAAACGACACGGTAGTCGGATCAACAAATGATTTAAAACCCGCAAGCTTAATACTTTTCAAACGCATAATTTAATTTACATACCATCCATAAGACATTGTTTTTATTTGATTTATTAAATTAAAAACAAGCACTTTTATTATAAGGAAAACAGTCCTAGCAACGTGTTAGCAACCCAGAGGATAGGTTACTTTTAAAGGCACAATTTTACACGGTTAGAGGCATTGTGACACCCTAACAAGCGAAAATGTTACAGGTGGATGACGAGAACCCGTTCACCCTTTTGAGAGATGATTCTGCACTTCAGCACCAGTCAGAGCAAAACAACTAATACTGAAGGGAATAAATTGAAAAGGCCTAGCTCATAGAAAAATCAAGGCAGCTGAGAACCAATGATAAGCTGATGAGCAGAAGATACATTGTCAGCCGTAACCGCGGTGACCGGCCCCAAAGTCACTTGCCAATCACCAGCCTGAGGAACCGGCGAACCGCTAGGAGAAATACGCGCAACTAACTCGAACTCTGCTGCGGTATTAAGATTCATCGATGGTGCCATTGACATAGAGTTGTTCAACAACAGCGTGACGGGTAAATCCTTTACCTGCATACGAGCAATCGACAACGGCGCTTTCATCCCCTGCCACGCTCTTGCATAAATAAAAACCGTCGCCTCTGGGGCCGCCGTGACACCTTCCCCAAGCGAAACCATTACCGGAATTTGCGGGCCCGATGTCACAGATTCAGGCTGAGACGCTGATAATGTACTGGCGGTGGATGCAGTATCGGATACCTGACCTGCCGCCGCCATACGTTGGCGAGCAGTATTAATCCCTTGCTGCAAAGCAATAGAGTTAGGTGAATTAGCGCCCTCAATAGCGATCATTTTTTCCCAAAAGCTAATCGCTGTTGCGTAATCTTCCGATTGAAACGCCCCTATCCCACTAAGGCTGAGCCCTACCGTATTATTAGGATCTTCAACAAGCACTTCATCCACCAGAGATTGCACTTCTGGCGACACACTATTATTCATCTGCAAAAATAAGGCCTGCGCTAATTCAGCCCGAATAGATGATACACCTTCTGACTCCAACTCCAGAATCGCCTTAAATTGCTCGATTGCTGTTGGATAATCTCCCATACCAGCAGTGGTTCTGGCTAACAAAGCACGGGTTTGTAAATTATCGGGATGATTACTGACATCCGCCTTCAAACGGGTGATCAATCGTTGATTAGCCACAATAATCTTTGCCTGTAACTGCCCCTGCTGAGATGCATCTGCGGCGACAAAATCCTGCTCTAGCGCATAACGCTCATCTAAGGCTTGCTTAACCTGCCAAGATGAATAAGCGCCTAAACGCCCATAAAGCAGAGCCGCTGCGACAAGAACGATCAACAACAATAGACTAAAAAAAACAACCGGCTTACGACGATTAACCGATAATACTGCACCAGATTCATGATCGCCTGAGGACACAGCACTGTCTTCCAATAGATTTCGCTCAAGCTCCGCATTTAATGCATCAAATTGCTCTTGGGTAATACTCCCTGATGCAAGAGAGGATTGTATGTCGGCTAGATGATCATGATAAAGCGCAACATTAGTCGACTGCCGCACCGAGTCACTCGCCGTCACATCTTGTTCACGATGGCGTGATTGAGTAATAATAGGCCATAACACAAACAGCAATGTAAGGATAACAAGTAACGCAACACCAACATAAAATAGGGTCATTATTTATTCTCTAAAATTTATTTTCTAAAAAAGCTTATCGTGTGAAATTACTTATGATTTATTTAAAAACGGCGCTAATTAAGGCTTTTTATCTAGTAAACTATCTAAGGCTTGACGCTCTTCTGCGCTTAAATTATCGCTACTAGCAGCATATTCTTTGGTGCCTTTTCTACGCTTGACCAACACAAGCACCGCTACCACACCGACCAGAAACAATAAAAAGGGTAAGCCCCACAACACTAAGGTCGATTTTTGTAGAGGAGGGTTATAAAGAACGAACTCACCGTAACGATCAACCATAAAACGTTTAATCTCTTTATCGGTTTTCCCCTCTTCTAATAAGCGACGTAGCTCGCGGCGCAAATCGCCGGCTATCTGGGAGTCCGAACCTGCAAGGTTTTGATTTTGACATTTGGGGCAACGTAGCTCCTCGCTTAACTGAAAGTAACGTTCTCGCTGCGATTCGGTATCAAACTCGTAAATGTCGACCACCGCCGATGCACTTATTGCTAACACACCAGATAAGCTAAACAAAATAACAGCGCACGACGCCAGAGCAAGAAAACGAGCTAACATAAAATATTCCTAGAGAGTTGTTATGGCCAAGTATGGCTAAGCGTGGCTAGTTGAGCGCATTATAGCCATTAGATGAAAAAAATACCCTTTTAAAACAAGAATTTATCGAAAAAGTGTTGACCTTATCTCAAATCACATTATTATACGCGACCTCAACGCAAGTTAGATGGGTGGTTAGCTCAGCTGGGAGAGCGGCG
>AEVK01000185.1 GCA_000209515.2 gamma proteobacterium IMCC1989
GCTTTTATATAAGTGCTTTTATATAAGTGCCTCTACTTAAGCATTTCTACGTTAGCTATCGATCTAGCCGCTGTTAACGCGCCGAGATAGATTGTTTAATCATTTTTCTTTATACTCGCCGCCTATTTTTTATCCATATCCATTTGCTTTCAGCGGTTGTCTTAAACTCATGTCAAAATCTGGTGCTTCTTTAAAAATAACAGAGATATTCTTCTCGATACAGGGTGAAGCGCAAACGGTCGGTAAGCCGACGGTATTCGTGCGCCTTACCGGCTGTCCTTTGCGTTGTCATTACTGTGATTCGGAATACGCTTTCTATGGCGGTGAGCGTATGTCGTTAGACGATATTATGGCGAAGGTTATGTCCTATGGTGCGACTTATGTCTGTGTCACTGGGGGGGAGCCATTAGCTCAGCCAGAGGCAAGAACACTATTAGCTCAGTTATGTGAAAACGGCTTGCAGGTTTCTCTTGAGACGAGTGGCGCATTAGCTATTGATAATATCGACCCGCGTGTCAGTGTCGTAATGGACGTAAAAACGCCTTCATCCGGTGAAATGTCACGTAATGATTATGACAATATTTCTCTATTGCGTGCGGAAGATCAAATCAAGTTTGTGATTGGCGATCGACAAGATTACGAGTGGTCGCTATTTAAGGTGAGTGAATATAATTTGGCAGGCAGTGTAGGTGAGGTGCTGTTTTCTCCTATATACGAGCAATTAGAACCTAGCCAGCTGGTTGAGTGGATATTGGCTGATCGTGCGCCAGTGCGATTTCAAATGCAGCTACATAAAGCGCTTTGGGGCGACAAGCCTGGTCGCTAAACCGTATTGATTATTTACATAATATTATGTGTTGCTTACACCGTTTTATCTTGTATAGGATTATTTTTCCATGACACCTTCCACGACGCCTTCCATAAAACCTTCCATGAACTCATCTACTTCTAGCCCATCTTCCCCCAGGGCGGTTATTCTTGTTTCTGGTGGTCTAGATTCAACGACGGTTCTTGCCATCGCTCAAAGCCAGGGTTATGACTGTTACACCTTGAGCTTCGATTATGGGCAGCGTCATAGGGCTGAATTGGTAGCTGCAGAGCGTTTATCGTTGAAGATGGGAGCAAAAGAACATAAAACCGTTATTCTCGACCTACGAACCATTGGTGGTTCAGCATTAACGGATGACGCCATTGATGTGCCAGAATCTGCTAGCGAAGGCATTCCTGTAACTTACGTCCCTGCACGTAATACCGTGTTTTTATCTATTGCCTTAGGTTGGGCTGAAGTATTGGGCGCTAACGATATCTTTATCGGCGTGAATGCGGTTGATTATTCGGGTTACCCTGATTGCAGGTTAGATTATATTAAGGCTTACGAACAAATGGCGAATTTAGCAACAAAGGCCTGTGTTGAAGGCCGGCCTCTGAGGATACAAACCCCACTGATTGATCTCAGCAAAGCAGAGATTATTCGGCAAGGTGTTGAGTTGGGTATAGATTATGCTGAAACCATCTCGTGTTACCAAGCAAATGCAGACGGTGATGCTTGCGGTAAGTGTGATAGTTGTCGTTTAAGGCAGCAAGGATTTGCCGAGGCCGGTACAGAAGATCCCACTAGATACGCGTAAAATAAGCGTGCTAGAGTCATTCAGAAATATAAAAAATAAATATTGAAGAAAAGGCTTGAGTTTTCCCGTGTAATCATTAATATGTGCGCCTCGTTGAGCAGCAAGCTTAACGTTTACCAACACAAAATTCGGGTCGTTAGCTCAGTTGGTAGAGCAGTTGGCTTTTAACCAATTGGTCGCGCGTTCGAGTCGCGCACGACCCACCATTATAAGAAAGGCCACCCAGTAGGGTGGCTTTTTTTTTAGCTTCGTTTTTTCTCTTGGCCTTTTCATTAACATTGTAAGGCTGATCTTTAACCTTAGGATTTTTCCTGTGATTTCTACCGCTAATGTCACCATGCAGTTTGGTGCAAAACCTCTATTTGAAAATATTTCCGTAAAATTCGGCAACGGGAATCGCTATGGCCTAATCGGTGCAAACGGTTGCGGTAAATCAACCTTCATGAAAATTCTTGATGGTAGCCTTGCGCCATCGGCGGGTAATGTTTCTATTACGCCTAATGAGCGAGTAGGTAAGCTCAGTCAAGATCAGTTCGCCTTCGAAGCTTTTACTGTAGTTGATACAGTGATTATGGGGCACGCTGAGCTATGGAAAATCAAACAGGAGCGTGATCGCATATACAGCCTGCCAGAAATGACAGAAGAAGAGGGCATGTTAGTTGCGGAGTTAGAAACAGAGTTCGCAGAGATGGATGGCTATACCGCCGAAAGCCGAGCGGAAGAAATTCTAATGGGTGCCGGTATTGAACAAGAATTACATTATGGCCTCATGAGTGATATCGCACCGGGACGAAAATTACGTGTATTGCTCGCTCAAGCGTTATTTTCAGATCCAGATATTTTGCTGTTAGACGAACCGACAAACAACCTCGATATTAATACCATTAGCTGGTTAGAAAATATTCTTAACGAGCGTGAAAGTACGATGGTCATTATTTCCCACGATCGGCATTTCTTAAACGCAGTTTGTACGCATATGGCCGATATTGATTATGGCGAGTTGCGAGTGTACCCCGGCAATTATGATGACTTTATGCGAGCAGCTACGGAGGTTCAGGAGCGTTTGCATTCAGAGAATAGCAAAAAGAGCGCACAAATTGCTGACCTTCAGCAGTTTGTTAGTCGCTTCTCGGCTAATGCATCGAAAGCGAAGCAGGCTACGTCCCGTGCTAAACAATTGGAAAAAATTAAGTTAGATGAGATTAAGCCATCTAGCCGAATGAATCCCTTTATTCGATTTAAGCAAGATAAAAAATTACATCGTCAGGCATTGATCTTAGAAAACCTGAGTCATGGCTTTGAGGATAATACGTTATTCAAAAAGGCAAATATCATTATTGATGCGGGAGAGCGTGTCGCTATTATTGGTGAAAATGGTGCGGGTAAAACCACATTGCTACGTTGTTTAATGAACCAGCTAAGCCCACAAGATGGCCAAATAAAATGGTCAGAAAATGCAGCGTTAGGTTATTGTCCACAAGACAGTACCGACGATTTTGCAGAAGATATTAATCTTTTTGATTGGATGAGCCGGTGGCGTAAACCGAATCACGATGATCAAATTGTCAGAGCGACATTGGGGCGTTTATTGTTCTCGGCTGATGATTTTAATAAGCGTGTTACGGTTTGTTCTGGTGGTGAAAAGAATCGCCTGTTGTTCGGCAAGTTGATGATGATGGATTCGAATGTATTATTAATGGATGAGCCGACTAACCACTTGGATATGGAATCTATCGAAGCGTTAAATCTTGCATTAGAGCATTATGAAGGCACCTTGCTATTTGTCAGTCATGATCGAGAGTTTGTATCGTCATTGGCTACACATATCATCGAGATTAGAGGTCAAGAGCTACACAGTTTCAAAGGGACTTATAGCGAGTACCTTTCAAGCCAAGCGTCGTTAGACGTTAAATCTGCCTAACAAAAATGTTTTAAAAATAAAACACTATCCGGTGAGCGATAATGGCTAATCAGCGTATAATAAATTGATACATTATTGCTCTAGGATGTGTTTTTAGTTATGTCGCCATCTAGTCTTTCATCACCTGTTCCTTGTGATACCCCCATAGAAAACCTCAGCGCTCAGCTGGGTGCTTTACTCCTATCTCACGGTTATACCGTTACGACTGCTGAATCTTGTACAGGTGGCGGTATTGCGCAGGCAATTACCGATATTCCAGGCAGTTCCCGATGGTTTTCTTACGGCTTCGTTACCTATAGTAATGTTGCTAAGCAACAGCTGCTGGGTATTAGCGAGGCGGTTATTGAGTCTTGTGGCGCTGTTAGTGAGCAGGTAGTTGAAAGTATGGCTATAGGTGCATTAAAAGCTGCTCAGGCCGATGTGGCTATTGCTGTCAGTGGTATTGCAGGGCCGGATGGTGGAACTAAAGCAAAGCCGGTAGGCATGGTATGGATTGCATGGCTAGTTAGCGGCGATGAAGCCATCACTCGTTGCTATAATTTTTTAGGTGATAGAAAATCTATTAGAAATCAATCGGTTAATGAAGTGTTGGCGGTAAAAATCGATCTGCTAGAGCAAAAAAAGTCAAAAAACACTGTATAAAATAATAGTACTGGTTGCGCGTACAGTATTTTAAGTTTATAGTAACCATCATTGAGTGAGGCGATTATGCCGAAGCCGTAAAAAAGCGAATAATATTTTGAGCAAGCAAACCGTAAAAAGCAAAGTGAAAGGGGAAAAAAACATGGACTCTAACAAAGATAAAGCCTTGGAAGCCGCTCTCAGCCAAATTGAGCGTCAATTTGGTAAAGGTACAGTTATGCGAATGGGCGATAAAGAGCTCGTCAAAATTCCTGCTATTTCTACCGGTTCTCTCGGTTTAGATATTGCGTTAGGCATAGGAGGCTTACCTAAAGGCCGTATTGCTGAAATTTATGGCCCAGAATCCTCAGGTAAAACAACGCTGACTTTGCAAGTTATTGCAGAAGCACAAAAACAAGGTGGCACATGTGCCTTTATTGACGCAGAGCATGCATTAGATCCAGTTTATGCAGAGAAATTAGGCGTTAACGTAGACGACCTTATTATTTCTCAACCAGATACTGGTGAGCAAGCATTAGAAGTTGCCGATATGCTAGTTCGTTCAGGAGCGGTCGATGTAATAGTGATTGATTCTGTTGCAGCACTAACACCTAAAGCTGAAATCGAAGGCGATATGGGTGATCACCATGTTGGTTTGCAGGCACGCTTAATGTCTCAGGCACTACGTAAAATCACTGGTAATATTAAAAATGCTAATTGTTTGTGCATTTTCATTAACCAAATTCGTATGAAAATTGGTGTGATGTTCGGTAACCCAGAAACGACTACTGGTGGTAATGCACTTAAGTTCTACTCATCGGTGCGTTTAGATATCCGTCGTATTGGTGCAGTAAAAGAAGGTGAAGACATTGTTGGATCTGAAACCCGGGTTAAAGTCGTCAAAAACAAAGTAGCCCCTCCATTTAAGCAAACTGAATTTCAAATTATGTATGGTCGTGGCATTAACCGCTTAGGTGAAGTTATAGACTACGGTGTGAAACTCGAGCTAATTGATAAAGCAGGTGCTTGGTACAGTTATAAAGGCGAAAAAATTGGCCAAGGTAAAAACAATGTGATTAAGTTTTTACAAGAGCGACCAGAAATAGCTGAAGAAGTTGAACTGGCTATTCGTCGAGAATTTTTGCCTGATACAGTAGAGGGCGCTGCGGATAATGTAGTTGAAATAACAGCTGATCAACCGCAAGCGTAAATGAGTCGTTACTCAAGCAGCGCATTTAATTTCCGTAGCTAGCTATAGAATATGAGCCCCGCTATAGCCAGCTACGGTAGCTAACCAATACCGGTAATGACAATGACAAATACAGCGTATACATCTACCAACATGTCTTTTGATAATACTTACAACCGTTCTTCGACACGATCAGATGATGTTAAGGCGATAAAAGTGAGTGCTCTACGTTACCTTGCTCGTCGTGAGTATTCTCGTGTAGAGCTATACAGAAAGCTTTCACAAAAATTCTCAGCAGTTGATGCTATTCAAGCAGTTCTGGATGAATTAAAAGAGCAGGGTTATCAGAGTGATACGCGTTTTACAGAGTCGTTTATTCGAGCCAAAGTGAATGCGGGTAATGGCCCTTTTAAAATTAAGATTGAGTTAAGAGAAAAAGGAATTTGTGAGAGCACAGCCCTAGCGGCTTTTGACCGTCAATCAATAGACTGGTTGGTCTTGGCTGAAACCGTTAAGCAGAAACGATTTGGTGCTGAATTGACAGATGCACCGCCTTTGTCTGAGTTGGCAAAGCAGGTGCGTTATTTAAAAAATAAAGGTTTTTATCAAGAGCATATAGATCAAGTTATTAATACTAAATCGTCATTTTAGTTTCCTCTTTATTTCAGCCCTGTTCTTCGTTTATTCTAATAAAATAGTCACATTGCTATCTAAGGTCGGAAGTCATCACGGCCTTTTTTCTTTCTTTTCTTTTGCTTTATTTTTCATTATCTATTGATCCCCCTTGTTATTTATCTCACTTGATTTCAAGTAATAGACTATTATTTTCTTGTTCAATTTCTGTACCACGGATTTATACTCCGAATCGCGCTGAATTATGTTATTGTTATGCCGAATTAATGATGCCTTTTTATACTGCAGTGCGTTTTTATGGAGCAGAGTTAGGGTATATTTGTAGTAAATGTCGCTTGTAGAGGTAATAGTGGACAAAAACCAAAAACATAAAAAGTCGATGCAAAAGCAAAAGCAAAATGTAGACGCACATATCGAAGCTGCCTCGACAGAACGTGGAGTCTCGGTATTACTAACGGGAAATGGTAAAGGCAAATCTAGTTCTGCTTTTGGTATGGTTATGCGTGCGTTAGGTTATGGTCAAAAAGTTGCAGTTATTCAATTTATTAAAGGGCAGCAGCTTTCGGGCGAAGAGATATATGTCAGAGAGCAATGTCCTCAGGTGACTTTTTATCAGATGGGAACGGGCTTTACGTGGGATACGCAAGATAGAGAAGCGGATATTCAGGCTGCAGAAAGAACGTGGGCACAAGTAGCGCCGTTACTAGAAGACCCCACGTATGATTTAGTGGTTCTAGATGAATTAACGTATATGTTATCGTTTAAGTATCTGGAGGAAGAGGTGGTGTTAAATGCTCTAAAAAATAGACCCGTAGAGCAAAGTGTTGTTGTTACTGGTCGAGGCGGTGGTTCTGGTCTGCAAGAAATAATGGATACAGTATCTGAGGTAAAAGATTCTAAACACGCATACACAAGTGGAATTAAAGCGCGTAAAGGCGTTGATTATTAAGTCAAAAACTCCTTGTACTTTATTATCCTTTTAAATTTTTTCTTCAAAACTTAATCGTAAACTGATATGACAACTCATCTTATTCTTGGTGGTGCCCGCAGCGGAAAAAGCCGTTATGCGGAAGAGCAGGCAAAAAAAAATGCACTAGCTAATCGTCAATCGTTAGTTTACGTAGCGACAGCAGAGGTTAAAAGCGATACTGAAATGAAATCTCGTATTATTTTGCATCAGCAGCGTAGAGATTCGAGTTGGCGCTTAATAGAAGAGCCATTGCACTTGGCTGCTATTTTGGATGAAGCGACAGCGCAGCAATGTGTGTTAATTGACTGCTTAACTCTATGGTTGACGAACGCGTTAATGAATGACCGTTGGGGTGAGGTGAAAACAGCCTTATTGCTATCACTTAAAAATACATCTGCGAGTGTATTTTTTGTCAGTAACGAAGTGGGTTCAGGTGTTGTTCCTATGGGAGAATTATCGCGACAGTTTGTCGATGAGGTGGGTTGCTTGCATCAAGAATTGGCAGAATTATGCGAGCAAGTGACTTTAGTGGTTGCAGGCCTCCCGTTATCGCTCAAAGTATCAGCCTCTCATTAATAGGTGTTAGCCAATAATCGCTATAGGAAAAATGCATGAATAAGTGGATCTTTGATGCAGCAAAATCAATTGACGTTACTGCCACCAAGCTAGCGCAAGCTCATCAAGCAATATTAACAAAGCCTCCCGGCTCTTTAGGGCGTTTAGAAATATTAGCGGAAAAGTTTGCAGGCTGGCAGTCTAAACAGCATCCTATTTTGGAACAGCTTCATATTGGTGTCTTTGCTGCTGATCATGGTATATGTAAACAAAATGTTTCTGCTTTTCCCCAAGAAGTTACCGTGCAAATGATAGCCAATTTTTTAGAGGGTGGCGCTGCTATTAGTGTGCTAAGTCAGCAGATCGGTGCAAGTTTAACCGTGTGTAATTTAGGCACCGTCGCGGCCTTACCTGAAAAATATGAAGGGCACCCACAGCTGATAGAAGCAAATATTGCGAAAGAGTCAGCAGATTTTTCCATGCAAGAAGCAATGACTGATGAGCAGCTACAAAAAGCGTTAATGGCAGGTCGAGAATTGGTAGCGGAGAAGGTTATTGACCTTCAAGAATGTTCTATTCCTCCTACTCCATCTCTACATTTGTTTATTGGTGGTGAAATGGGAATTGGTAATACTAGTTCAGCTTCTGCCATATATGCTGCTCAATTAGGATTAGCGGCTGAAGAAGTCGTGGGGCCGGGTACGGGTATTGATCAAATCGGTTTGTTGCGTAAACAATCTGTAATTAATGCGGCTTTGAAATTGCACGTAGATTATTTAGCAGACCCCTATCAAACGTTACGTTGTGTAGGTGGTTTTGAAATTGCGGCTTTAGTGGGTAGTTATATTTATTGTGCACAAATAGGAGTTCCTGTTTTAGTTGACGGCTTTATTTGTACCGCGGCAGCATTAATCGCGGTGAAACTTAATGCTTCGGTAGGTGATTGGTTATTGTTTTCTCACCGTTCAGCAGAACCTGCACATCACTTAGCGCTAGAGGCGTTATCTGCAAATGTATTGCTAGATTTGGAATTGCGTCTTGGAGAAGGTAGTGGTGCTGCATTGGCCGTACCTCTATTACAGTCAGCATTGGCATTACACAATAATATGGCTACTTTTGAGCAGGCAGGTGTGAGTGCGGGCTAATCAATATGTAACGACGACCATTGATCTTTTACGTCACGGCGAGTGCGGAGACGGGCATTGCTATCGTGGGAGTACTGATGTGGCTTTATCGGCATTAGGTTATCAGCAAATGCTATCAAGTGTTGAGTATTTGGGGGCTTTATCTTGGGATCGAATTGTTAGTTCTCCCTTGCAGCGTTGCTCTAAATTTTCCACTGAACTGGCGACTCAACAACAAAAACCTATTCAGTTAGAGAGTGGTTTTCAAGAGTTGCATTTTGGTGATTGGGAAGGTCAGCTTATTGATCACGTGTGGGAAACACAGCAAGTAGCAGTAGAGCGTTGGTTTGCCGATTCAGTTAATTGCCCGCCACCTAATGGTGAGAGAGCGGATGATTTTTTTCTGCGTGTACAGCAGGCGCTCATCGGTAATCTGTCCACCACTGATAACGAACACTTATTATTTGTGATTCATGGTGGTGTCATTAGGGCGATAATGGCAAATTGTTTATCAATGTCTATTGTGGATATGAATCGTTTTGAAGTGCCTTACGCCTGTTTCTCTCGTATCCAAGTGACCTACGATAAAAATAGTCGAGAATATTTTTATCGGCTTATAGCCCACAATTTAGCGGCAGTTGATTCTTTAATATGAAAACTTTTTCTAAGCGCGCATGTAAAGATGTATTAGCTCCTTTTTTTATGTCTATCGCCTTGTTGACACGCTTGCCCGTGACTGGTTTTTTACCCCAAGATTGGAGTGATAAAGCGTTAGGGAGGTCAGCGCTTTGGTACCCTTTTGTCGGGTTACTGCTCGGTATTTTATTGGTTATTCTAGTATTGCTTTTGCCTCAGCAGTCTGATCCATTAGTTGTAGCAACATTGGTTGTGACGTTATGGGTGTTGCTAACAGGAGCGCTTCACCTAGATGGTCTGGCAGACTGTGTAGATGCTATGTATGCAGGTCATGCAGTCATAAAAAAAGAGCCACTCTCTGAAAGTGAGGAGTGCCCTAAAAAGCAAACGCTGTTTCGCGTATTAAAAGACCCAAGCGTAGGTGCTATGGGTGTGATCGCGCTGATGTTATTGCTTATGTTAAAAGTGAGTTTGATTAGTATGAGCTCGCAGTTAGTCTTAAGTATATTGGTTGCTGTTGTGGTGTCTAGATCTGCAGCACTGGCCTTCATTGTAATAACCCCTTATACACCTTATGCATCAAAAGCGGGGTTGGGGGCAGTTTTAGCAGTGTATACACCTAAAAAAGTATCAATGGTTATCTTGTTATGTTTGTTTGTTGGACTGCTCTTTATTTTGCCTGTCGTTGACGTTTTTATCTTGTTAGCTGTGCAGTTGCTGCTGTTTTATTGCTGGAGGAATTACTGGGTAAAACAGCTAGGTGGTTTTGTTGGCGATGCTATCGGCGCATTAATAGAGTTGAGTGAAGTGACCTTATTGCTCACGTTATATTTTTTATTTTTATAATGGAGCTGCTGTGATTGCCCTTATATTATTCGGTGCGATTTTCTTAGATCGTCTATTTGCTGAGCCAAGATGTTTTCACCCTTTAGTAGGCTTTGGTGCTATAGCGAATAAAATAGAAAGCTGTCTGAATGAGTCACGCACTTCGTCTAGTGTGCAGTTAATTTCCGGTATATTTAGTTGGGTGATTGTTGTTATCGCTCCTACACTGTTGATTCTTTTTTTCGTTACTTTGGTTGAGGAGCGGGTTGAGGAGTGGGTTGGAGAGTGGGTTGGAGAGTGG
>AEVK01000184.1 GCA_000209515.2 gamma proteobacterium IMCC1989
TAGTTCTCGTAGTTCTCGTAGTTCTCGTAGCTGTCTCTGCTCTCTTTGTCCCTTTTGAATTTTCTACTTGATAAGTATGGTTAATGGTTCGGCGAGTAATAATATCTATATTGGGTGAGTATGAAGGTGTTGTATCGTTAACGTAAACGGTTTCTAGGGTTTTTTTTGAGTGCTGGGTTGCTATGAAGAATCTGTTTTACGAGTCTAATTGATGAGTGTGCTTTGTGATGTTGGTGTGATTGATTTATGATAGCTTTTTTAACAGATTATTCGTTGGTTGAGTGTATTTATGATAAAGGTAGGAATTGTTGGTGGCACAGGTTATACCGGCGTTGAGTTATTGCGTTTACTGGTGAGTCATCCTCATGTTGAATTGACAGTGATTACATCACGTTCTGAAGACGGTGTTGCAGTTGCTGATATCTACCCTAGTTTACGTGGACACTGCGATTTGCAGTTCAGTGTGCCGGATAACAACACTTTGTCACAATGTGATGTGGTGTTTTTTGCCACGCCCCATGGTGTCGCTCATAAACTGGTGCCAGCGCTATATGAGAATGGTGTTAAGGTGATTGATTTATCGGCAGATTTTAGGCTTCAAGATGCTGAGCTTTGGTCAGAATGGTACGGGCAGCCACACGGTTGTGAGGCTTTGTTGCCTAAAGCGGTGTATGGTTTGCCAGAAATGAATAGAGCTGCGATTAAGCAGGCGCAGCTGGTTGCCTGTCCGGGTTGTTACCCTACTTCGGTTCAATTGGGCTTCTTGCCTCTAATAGAAAATAATTTGGTTGACCCTGAGTACTTAATTGCTAATGCAGCAAGTGGTACTAGTGGCGCTGGGCGCCAAGCGAATGTTGATGCTTTGCATTCCGAAGTGAGTGATAGCTTTAAAGCTTATGCGTCGGCGGGGCACCGTCACCTTCCAGAAATAGTGCAAGGCCTGCATCTGATGCAGTCACCTGATCAAGCAAAGGCGAAGTTGACTTTTGTTCCGCATTTGCTGCCCATGGTAAGAGGCATTCATTCGACCCTTTATGCGCGCTTGCGAGTGGATACGGCAGTTGATTTGCAAACACTCTTTGAAGAACGTTACGCCAATGAGCCTTTTGTTGATGTAATGCCTGCTGGTTCTCATCCGCAAACACGTTCGGTTAAATCTTCTAACATGTGCCGTTTGGCTGTAGTAAGGCCTCAAGGTGATGATATGGTTGTGGTGATGTCAGTGATTGATAACCTAACGAAAGGTTCGTCAGGACAGGCCATACAAAATATGAATATTATGTGTGGCTTTGATGAAGATGAAGGTTTACGTCAGGTAGCGCTTCTACCTTAATTGATATGTTTTACTGTACCCATTGTAACCATTGTAGTTAATTATTATGGTTGACCATGTTGGTTAACCAAGGATCATAAGGATTGCTATGCCCCCAGTAGAACCCACTCCAGAATATGATTTGGCTGTTGTCCCTTATCGGCCTTACCGTCCGTGGTTTTTAGGTATGATAATTGTGTCAGTCATCGCTGCGTTGACATTGGTGGGTTATTACAGCGGCCATTACCGTGGATCTGTATTAGAAGGTAGTGCGATTGCTGAACGAGATCGGTTGCAGCAGGCATATGCCGATGCAGAAGTTAACATTCTAGAGTTAAAGCAACGTGTAGCAAACCTAGTGTTAGGTTCTGAGGTTGATCGCAAGGCCACTGAGCAGGTTAGAGGCGAGGTGGTCGAGTTAAAAAATCGCATAGCCGAGCTTGAGCGAGACAACATTTTTTATCGAGATCTTATGCGGCCAGAAAGTGATGATCAGGGGGTTTCTGTGGTTGCGCCAGTACTCACTACATACCCCGGTATCCCTAATGCTTATGATTATAAAATGGTGGTTAAGCAGCAGTCGGCTAATCGATCACAAGTGGTTGGATATTTAGAGTTTACGCTAATAGGGGTGAATGCAGAGGGTAAAGCGAAGCGTTTTTCTCTTTATCAGCTATCATCAAACCTTAGTTCTGAAAAAATTAAGCTAAACTTTAGATACTTTCAGCGGCTAGAAGGGCAGTTAATCTTGCCAGAAGCGTTTACCCCAGAGCGTATAGAGCTAAAAATTGTCTCTCTGAAGCCCAAAAAAGCACTAATCGAAAAAACCTTTAACTGGATAATAACAAAGAGCGAGTAAGTGGTATGTTCGGCAAAAAAGAAAAAAAGACAGCTTTTGCTGCAGGTGGAACAACTCTCATATCTAAAAGTACGGAGATTGTTGGCGATGTTCATTTCTCTGGAACCTTAATGATTGAGGGGCACATTAAAGGTAATGTGTACGCACAAGATGCTGATAATGCACAAGCCCGAGTGCTAGAAAGTGGCAAAGTAGAAGGCGAAATTCGTGTGCCTAGCTTGGTCATTAATGGCACTGTTACGGGTAACGTTTACTCAAGCAAGCATATTGAGCTAGCGTCCAAAACAGTCATTAATGGTAATGTGCATTATGCATTAATCGAAATTGTTAAGGGGGCTCAGGTGAATGGTAGTCTTGTTTATACGACTAAGCAGGATGTATTAAAACCGAAAAAAGTCACTCCATCGACGCCAGTTCAAAGTAACCCATCGTCACTAGCTAATGATGCAGTCCCAAGTAAAGTATAATACTTGACTAAAATACTAGGTGATGCGCATAATGGGTGAGTTATTGAGTATATCGCCTATATCCTATGGCGTTTATGGTTTTATGTTCTACACAACAGTCTACGAGGTTTAACGTTCAGCATGAATGCCCCTGAAGTATTTACTCCCCAGCCTATTATGGTATCCGACAGCGCTGCTAATAAGGTAAAAAACCTATTGGAAGAAGAGGGAAACTTCGATCTTAAATTGCGTGTTTTTGTTACCGGTGGTGGCTGTTCAGGCTTTCAATATGGCTTTACTTTTGATGAACTAGTTGCGGATGATGATGCAGTTATTACCAAAGATGAGGTTAAAGTGTTGGTAGACAGTATGAGCTATGCTTACTTGGTTGGCGCGCAAATTGACTACAAGCAAAATCTAGAAGGTTCTAAATTCGTTGTTGAAAACCCTAATGCAGAAACGACCTGTGGCTGCGGCTCTTCTTTCTCTATTTAATTCCATTGTGACTATTCGAGCACCAAGTGTTTTCTTGGTGCTTCTTCTTGTACCTTTTTCGGCAGTTGTTTTTGCTCAAACAGATGATCCTTTACTGTCAGAAAATGCTAATGGTTATGTAGCGCGTATTTTGAGTGATTCTCCTGATGAAGTGGCGAATGCTTTAGAGCGAGTTGAAAAGTTGTATACCGAAGGTAAGCTGCCGCAAGGTGCTAATCCCATTGCCATTATTTTACATGGTCCAGAAGTAGAGATTTTCTTTAAAGATAATTATGATGAATATAAGAGAATTGTTGATCTAGCTGCTCGCTTAAGTGCGTTTGGGTTGGTCGATGTGCGTGTATGTGAAACCCAGTCAGGTATTATGGGGCGTAGTCGTACTAGTATTCATTCTTTCATTGGGACTGTTCCCTTCGGTCCGACAGCGGTTAAGCGTTTATTAGATCAACAGAACTACGTATATTTTTAGTGCGTAAGACGTAATAGTCTAAGCAAAATATACCCCACCTAAAATAACGTCATTCTTGGCGCCTGTTGCCGAAGGTAAATTACCGGAGGCTCTATTCATGGTTTGTTTAGCAAGCCAAGCAAATGCCGTTGCTTCGACCCAACTAACTTCAATCCCTATTTTTGCTGTTGTCGCTAAATCTCGGGGTGCTACATGATCGGCGAGTTTTTCCATTAGTGCTTTGTTTTGTGAGCCGCCGCCGCAAGCGTATATTGTCGCATTTTTATGTGGGTCTACCTTGTCGATATCTTGTGCGATAGTTTTTGCGGTAAGTGCCAATAGAGTCGCTTGAATATCGGCAGTAGAAGGGGTAGTTTTTAGTTGATCTAGGTGTTGCTCTAACCATGCCAAATTAAAATATTCTCTGCCGGTACTTTTTGGTGCTGGTGAAGAGAAGTAGCTATCCTTGATCAATGTTTTCAGTAGTTCATTGTGGCAGTGACCCGTTTTGGCCCAGTCCCCATCCTTATCAAAGTGTTGATGTTGATGTTTTAGGCACCACGCATCCATTAATGTGTTTGCGGGGCCGGTATCGTACCCAATAATTTCGCCATTTTTGGGTAAGTAACTAATATTTGCAATACCGCCCAAATTGACGATAAGTCGGTCATCTTGCTTAGACTGGAAAGCTGCACGGTGAAAGGCGGGTACTAGGGGGGCGCCTTGCCCGCCTGCAGCAATATCACGTCGCCTAAAGTCCGCAACAGTGGTAATGCCTGTCATCTCCGCAATAATATTAGGATCTCCTAGCTGTAGAGAGTAGCCCTTCACACTTTTTGTTGTCGGATAATGCCGTACCGTTTGCCCGTGACTACCGATGGCTTTAATTGTGGATAAAGAGATGCCGGTCTGCTGGCAAAGTGCTTTAATGGCTTTGCATGAGATGAGGGCAATATCGAGATCGGCTTGGCGTATCAGTGCTATTTCGCCTTCGCCAGATGATGTGAGTTGTTGAACTTGCTGCTGAATATGTTCAGGCAATGCGATGGAGTAGGTGCCATGTATTATTGGTGTATCGTCAGAATCAAACTGAACTAATACCGCATCTAATGCGTCGACGCTTGTTCCTGTCATTAGTCCAATATAATATTCGGTCATCGTTAATTGGTGCTGGTTATGCCGTTCTTCTGTGGTGTTGATAACGCTAATGTTGTGCTGTTAGTGTACTCGTGCATTTGTGCAACCAGTGGTTGGGTTTGTTGTTTGAAATTAGCGAGTGATGACTTTGGTATCGACTCTGCTTTGGGGAGTTCAACACGCACTGGGTTTCTTACTACGCCATTTTTGTAAAATTCATAGTGTAAGTGCGGGCCAGTAGCTAAACCAGATTTTCCTACATAACCGATAATTTGTCCTTGTTTGACTCTTGTGCCTGTTCGGATACCTTTGCCATATTTGTGCATGTGCGCGTATAGAGTTTTGTAGCTTTGCCCGTGGCGTATGACGACAGTTCTACCATAGCCACCTTTGACACCTGCAAACTCAACTTTGCCATTACCCGCAGCCTTGATGGGGGTGCCAGTGGGTGCAGCGTAATCTGTCCCTTTGTGTGCTCTGATGCGATTTAAGATCGGGTGTTTACGCTTTAAATTAAAATGAGAGCTAATGCGTGCAAAGTCAACGGGTGTGCGCAAGAAAGCCTTCCTCATGCTTTTGCCTTCAGGGGTGAAGTAGCTGGTGTTGCCATCGACATCCGTGTAACGCACGGCTTTAAAGGTTTTGTTTTGATTGGTAAATTCGGCGGCTAGTATTGGCCCGTTACCTATTTTTTCTCCATTAAGGAAGCGTTCTTCGTAAAGTACTTTGAAAGAATCGTTGGTGCGAATATCTAGCGCGAAATCGATATCCCAGCCAAAGATATTGGCTAGTTCCATTATGCTGCCTTGTTCTAGACCTGCTGCGGTGCCTGCTAAGAAGAGCGAGCTAGTGATAGTCGCTTCTCTATAGGCGATATGGGTGTCGGGGGTAATGGCGATGCTGTTATCAACAAAGCCCTTATCTGTTTTGGTGAACTCTATGTAATTGAGGCGGTTCTTTTGAAACTTTAGTCCGAGTAGCTCGCTCCCCTCACTGATGTTAAATTCGACTCGTTGTCCGGGGTAAATTCTTTTCAAAGCCGCTGCACTTTTATTGCCGCTAAGGAATTTGTGTAGGGAAAGGTCAGAGAGGCCTGCTCGATTAAAGAGAAAAGATAAGCTGTCTCCGGGTTTAACAATTTCGGTGTGCCAGCTGTTAGCGGGTTCTGTAATTGAGGTGGAGGCAGTTAGTTCTGCGGCTG
>AEVK01000183.1 GCA_000209515.2 gamma proteobacterium IMCC1989
CGCGTAAATACCGGGTAACCATCAAAACCCAGTTCTTGGCATAGCTTAATTTCTGTATCCCAATAAGCGCCTTTCACTAAGCGAACAGGAATTTCATCACCTTGCAATTTCGATAGAGAAGTAATCCAACATAATACGTGCAGCGCACGTTTGGAATACGCTTGAACCACTAAACCAAACTTGCCCCAACCTTTCGCTACATCAGAAGTGTAAACTTGCTTAAATAGCTCCAGAGATAACTCTAGACGATCTGCCTCCTCAGCATCGATGGTAATACCGATATCACATGCTCTCGCTTTTTCGACGATTCGCTTAACGATAGCTACAAGCTCAGGAAGCGTGCTTTCTTTGTGAGACTCTTCATAGCGTGGATGTAATGCAGAAATCTTAATGGACAGCGTATGCCCTTCACCTGTTTCTGGACGAGACTTTGCGTTCTTTGCAATATTGTCCAATGCACCTAGATAACTATTCAGGTAACGCTCAGCATCTTTGCGTGTATGCGCAGCTTCACCCAACATGTCGAATGAATACTTACAGCCATCTTTACAGAAAGGGATGGAGCGCTTGCTAGCTTCCTGAATCGTACGACCTAATACAAAATATTCACCAATAATTTGCATCGCAACTTTCATTGCACCGCGCAATGTAGGCGCGCCACATTTGTATAATAATTTTTGCAAACCTGTCGCTGCATCACCGTGGTTTACCGCACCCGTTTTCACAAAACGGCCAGCAATTAACAAACCCCAAGTCGACGCATTAACAAATAAACTATTGTCACCATCTAAATGTGTTTTCCAATCTGCAGCAGTCAACTTATCTTTGATCAAAGCATTTCGTGTTGCCGCATCAGGCACTCGCAACAACGCTTCCGACAAGCACATCAAGGTAATCCCATCTTCATCGCTCAAGCTATATTCTTGCAATAACTTATCAACGATGTGAGCGCCCTTTGTGCTTTTGCGCGTTTTTTCAATTAAAGGACGAGCAGTAGAATTAATATTCATTAGCTCTTTAGACGATGGATCTGCAATCGAAATCAGACGCTTTACCCAAGTCTCTTCGTCGACACTATAATTTTTCGACAACTCTTGAAGTAATTCCTCGTGACTAAGATTGAGCCATTCTTCAACAAAAGATAAGTTATTTACTGTATTCATAATTTTGCACTCTACTCATTAGGAGCGAAGTATCTGCCAATTTTCATGAAGAAGATTGCATAAAAATATGCATTAATTGCAAAATAATATGCAAGGAAAGCAAATCATCATTGAAAATAATTCACGCAAGCAAGAGCCAAGACACTGATTTAAAAGGACTTAATAGGAGAAGAGAAAAATATCAATAACGTTTCGCTATAAGAGTTGCAAAAACAAGCTATCTTACGCTATTGCGATACTGACTAGGAGAGCAACCGACTTTCTTCGTAAATGTGTTGGTAAAGGCACTCTGACTAGAAAAGCCAAGAGAGAAACAGATATCTGTTAAATTTTTATTGGTATTGCCTAACAAAAACTTAGCTACCTTTATGCGCTCTAAAATAAGATATTGATGAGGAGAGATTCCGGTCTTATCGCGGAATTTTTGATAAAAATGGCTAGCACTCAAATCACACACCTGAGCCAACTCAGACACCTGAATTTTGTCGGCTATATGGGCGTGAATATATTGTTGAATCACATTCAGATCTAAACGGTCACCATGAATACGATGTTCAACCCCTGTTGCATTACTAGAGAGACGGTTAGAAAGACTGCGGAGTACAAGCTCAGCCACTAAAGGCTTAAATGATGGATCATCACCATAGGCTTTAATTTCGCTGGCCAAAGAAAACAACATGAGGTGCATTTGCTGATCGATAGAGAAATAACGTCGGGAATCAAACAATCGACAAAGCTCATCATCCGTACTGCCATGTAGACCATTACTCTCAATAATATCTTTACCTACATCTAGCAAAAAAACATTATTACCATCGCTACCACAAAAACTATGCCGCTCGTTCGAAGGGACAATGCAACCGGAGTAACCATCCACTTTACCGCCGACACCTTCAATTTCAAAATTTGCCTCGCCCGAAATACCAATAATAATTTGATGATGGGCATGCTTATGCGAATCTGACTGCACAGACAGATGAGACGTTCTTGCTAATATATCGTTATTCTGGATCATAATAATTATGTTTAATATGTTAACGGATTAACATACTCCGCCATCTATTATAGGAAGAACACCATCACTACTGTCATAAAAAAACATTAGCATTACGACAAACGTTCATATTTACAACTCAGTGTAGCAGTTGATATTCACACTAGCTGGCTAGCTTTGCAAATATCTGTCACCAAAGATAATACTTTACCCCCCACTAAGTTCAAGTAAAAGATAGTTATCTCTGCTTTTTAAGCGCGATTAAGAATATAAAATACTCACAATATAACAAAAAACACCTATCAATATAAAAATGCACCTTAATGACGCACGATTGATATCGCGAGAAAACATATCACTGCGAAAGAAAAACCTTTAAGCCGTTTCTGCATCGGCTTTTTTCGCTTGCTTATGTCCTTCATCGGTATCACCTATTTTCCAATAGCTACTTATATAAATATTATTTTTATTCACCTGCTTTTCTATTTTAAAATATTTTCGTAACGCTTTCATTGATGAAAATTCAGCTGCCACCCATACAGAAGCATCACCCTTATACCAAGGCAACGAACACACTTTTTCCATCAATAAATTATTAGATGAATCTGAATATTGATTGATAACCCAATGAATTGACATGCCACCTGGCACAGTTAACCATTTAGCCAAATCGATCTTATCCTTCTCTGACAACACCTCTATCACTACATGCCCCACCGCTGTTGCAGGAAGCTTTTCTAAATTCACACTCATCGCTGGTAACGCAGCCATATCACCCGCAAGAAAAAACCAATCAGCCGCCAGATTAATTAACTTCGCGGGACCCGGCCCATCAATACTAATACTATCTCCTATATTACACGCCGATGCCCAAGCCGATGCGGGACCATTATCGCCATGCGATACAAAGTCGAGTGTTAACTCACATTTCTTTGGATCAAAGGCACGAACAGTATAAGAACGTAAGCGCGGCTTAGGGTTGGCTAATGAGTGTAAATATTCTTCACTGGCATCCGTTGGATAAGCGTCATTAACGTCTGCCAAAAATCGTAATTTCACATAACCGCTCTCGAAGCCTTCAGGAAAATCTTTAAGCGCTTCTCCAGACAAAATAATGCGTTGCATATTAGGGCTTAAAAAAGTTTTTTGCGCTACCTTAACGTTACGTAAAGCTCTACCGGCCATGCTATTTTATTCCTACATTCATTAATATTTATACTGGCATCATAATAATTATGATAAATAATCGCTTTCAAACGTCCCCAACACATCCAACGGTTCGTACTCTTCACCTTCTAACTCAGCATTCCAATTAATGCCCACCAGCACTACATCGGTATGCATCCCGGTCAACCAGTCATCCATAAATTCTTCCAGTGAAATGGCCACCACTTCGTGCCCCGCCCAATCATCGCCAACATGGCATTGTGCAAATTCTGGCTGCGACCAAAAAGGCATCACATTCGTCTCAGGATACTTTTCCGATGCTGATAAAGCCCAGCTTCCATCCTCATGCTGAAGCCCCCACACACAGCCAGTGTTAACGGCATCTTCAAAAAACAAATGATAATTATCTTCGTGATTGCTTGTTAATAGATTGTCGGTTGATAATGTCATTGCACAATAGCTCTCTATTCAATAGGTATAAATAAGAATCACTGAGATTCGTCAATAATGCTAATTATACAACTTAATCCATTCTCTTCTCCGTCTATTTTCTTTACAATGAGCACTTGATTAAAGGTTCTTTGCAAGATTAATAGGGAATGCCTATTGGCAGCTGTCCCCGCAACTGTAAACAGCGAGTTAATCGCCTGAAACCACTGGATTTTCTGGGAAGGTGGCGATAACGTTTGAGCTGGAAGCCAGTAGACCTACCTTAATCAATAAACCTGATGGTCGGGGTGTGCAATCGGGGTAGATATCAGTTGGTCAGGTGTGCGCGTAAATATCATAACAACGCATAAACGGGCATGAATAAAGATAACATTTATTCATGTTTTACTTGTTAGAGGTTTTTTCATCTAAACCTTTTTTAACAGTGCTACATTGGACTTAATAACTGTACTACCTCACATCACACTTCCCCTTCTTTTTTTAGCCTTAGTTTTATCTACACAGATCTCTAGATGTCATTAGCGGTTCTGGAGTAAGGAGCTTATTCATGCAGTTAAATAAAATTCCCGCCACTATCGTTACTGGCTTTTTGGGCAGCGGTAAAACCACATTATTATCCAATGTATTAAAGCAGGCCAACGGCAAGCGTATTGCGGTGATTGTGAATGAGTTCGGCGAGTTGGATATTGATGCCGACGTATTACGCAACTCTCCTACACCCTGCCCTCTCGATTGTGACGACGATGCAAGCAATCCGGAACAAAGTAGCAACGGTATTTACGAACTCGCTAATGGCTGTATTTGTTGCACTGTCGAAGAAGAGTTTTTACCGGTAATGCAAGAATTAGTGGCTCGCCGCGATGACATTGACCATATTTTAATTGAAACCTCTGGTCTCGCCTTACCCAAACCCTTGGTGCAAGCGTTTAACTGGCCAGAAATAAAACAGCACTGCACTGTTGATGCCGTTATTACCGTTATCGACGGCCCTGCCGTTGCCGCCGGTCGCTTTGCACACGATGCAGATAAAGTGCAAGAACAACGCTTGCAAGACGAAAGCCTTGATCACGACCCCAGCTTACAAGAATTATTGGACGACCAACTCAGCGCCGCTGACTTAGTGGTCGTCAGTAAAAATGATTTATTAAACGAAGCGCAACGAGAAACCGTTAACGCCATTATCAACAATAAAGTCCCCGACGCAGTAAAAACACTTTATATCAATAATGGTGAAGCGCCGCTAAATGTACTGATCGGTATTGAATCAGCGACCGAAGACAAAATCAAACACGTACACAATCATCACGATCACCATCATGCTCATGGCGAAGATCATGAGCATGCCCATGACCACTTCGACTCTTTCGTAATTACCTTAGACGAAACAGACACCGACCTATTACAAACCACATTAAAGAAGCTGTTAGATCAATATCGCATTTATCGCGCCAAAGGGTTTATTGCTATTCCTAACAAGCCCATGCGCCAAGTATTACAAGCGGTTGGCAAACGTATTGACGTGCACTTTGATCGACCATGGACACAAAACGAAACCCGTAGAACTCAATTAGTCTTTATCGGCAAAGAACTTAATGAGCAACACATTACTGCCGAATTACAAAAAGCAGTTATTGGCGTAGCAGTATAACCGTTCATAATAAGCCCTAAAAAATACTATGCATTTACTCGCAGCACAACCCGGTGGCTTTACCGACGACGAAGGCATTATTGATCTAGGGCAAACACCCGGAAAAATAGTACTGCTGTCGGCTGCCGATAGTGTGCTGGCCGGACTCGCCGATAGCGCTGAAACATTAGACGAAGATTTCCCTTCTATTCGTTTAGCCAACTGGATGCAGCTATTAAAACCCGCCGCATTCGATTTATATCGCGATAAAGTCATCGACCATGCAAGCATCGTGGTGGTCTCATTACTCGGTGGCGAAAGCTATTGGCAATACGGGGTTGAGCAACTGCAAGAATGGGCAAAGCAATCTTCACCTCGTCAACTCATTATTGTTCCGGGTGACGACACACCTGATGAAGAATTATTTTCGATGTCTACTACATCGACACAAGAGACGATAAAAGTTTGGCGTTTTTTACGTGAAGGCGGAACGACCAATCATCGTCACCTTTATCACTTTTTAGCGAGCAGCTATTTAAATAGCACTAACGCAGAGCCCTCTTATTCACAAACAAGATACTTGTGGGCAGAACCTCGTACACTGCCAAAAAGCCTATTGTATCTACCATCATCGTGGACAAAGAAATCTTACGATCAATATCATTTAAACGATTGGGAAACGTATTGGCAAGACAACAGTGGCCATAATAATAAGAACAATACTAACCCCGTTTGCGCATTAATTTTTTATCGTAGTCACTTGCAGTCAGCAAACGCGCAAATGTTCGACCAGTTAATTGACGCTATCACCGCTCAAGGTTTACGACCACTGCCTATTGCGATTAGCTCGCTAAAAGACAAAGAGTCTTTGGCTTTAGTCAATCATTTAATCACTGAAACGAACACTTCGTTAATTATTAACACCACCGGCTTTGCCAGTCATACGGTGTCTAGTCCCGACTTATCTTCAGAGCCTACCAATTTCACTTCACCGTTTGCGTTAAACATCCCGGTACTGCAATTAATATTATCTAGCTCAACAGAGAGTGATTGGCAAAGTTATAGCCAAGGGCTACGCAGTCGCGATATCGCGATGCAAATTGTGTTACCTGAAATGGACGGGCGCATTATTACCCGTGCCGTCAGTTTTAAAGCCGAAGCACGATTTTGTGAACGCTGTGAAATTTCCGTGGTGCGCTATACCCTCCACCAAGAACGAGCGGATTTTGTCGCGCAATTAGTTAAGGCCTATTGCCGATTATCAACGAAGAAAAATTCAGAAAAACGTATTGCCTTTATTTTAGCAAACTACCCCACCAAAGATGGACGCATTGGCAATGGTGTCGGTTTAGATACACCGGCATCAACTATTAACTTACTACGAGCGCTTGCCGACAACCACTACCCTATTAAAAATATTCCAGAAAACGGCAACGCCTTAATTACCGAATTATTAGGTGCAGTGACCAACAACCCAAATACCTTGCACCAACTTCCGTGCTGGCAAAGCCTCTCACAAGAAGATTATCAACGACATTTTTTAGCCTTGCCCAAAGCCAATCAACAGATGGTATTGGAACGCTGGGGCAGCATTGACCAAGACCCAAAATATCGCAACGGTCGCATCATGCTAGCGGGTATTCGTTTAGGCGAAACCTTTGTGGGCATTCAGCCTGCTCGCGGTTTCAATATGGATTTGTCGGCCAACTATCACGACCCCGACTTAGTGCCGCCACACAGTTATCTGGCTTTTTATTTTTGGCTACGCCATGTATACCAACTTGACGCATGTATTCATGTTGGCAAACATGGCAATCTAGAATGGCTGCCGGGCAAAGGCACAGCATTATCTAACGAATGCTGGCCGGATATCGTCCTTGGCCCTATGCCGCACTTTTATCCTTTTATTGTGAACGATCCCGGTGAAGGTGCGCAAGCCAAACGTCGTACACAAGCAGTCATTATCGATCACTTAATGCCACCTATGACCCGCGCTGAAACCTATGGCGAACTAGCCGAACTGGAAGGTTTAGTGGATGAATATTATCAAGCCATGGGCATGGATGTACGCCGTGAAACGTGGCTACGCAATGAAATTTTACGTTTAGTCAGTGATACCCACTTACTTGAGGAATTAGCTTTAGAAAAAAACGTCAACAATGATGAACAAGAACAACAAGTGCTCTCTAGTTTAGATACGTATTTATGTGATATTAAAGAAGCACAAATTCGTCATGGCCTGCATATTTTAGGCGTACTCCCCGACACCGATAAACTCTGTGACACCATCGTCGCACTATTGCGTTTACCCAGAGGCAATACACCCGAAAGCCAAGGTATTTTGCATAACATCGTGAATGACCTGCAATTAACAAACAGCATGACCGATGTAGAGAATTTATTTGACCCTCTAGCCGCCTCTGCCGATAGTTGGCATGGAGAAAAGCCTGAACTATTGCAATCACTTTCTTCAAGCGCATGGCGTACCGAAGCCGATACTCGCGAACGTTTAGAAATATTGGCCGCACAATGTGTGCGCGACTATGTGTTGAATGAAGGCGTATTAAACGAAAAGGCATTAAACGAAAGTGTGTTGAGTGAAGGCGTGTTAGATAAAGAGAAAGTAAAAAACAATTTAACGAAAAAACTACCCGATACGTTTATACAACTCAATTACACCCAACAAAAGTTATTAGCCGCATTACACGCTAGTGTTGAAAACGAAGTGCAATCCTTAATCAAAGGCTTAAACGGCGAATTTATACCGCCGGGGCCTAGTGGCGCACCTACACGTGGGCGCTTAGATACGTTACCCACTGGCCGAAATTTTTTCTCTGTCGACAACCGCTCTATTCCCTCACCTGCGGCTTGGGCGATTGGACAGTTATCTGCGCAAACATTAATTGAACGACACCTACAAGAACATGGAGATTATCCAAATCAACTCGGCTTATCTGTTTGGGGAACGGCCACTATGCGTACCGGTGG
>AEVK01000182.1 GCA_000209515.2 gamma proteobacterium IMCC1989
AGGAATGGGAGTGTTGTTTTGTCCTTCGCTATAATCCTTTAGCTGCTGAATGACCTCTTTATACATGGGTGTATCGTCGTCATCCCCAAGCCATGCCTCGAAAAAGTCACCTAGTATATAAAGAGCCTCTGCTTGCTTGGCGGTTGATGAGAGGAAATCATAAAAGGCCTGAGTGATTTCAGGCCTCGAAGGGTGGAGATGTAAGTCGGATATGAAGAATAAGCTCATAGTGTAGGGTTAATATCGATTAACGCTGAGGTAAGCTATTCGCTCGCGGCTTCGTCTGCAACAGTAACGCGTTGAATAATAACGCTATCTACCGGTACGTCTTGGTGGGGGCCGTTAGAACCGGTCTCAACATCTTTGATTTTGTCGACAACCTCAGTTCCTTCGGTCACTTTACCAAATACACAATATCCCCAGCCTTGGCTATTTTTACCTGTATGGTTGAGGAAGTCATTGTCTTTAATATTGATGAAAAACTGCGAGCTTGCACTATGAGGATCCATTGTTCTGGCCATAGCTAAAGTGTAAGTATTATTTGCTAGGCCGTTATCGGCTTCGTTAATAATGGTTTCGCGAGTTTCTTTTTGTGACATATCTTCGTTAAAACCACCGCCTTGAATCATAAAGCCATCAATAACACGGTGAAAAATAGTGCCTTCATAAAAACCATCTTCGGCATATTGCTTGAAGTTAGCAGCAGAAATAGGGGCTTTGTCAAAATCTAGAGCAATGGTGATATCACCAAAATTAGTGTGCAAGGTAATCATTAATATATCCTGAGTATAGGTAACAACATCTATGAAGACATGTATAAAAATAAAGGGAGTAAAAAATTCGTGTGTAATCTCATCAATATTCATTGGTTTGCACTAGTTTAGTGAAAACCAATGAATAAAACTAATAACAAATGACCAAATACTCAAATAATTATGCGTGGTTAGTGATTTTGTTATGTGAGATTACCGAGAGGTCGCTATAATACGCGTTTAGCATTGATTCTTCTACTTCCTAAACTAACGGATAATTTATGACCGTCGATAGTACTTCTACTCACGCTGACTCAGTTGATAAACCTCAGGCCACAGCCGATAGTCGGCCGCTGCATTTCTTAGAGCAAATTATCCAGAAAGATATAGATCAATACACTGCGGCTCAGCAAAGCTCCGATCAACAAGGCGATTATAAAATAGTCACTCGATTTCCCCCTGAGCCTAATGGTTATTTACATATAGGGCATGCAAAATCAATCTGCTTAAATTTTGGGCTAGCAGAAAAGTTTAACGGCATTTGTCATCTTCGCTTTGACGACACTAATCCAGCAAAAGAAGATCAAGAATATATTGATGCCATCCTTAACGATGTTGAATGGCTGGGTTATGAGTGGGAAGGGGAGGTACGTTTTGCTTCTTCTTATTTTCAGCAATTACACGACTGGGCAGTACATTTAATCGAACAAGGCAATGCATATGTCTGTCATCTAACCGCCGATGAAGCGCGGGAGTATAGGGGGACATTGACTGAGGCAGGTAAAAACAGCCCTTATCGAGAACGCTCAGTCGCAGAAAATGTGGCGGAGTTTGCCAAAATGCGTCAGGGTGAATATGACGAAGGCGTGTGTGTATTAAGAGCCAAGATTGATATGAGCAGCCCTAATATCAATATGCGCGACCCCATTATGTACCGCATTCGTAAGCAAGACCATCATCAAACCGGTGATGAGTGGTGCATTTACCCTAACTATGACTTTGCTCACGGCCAAGAAGATGCCATCGAAGGCATAACACACTCTATTTGTACATTGGAATTTGCCGATCATCGCCCTCTGTATGAATGGTTTACTGAGCATTTACCTGTACCATCTCGCCCAAAACAGTACGAATTTGGTCGTTTAAATCTTAACTACACCGTGACTTCTAAGCGTAAGTTAAAGCAGCTTGTGGATGAAGGCTACGTTGATGGCTGGGATGACCCTCGTATGCCAACCATCGCTGGGCTACGCCGTCGGGGTGTGAGTGCTGCTGCGATACGTAAGTTTTGTGAAATGATTGGCGTGACTAAATCTGACGGCGTTGTTGATGTAGGGATGTTAGAACACGCGATTCGTGATGATCTCGATAAAAATGCTCCGAGAGCAATGTGCGTATTGAACCCACTAAAAGTAGTATTAACTAATTACCCCGAAGACAAAACAGAAGTCATGACGGCAGCAGGGCATCCTAACAGAGATGATTTAGGCGAACGAATACTTCCATTTAGCCAACAAATCTATATTGATCAAGATGACTTTAGAGAAGAAGCGAATAAAAAATACAAGCGCTTAGTTGTAGGGAAGCGTGTTCGTTTACGCAATGCTTACGTTATAGAAGCTGATAGCTGTATTAAAGATGATAGCGGCAATATTATAGAAGTACATGCACGGGTGATTGAAGGCACTTTAGGCAATAACCCTGAAGACGGTATCAAGCCTAAAGGCGTTATACAATGGGTAGATAGTAAACAGCATGCTACTTTTGATACAGCACTGTATGACCGATTATTTACCGATGAATCACCGGATTCAGGCGATAAAAATTTCCTCGACACCATCAATCCTAACAGTGTAGAGAAAAAGCTAGCATGTATTGGTGAAATCGGCTTATTGGATGCACCTATAGGTGTGACCTATCAATTTGAACGTGAAGGTTATTTCTGTAAGGATAGCCACGCGGAAACATTCTTATTTAACCGTACTATTGGCTTGCGCGATACTTTTGTTGGCTAATTTGTTGGTTAATCGTATTGGCTTAGCCTTACTTACGTTACTCATATTACATTAGTAGCGTAACTCATATGGCATTAGTAACGTAACTCATATGACATTAGTTACATTAAATTAACCATTTCATTAGATGAACATTTTTAATAGAGTATTTATATGGCATTAACAATTTACAATACATTGGCACGCGAAAAAGTCATTTTTACACCGATAGACGCAGGGAAAATTCGTCTATATGTCTGTGGTATGACCGTGTACGACTATTGCCATATTGGTCATGCGCGCGTATTGATTTCGTTTGATGTGATTGTTCGGTTTTTACGTTCACAAGGCTGGGATGTTGAGTACGTAAGAAATATTACCGATGTAGACGATAAAATCATTAATCGTGCCGAAGAAAACGGGGAGAGTAGTGAAATATTAGCTCAGCGATTTATTGATGCCATGCATGAAGATGAGCGAGCCTTGAATATATTGCCACCAAATCAAGAGCCTCGCGCAACCGCACACATGGACAATATTATTGCGATGGTGAAAACGTTGATTAATAAAAATTATGCCTATGTAGCATCAAATAACGATGTCTATTACCGAGTGGGTAAGTTTGGTAACTATGGGCAGTTGTCAGGTAAAAAACCTGATGAGCTGATGGCTGGAGCGCGAGTAGAAGTAGGCGATATAAAAGAAGACCCAAGAGATTTTGCACTATGGAAAGCGATTGACCCTAGCAATGTCGTTGGTGATGGAAAGAATGCTCCCGTTTCTTGGGAGTCGCCTTGGGGAGCCGGACGTCCGGGTTGGCATATTGAATGTTCAGCGATGAGTAAGTCATGCCTAGGTAACTCTTTTGATATTCACGGAGGTGGCCCAGACTTACCTTTTCCCCATCATGAGAATGAAATAGCGCAGAGTGAAGCCGCAAACGGCTGTAAGTATGTGAACTATTGGCTGCATGCTGGAGCTGTACGTGTTGATGGCGAAAAAATGTCAAAATCACTGGGTAACTTTTTTACGATTCGTGATGTGTTAAAAAAATATCATTCTGAAGTCATTCGTTATTTGATTGTGAACAGCCATTACCGTAGTAGCATTAACTATTCTGAAGATAATTTAATTGAAGCTAAATCCGGCTTAGACCGTTTTTATCAAACCTTAAAACATTACACCGATGTTGAGCCTGCTGCCATCGAAAGCTTGAGTGATAGCGTTTATTATCAGCATTTTGTTGACTCAATGAATGATGATTTTAATACACGTATTGCTTTGTCAGGCATGTACGAGCTGATTAAAACTATTAATACCGTCGCAGTAGATGACGCTGAAAAAGCAAAAAAATTAGTCGCTGAACTTAAAGCAATGGCAAATATATTAGGCGTTTTGCAAGCGGATCCCACTGAGTTTTTACAAGCTGAAGATAAAACATCTCAAGTGGTTGGCTTATCTATTGATGTTATCGAAACATTGATCTCGCAACGAATTCAAGCCAAAAAAGATAAGCAATACCAGCGTGCAGATGACATTCGTCAGCAGTTGGATGATCAGGGGGTGTTGTTAGAGGACTCTAGAGAAGGTACTGCTTGGAGAAGAAAATAGCATCATGGTAAGTTCTGCAAGGTTACAGCACAAGTTCGAAGCCGTTCGGTCCAATAAGACCTTCGAGCTCTTTGTTGTGGGTATTATTATTTTTTCTGCCGTCATGATTGGCGCTAAAACCTATGAAGTATCAGATAACGTCACCCGCATAGTCGTTTGGTTAGACTGGTTTATTACCTTGTTTTTTATGGTCGAAATTCTTATTCGTTTTTTAGGTGAAAAAAGAAAGCGTGACTTTTTCAAACGTGGCTGGAATATTTTTGATACCTTAATTGTGACGATCAGCTTAGTGCCAATAGAAGATAGCGAGCTTGCTATTGTAGGCCGATTAATACGTATCTTTCGTGTATTACGAATGGTATCAATTATTCCTGAGCTTAGAATGCTATTAAATTCATTAATAAAAGCATTGCCACGTCTTGGGTATGTCGCGTTATTAATGTTTATTATTTTTTATATTTATGCGGCGATTGGTGCAACATTTTTTAAAGAAATTAACCCAGTATTATGGGGTGATATCAGTATTAGTTTGCTAACCCTGTTTCGTGTAATGACATTTGAAGACTGGACGGATGTTATGTACGAAACAATGGCGGTCTATGGTTACAGTTGGATTTTTTATATTACTTTTATCTTTTTTACTGCCTTTGCTTTTCTCAACATGATTATAGGTATTGTTGTGAATGTATTAGAGGAAGAGCAAAAAGAGCAGAGTCGCATAGATGGTGATATTAATTTGGATGATGTTTATAAAGAATTAAAAACTGTTAGGGCATTACTTGAAAAAAACCTATCAGAAAAAAATCGGATAAATAAAACACAGTGATCTAATTTACATCTATCTAGTTCTATACCGACTTCTATCGAGATGATGGCAGTGTCCACTATAATAATAGAAACGCTTTGATGAAAGACAATAACTCATATTACTCACGCTCTACTTTGGCTACTAAGCTAGGCGTAACCCTTAAGGAGTTGACACATACTCTAATCGAAGCTGGCTGGCTCCAGCATAAAGGCGAAGGTCAACAAAAAGGCAAGCAAAAAGTATGGTGCTTGACGAACAAAGGCGAATTTGAAGGTGGCATTTATCGAGAAAGTCAAAAGTTTGGTCAGTATATTGTTTGGCCTCAATCCATCCTTTCCCACGATGTAATCAAAAGTTTACAAGAAACAACCATCAGCGCTAGTAGTATCAGTACATCATTTGATATTTCAGCAATCACCCTGAATAAACTTTTTTCAGATCTTGGCTGGATAAAAGCAAAAGATAAGGGGTGGAATGTAACAGATCGAGGAGCTAAGCACGGAGGGATACAGCAAGCCAGTGATGAAACAGGCATTCCTTATGTAGTGTGGTTGCGCAGAATAATAGAAAATACTCAGTTACAGTCCCATATAGGGGCTTATAAAGGCCAAAAAAGCTCTACACCACAGCGAGAAGTTGATGGTGTAAGCTACTTTCAATTACTGAGTGGGCTGTGGGTGGATAATCTCAGCGATCTTGCTGTCGGTAATTATCTATATATTTGTGGTATTACGTTTTCTTATCAGCGCACCATAGCGCTCTGCGATCAAAGTAAGGTTGTAGTAGGCTTTTACTTACCAAGTCATGCCGTTGCTATTTTAGTGAGTCGCAATAACATCAACCCTAGCGAATTAAAACAACAAGTAGATCAAGAGCTGTTAATAGAGAAGAGCGATTTAGTGAATGTTCGGCTATCTGAAGCTGAGGTTAGCGAAGTCGAGAAAATCTTGCCTAAGCGCTTACTGGCTGCGGGCTTGTCTCTTTATTAAAATTTCACCACTCATGAATATATCTCATCATTTGAGTGATTTTTAATCGTTTGAATGTTAATCAACAAATCACTATCTTATGTCCATCGGCGAAGTGAACTACAGAGCCCCAAAAATACATAGGATTCAATATGAAATTTATCATCGACGCACTAAACACTCTTTTCAACAATGTAGCCAAAAACCGTACAGCAAAAGAATTATTGGAAATGACAGATAGCCGTTTGAAAGACCTTGGCTTGTCACGTTTTAAGTTGGAGCAGGGCGCAGCTGGTCACCCTTGGAAAATAGATACAAATGCGGTGGTACTAAGTTTTTCTACGATAAAAGCTTCTCAAGCGGCGCCAGTTGTTCACAGCCAAGCTATCCAAGCAGAAAAAGTAGCCGCTTAGTACCTTCTAGTACGCTATCTAGCGTCTAGCTTTCAGGAAAGAAAGTAATCATGATTTCATTAGGAATGAGATCATGATTACTTTTTAAGACTCTAATACTTTATTCAGCGCATCTACTAACTCTTCGTCCGTAAAGGGTTTACACAAAAAACCTCGCGCACCATATTCAATCGCTTCTAGTCCTGTTGTGATATCTGACAACGCTGAAATAACCAATATTTTTATTTCTTTATCTAATTTTTCTACATGTTTAATGCACTGTAAACCATCCATTCCTGGCATGGTGAGATCCATAGTGATAACGTCAGGTAGAAAGTGTGTTGCTTTTTGTAATGCATCACGCCCGTTCGAAGCGGTAGCAACCACCTCTAGCGAGCTATCATTCTGATACACACGTTCTATACGTGAACGAATAATATTGGAGTCATCAACAATCATGAGTTTCATAAGTAAACCTATTGTACGTTATTGCTTTATATATTTATCATGCAGTGTTGACACTATGTTTGGCGCAACACCAACCTTTACTTTTTATTGAAGCTATGTAATCCACCTAGATTATTTTGCAGGGGGGAGGTATATCGAAAACTGACAATATTTATTAACCTGCTGCTTAATTTTTAATTGCCCGCCCATGGATTTCACTATTTCATAAACTGCTCTTAGACCAACACCGCGGCCAGCATTGACGTCAACGTCTGCAGTAGAAAAGCCGCTGCTAAATATATGCTTGTTGATATGAGAAGAAGACCAGTTCGCAATCTCCTCGTTAGTTGCTATCCCTTTTTCAACTAGTTTATGTGCGATTTTATTTGAATCAATTCCGCGACCATCGTCACGTACATTTATTTCTAATCCGCCATTGGGTAGTTCCACTGCATTAATATCAATTCTACCGGAGTCTGGTTTAGCAAGGCCGACCCTTTGACTTGGCAACTCTATTCCGTGTACTAAACTATTTTTGATTAGGTGAACAAAAATTGAGTTGAGGTGTTGTTTCAAATCACCACTTGCTCTGATTTCAGATAAACCTGACGTAACCAAGTAAGCTTTTTTGTTGTATTTGTCCGCCGTTTCTTGTGCGAGTTTTTTAAGGTGATCCCATTCAGATTTGTTTGATGTGGTGCTAGTTGATGAATCATTAGTAAGTCCATACATCTTCTGAGAGATTTCAGACAGACTTTCAACGTAAGAGATAAGGTATTCTAGCTGCACCGTTAAAGGCAAGAAACTCATGCCATCTAAATTATTAACGTTGCGCAATTTTTCTAACTCATCTTCAAAAAGGTGAGCTTTTTCAGTGATTATATTCAAATCCACCGCCGAAGCTTCACCTTTAATGGTGTGAATATGAATAAAAATATCATTGATCTTTTTAGTAAAATCATCCTTGTCTGATACCTGGTCTTTTAGTATTTTGTTGATCTTACCTAAAGAAGAGGTGCTGTTATCTAAAAATAGCTTTAACGTATTAGAGTTTATTTTCATTATGGCTATTAAAGTTTTTACTTGTTCTTCATTTTTGTTTTCGGTAATTTCAAGTTTGTTTTGTAGTAAAATTTTATCGGTAATATCTTTTACTGATACTAAAATATCGCTAATAGAACCACTTTTACTGACTCGATAGAAGTTAAAGCTAAGGTATTTTTCTTCAATAGTGCCGTCTAAATTGTCAATCTGTACATGTAATTGTTTAAGCGGGTTCAAATCCATAATAAGGCTAGCGACCACTTTAGGATTGAAAAGGGATTTTAGGAAGAGGTCTATATTTTTTACATCTTTGGCAGAAATAATATTTTCCATTACTTCTGAAATGTCCTGACCACCAATATCTGTTACCCCAAGTATCGATTCTAATTCGTTGGAATACTCGCTACCAATTGATCTGTCTTTGTGAACAAGAAACAGGCCTTCTTGCACTGTATTTAGAATTCCTCGTGCTTCCTCACGAGCATTTTCCAATTCAGAGTCAGAGCGTCTTAGCTGTCTAACAATGAAAAATAAGATGAGTATTAAGCTTAATGCGGTGAGTGCAATACCGGCTATTTGAACTGCACGTAGTAACGTTACTTGCTTGTCGCTTTCCTGCTGTAGGCGAAGGGCAAATTGGTCGCTTAAACTACGTACATTTAATCTATTTAAACCACTGATAGCCCCTTGGTCGTGCAGTACCGAGCCATAAAACTGGTATTTGTTAAAGTAAGCTTTTGTATCTTTTGGTTGAGCGTTTGGATTTAACGCAGGTTGAATGTGTCGTTGATATTCTAGCCAAAGTGGCCATATATCATTAATGCGTCGAGCAATGACGGGGTCTTTCGGTGCTTCGATGGTCACTATGTCAAGTTTGTTAAACTTGCCTATACTGACAACAGGTAAGTCGCCACCCTCTTTAAATGCCAAAAATCGCTTATTCAGCAGGGTAACGGTTTCCAGTAATCTATTTTGCGCAAAGCTAGACGCTTGACCGGTGTTGTACTGACCATTAATAATATAAAGGTCACTAATGGTTTGGTTAATTAAAGATGTTTGCTCGAAAGCGGTATTAATGACTTTAGTATCTCTTTCTAATTGATTGGAGACATATAAACTCAGCATCATGATTGTAACAACAAGCAAAGAGAAGAGTGATAAAGAGACGATGAGAAAACGATACTTCTTATATCCCGTTAGGGTGGTAGGCTTTACAGCTTTTTTCTTTAAATCATTCATAACGGCCACATATATATGTTGATTTTGGTGTTGTACTAACGTGATTTATCATAATGCGCGATAAATTTTTAATTAGTGTTTGTCTTCTTACACATCAACTCTAGGAATGGATAAGGTTAGTAGGACTTATGTTTTTATCTGTTTTGAATTTTTGCCCATTACTTTAATTAGAGTTAGTCAAGTAGTGGTAAAAACAAGAAAATATCTATAAGCGTTTGAATATTGACAATTTATTATTCTATCAAACAATAGCTTATATTAAATAATACTAAGACCTATATCATATGATGACATAATTCTATCAAAAATATACTCTTTTTGGCGCGTAAAGGCTAATTATTTCTTAATTGTTGAAAAAGGAAGTATTTTTTGTTTAAAAGCGTTAAAATGTGAAGCTGTTCACAATATTTTGCCATTTAAGGATGTCAAAGAAGGGCTTATTTGTAATTAACTCTATATAGCGAGTGTTTATGTCTAAAGAACTATTAGAAGTTTTCATTGATGGTGCAATGCGCTACTTCCAACACACATCGGATAAGGATGTAACAACCGGTGTTCCATATCTCATTGAAAATCATAGCCCAGTGGCTTATGACTATACCGGCTTAATCGGTATTACAGGGTGCATGAAGGGGTGTGTGTATTTTACCGCTCCGACTATATTACTTAAGCACTTGTTAATAAGTATGGGAGAGGATAATACGGAGAAGGATAATATCGCCGATATGGTTGGCGAGGTCGCTAATACTATTTCAGGCAATGCCCGAAGCAGCCTAGGTGATGATTTTATGATATCGGTCCCTGTGGTCATAGAAGGCAAACCTAGCAACATACATTTACCTAAAGAGTCACGCTCTTACGTTATCCCTATCTACTGGAAGAAGTATACTTCCGCCGTTGTTGTGTGTTTCGATAAGTAAAATGTTGAGCGCCATTGTCATTTACATCGTGTTATCTAAATGACAATAGCCTTACCTTTATTCTAGCTTTTAGTCTCTACGTAAATGATCCCTTACGGCAATAGGGTTCGGTAGATTAAATACGACAATATAGCTAGAAATCAAGAAGGTCATAATCGCCGTGGCCTGTATTAATGTTGATGCTTTTTCACTGATCAACGACCCATTGTAAGCCACTAGGGCAATAAGCAGCGAGAACTCGCTAATCTGTCCCAAGCGAAATCCAATATCCCACGCAAGACCTGTTTTTTCACTCTGTCGACCTAACAATAAACGAAAGGTAGCAGGTTTTAGCATTAACATAATCCCACCTAGTATCGCCGCAGCCACAATCACTTCTGATAATAAAAGTATGTTGAAGCTAGCGCCTAATGAAAAGAAAAATAAGATCAAAAAGAAATCACGCAAAGGCTTTAAGTTGATCGCAATATATTGAGCGATCGGGCTGGTAGCCAAGCTAATACCTGCAATAAACGCCCCAATTTCAGCAGATAATCCGAGCGCTTCAGATAGCTCTGCCATACCCAGACACCATCCTAGCGCTAATAAAAAGATATATTCGTGAAAACGATCGAATCTTTGTATTAAGTACTGCAATACATAGCGCACAAATAGCCAAGCAAAAAGGGCCACCAAGGGCAGTGAAGCCACGGTTGTTCCGAGTTGTGAAATATCCACTCGGCCCACGTCACCACTTAACAGTATCATTAGGCACAGTATCGCTAGAAAATCTTGCAGTAATAAAAGACCGATTAATAACTCGCCGCTGTGTTTGTGATGTAAGGCAGTAGTGGGCAATAATTTAATGCCAATAATAGTACTGGAGAACATCATCGCCATACCAATGACCATGCACTCAATCGGTGTATAGTTAAACAGCACGCCAATGGCGTATCCGCAAGCAGCAAAAAGACCAGAGCTAATTAGTGCAACCGGGGTTACTTGCTTAATCACCGCAACCAACGCTTTTGGCTGCATGTCTAAACCCAGTAGAAACAATAAAAATACAATGCCAATGCGAGAAATTTCACTGATCAAATCAACGTTGGTCATTAATTTAAGGCCGTAGGGACCAAATAGTGCGCCTAAGACGATATACGCGACCAATAATGGCTGGCGAGTGTATAGAGCAAGAGTGGCAATAACCGCTGCACCACTAAAGATCAAAAAAAACGACTGAAAGAGACTGGTTTCCATGCTGCTGCCTTAACTGCTTTTATTGTAGTTGGCTGTCTTACCATGAAGAAGACTAGCTTGCTAAAGTTGAGGTGTATTTGTATTAATAGAAGTGTAACAGTTAAAAGAGGTGTTCCTCACCTCATCATAAATATTATTGTTTTCATGATGAAGTGAGTTTATTTCTGCAAATCTGTTGAGCGCTTAAGCTCTTCCTTTTACATCAATGTGTTAAGCGCGGCGACGAAAAAGGGGAGTAGGTAGGTCTACACTGATTTGATAGCCTTCCGAAAAATCATTTAATGACTCTACTGCTGCCTCTATATTAATATCGGCGTCTAAATCAAACGATGAAAAACCGCAGCGTTGTAAATAGCATAATTGATCGCGTATCACGCCACCGCTTGCTCTTAACTCGCCAGTAAAACCGTATCGCTCACGCAATAAACGCGCAACAGAAAAACCTCGTCCATCCATAAATCCTGGGAAGTTAATAGCGATCAATGCAAAATCGGCTATTCCTTCATTTTGTTCCTGTAGATTGTGATCACCTTCAAGCAGTAAGCCTATTTTGCCTTCACTTACTCGCTGGCTTAACTCGTTTTGATTGGCCAACCAAAGAGAATAAGGCAAGATGATACCGTCTTGCGTTAGATCTGAATGATCCTCGCTTACTATTTTCCATAGGTTATCAGTAATTTTTCCGTCTTTTATGACTAGAGTATTATTTGGCATATGCACGCTCCTTATATGGCGCCAAGCCGATACGATTATAAGTTTCTACAAACTGCTCGCCGTCGTGACGATTTTCTACAAAGACATTTAAAATACCAGCGATGATGTCTGGTATTTCAGTTTCACCAAAAGCAGGGCCCAATACTTTACCTAAGGCGGTATTTTCTGACGAATCACCGCCTAATTGAATTTGATAGAACTCTTTGCCTTTCTTATCAACGCCTAAAATACCAATATGGCCGACATGGTGGTGGCCGCAGGCATTCATGCAGCCTGAAATATTAAGATCTATATCGCCTAAGTCATAAACGTAGTCCATGTCGTCAAAGCGTCGCTGTATCGCTTCCGCAATAGGAATGGATTTGGCATTCGCTAAAGAGCAAAAATCACCACCCGGGCAGCAAATCACATCAGTTAAGGTGCCAATATTCGGGGTAGCAAAGCCCGCTGCTTTTGCTTCTTGCCATAAGGAAAATAGCTCTGACTTTTTCACTTCTGCCAAAACGATGTTTTGATCGTGAGTAGTGCGTGCTTCACCAAAGCTATATTTGTCAGCAAGATCGGCAATAATCTCTAATTGTCGATCAGTTACATCGCCGGGTGCTACGCCGGTTGGCTTTAATGCTAATACTACGGCTGCGTAACCGGGGACCTTATGTCCACATAAGTTTCTGCTTAACCACTTCTCAAAAGCAATATTGTCTGCGGCGATGGCATCGACTTCTGCTTGTGCGGCGTTATCATCAATAGTTACGTAAGCTGGTTCGGTAAAGAAGTTTTTACAGCGATCGATCTCTGTCTGAGTAAGGGTTGCTTCACCATTGGCTAAGTGCGCCCATTCGGCTTCTACGAGCTCAGCAAATTTTTCAACACCCAATGCTTTAACCAAAATTTTAATGCGGGCTTTGTACTTGTTATCACGACGACCCAGCAAGTTGTATACACGTAAGATGGCATCTAAATAGGTGAGTAAGTCTTTTTCTGGTAAAAATTCGCGAACTAAAGAGCCGATAACTGGCGTACGGCCTAGACCACCACCAACGATAACGCGAAAACCTATTTCGCCTTGTTCATTTTTGATCACGCGCAAACCAATGTCATGGACATTAATGGCAGCTCTATCGCTATTTGAACCCGTTACAGCAATTTTAAATTTACGCGGTAAAAAAGCAAACTCAGGGTGCAAGGTCGACCATTGGCGAATAATTTCGCAGTAAGGGCGAGGGTCTATTTCTTCTTCTACTGCCACACCTGCTAGCTGGTCAGAAGTGGTATTGCGAATACAGTTACCGCTTGATTGCGTCGCGTGCATTTCCACTTCAGCAAGTTCCGCTAAAATATCCGGCACATCTGCCAAGTCAGGCCAATTTAATTGGATATTTTGACGCGTCGTAATATGCGCATAGCCTTTATCGTAGTCGCGAGTGATACGTGCTAAACGGCGTAATTGTGTACTATTAATCATGCCGTAAGGCACATTAATACGTAACATCGGCGCAAGGCGTTGGACATAGAGACCATTTTGAAGGCGTAAAGGCAAAAACTCTTCTGCCTTTAACTCTCCAGAAAGATAACGCTCAGTTTGTCCGCGAAATTGAGCAATTCGTTGAGTGATTATTTGGTGGTCGTACGGGTCGTATTGATACATAACTGCCTAGCGGTCGGTTTAGTTAATTGAGAATAGTAAAAGGTGTATTAGTGAGCATAAAATAAAGCGCGAAGAATACAGCAAAATCCTGATGACGGCGAGATTTGCAAAGAATATTTAAGTAGAACGATATAGCTTTCGGCTATTAGGCGCCCGAATGGTTATTGTGATGAGGGCAGGTGTATAGTCAGACCTTCCATTTCTTCGGTCACTGTTAACTGACAAGAAAGTCGGCTGCTGGGTTTAGGTTCACTAGTTGCTGCCACCATTTCAAACTCAGCACCCTCGGCAACCCCGGTTTTATTGATCCATGCATCATCGACATAACAATGACAAGTGGCGCAACACATAGCACCACCGCAAGCGCCTACAATACCATCAATTCCGTTATCAACAGCGCCCTGCATAAGGTTCCCACCTACGGGAATATTAGCTTCAAACGTATTTCCATCGTGAGTGACATAAAAAATAAGTGGCATAAGCTTGTTCTCTCTTGTTGATTGTTATTGTGTGAGCAGTTGGTAGCAGGGTTGATATTCGCCTTTTAATTTCATGCGGCCTTGCTCTACAAAAGAGCGAAGTAGTTTATCCATTGCATCTATTAGCTCAGCATCGCCTTTTAATTGATAAGGGCCGTGCTGTTTTATACATGCCAACCCATCCGCTTTGACGTTGCCAGCAACTATGCCGGAAAAAGCGCAGCGCAATTCAGCGGCTAAAATATGGCTATCCTGATTTCTGTGTAACTTAAGCGCCAGCATATTTTCGTGGCTGGGTATGAAGGGTTGTTGAAACGCTGTGGGAACAACAAGCGACCAGTTATAAGCATAAGATTCGCTGTATTTTCTACGATGACGATGAACTCGCTCAATACCTTGTTGAATGCGCTGCCCAACAAGTGCGGGGTTATCAGTGATAATTTCGTAATATTTTGCCGCTTCATCGCCTAAGGTGTAACGAATGAATTTATCTAAACTGGCGAAGTAATCAGCGCTGGTTGCTGATGCAGCAAAAACTAATGGAAAACTAACAGACTGATTATCTGGGTGCATTAACAACCCCAATATATACAGTACTTCTTCCGCTGTACCGGCACCACCAGGGAAAACAATGATGCCATGGGATAATCGAACAAATGCTTCTAAACGTTTTTCAATATCAGGGAGAATCACTAGCTCATTCACAGTAGGGTTGGGTGACTCTGCAGCAATAATACCGGGTTCCGTGATGCCGATATATCGTCCGTCACGAATATGTTGTTTGCCGTGACTAACAACAGCGCCTTTCATCGGGCCTTTCATTGCACCAATGCCACAGCCGGTGGCAATGCTTAATCCTCTTAGGCCCAGCTCGTAGCCTACCTTTTTGGTGAAATCATATTCATGGCGAGGAATAGAGTGACCGCCCCAGCAAACGACTAGCTGAGGTCGCACATTGGCTCTTACGACACCCGCATTGCGCAATATGCGAAATACGGCATCGGTAATGCCTTCGCTGGAGTCAAAGTCGAAACGACCGCCCACATTTATTTTGTGGTAGGTGTAAACAATATCGCGTAATACAGAAAATAAGTGCTCTCTAATACCGTAAATAATTTTGCCATCAACAAAGGCAGAAGCGGGGGAGTTAATGATTTCTAGCTTAATTCCCCTAGACTCTTGGATAACGTGAATGTCAAAGTCAGAAAATTGCTCTGCGATAGCCGTAATGTCGTCCTCATTACTGTCCGTATTGAGAATAGCGAGTGCGCATTGGCGAAAGAGTTCATAAGTTTTACTTTCCGCATTTAATACGCCACCAATTTCTCGATGGGAGAGTAAATCTAAGCTGCGAGTAGGGCGCACATAGGCTAAAGGGATTTTTTTTGTTACCGTTGCTGTTACTGCTTCAGGGTCAGCCATAAAATCCTCGCTTAATTTTATTGTAGAATCAATTGCTTGTGTTCATCAATTATAGCCGATTATCAATAATCGGCATTGTGATAGACATTTTGCACGTCATCTAAATCATTCAGCATATCGAGGAATTTTTCGAACATTTCAACATCGTCACTTTTAACGGTAGTCGTGTTTTGAGGAATAAATTGTGTGTCATCTACATCGAAATCAATGCCTTCAAAAGCTTCTGTGAGCGCTTGTTTCGCTTTAAAGTATTCCGCATAAGGGGCAAAAACAGTAATTTTACCGGCATCGCTTTCTATATCGGTCACATCAACATCAGCCATCATCAAGGCTTCTAATACGACGTCTTCGTCATTATGATCAAACACAAAAATCGCGCAATGATCAAACATATGGCTGACGCTACCTTGCGTGCCAATATTCGATTTGGTTTTGGTAAAACAAATACGAACATCACCAAAGGTGCGGTTGGGGTTATCGGTTAAGCAATCAACGATGACCATCGTGCTGCCTGGGCCATAGCCCTCGTAACGAGCCGTAGAGAAATCTTCGCCACCACCGCCCTTGGCTTTTTCTAACGCTTTTTGGATAACATGGCTAGGCACTTGATCCTTTTTGGCGCGGTCGATCATACTGCGAAGAGAAAGATTGCCATCTGGGTCTACGCCTCCTGCCTTTGCACACACATAAATTTCTCGTCCGTATTTGCTATACACCTTAGCTTTCGCATCCGATGTTTTGGCCATGGATTCTTTGCGGTTCTGATAAGCTCTACCCATTATTATATTTTCCCCATTACTTTATTCGCGAGTGTGGTCAAAATAGAGGATTTTAACGTTATCTTAGAATGCATTAAACCTTTATCTGAGTATTTGTCTTGTGCTGTTTGTAGAGTGTGCGCCAGACAATCCTTTATATATAATTAAGATATACTCTTAAGCTGTTGATATTAAAAGCTATTTAATTTTTTTACTATTGGTTGTTTGGCCGACAACAACGCTTTGCTACTTCCTATAGTTAAATGATGATAACCTCTTCGCACATTGCGTCATGTGTAAAGACGCAAAATACTCATAGCATCAAAAAGCCTCGAGGCTTATCTCTATGAAAATAAGCCAAATATCAGAAGCCACCGGCGTATCAATTGATACGTTACGCTATTATGAAAAAATTAATCTCTTAGATATAAAACGCAGCAACAGCGGAATCCGAATTTATTCAGATGATGATGTCAGTAGCGTTCGCTTTATAAAACAATCACAAAAAATAGGTTTTAGCTTAGAAGACATCGCTCAGTTATTACATTTTCGAAATGATCCCGAAAATGCCAAGCCACAGGTAAGAAGCATGATCAATGGCAAGCTTGAGCTCATTGGCCAGCGTATTGTTGAATTACACCAGCTAGAAAGTGAGTTATCTGCTCTAGTGGGGCAGTGCCAAAACAGCTCTGGCGACTGTCCGATATTGAAAAAGCTAGAAAAATAGTGATGAATTGAAAGATTATGTTTGACTCTGGAGTTAGCTCTAGGTATTTAATGGGTTCTATGAAAAAACGACAGTTCACGACATTTTTGTTGATTTGGCTTTTTAGTCAACAGTTGTTCGCAGCCGTATGGACAATGCCCCATGCAAATGTCGATTGCGTGAGCGATGGTCAAAACGATTGTTTTTCGGACATCGCGCATATAGGGCACATTATGCCCAGCGATAACGATTCTTCATCGTCGGGCATGTCAACGATGTGTGATCATTGTAGTACCGCCTGTCAGCCTCCGCTTATTTCCAATAACCATTCAAATTTACTGAAAGAAGTGCATTTATCTGTTGAGGGCGAATCTATCAGTGCGCCTATTCATGCCTTTCCTAGTACCCTCTACCGCCCACCCATTCTCGCTTAACGTAGGATAAATCCGTCTGTTAATTGGCTATTAGCCGCAAAAGGCGTTTTTTCTATCATTTAAACCATTCTATTTTAATTGTTTAAGCAAAATCTCATCAGCAGGTTTTAGGAGTCATTATGCAAGCATTAATAACAATTTCTTTATTACGAAAAATTTCCTACCTAGCATGGCTAACAGTCACTATGTTAGTACTGTTATTAATCTATGTGCCGATGGTTAATGCGGAAACCGCTACAGAACCAGCGACGCAATCAATCACACAATCAATAACAGAACCCATGGTGGTTTATAAAAGTCCAACTTGTGGCTGTTGTGGCGCTTGGGTTGATCATATGAGCCAAGCGGGATTTAGCTCAACCGTTCAGCACCCCAAAGACCTTAACGCCATCAAGCAGACCTTAGGCGTAGCACCTGCTTATCAAGCGTGCCATACCTCTACATTGCAAAATTATGTGTTTGAAGGGCATATCCCCGCCGATGTTATCCAACATTTTCTGGTCAACACACCTAATAATGCCATTGGTTTAGCGGTTCCTGGTATGCCGATGGGTAGTCCGGGTATGGATACCGGCAGAGCGTTCCGTGCTTATGAGGTATTACAACTTAATAAAGACGGCAGTAGCTCACATTACGCTACCGTTTCAGCCGGTGAAACTCTATATGCGGAGAAAGGATTATGAAGCAAAAGAACCCGTCAACAATATTATCCTCTCCAGAGCTCTCACGTCGCCGTTTTGTGACAGGAATAACTATGGGAGCAGCGGCTTTAGGTCTTGGATTACATTCGAGATTGTCGCTGGGCAATATATTAAGTGATAGTGGAGTAAAGCGTTCACCACCCCAACTGCTAAGAGGCAATCAATTCGACCTTAATATCGGCTA
>AEVK01000181.1 GCA_000209515.2 gamma proteobacterium IMCC1989
CCACCGCTGTACAAGTATCTGGTGCGGCGCAAGACTCACAGCAAACAGCGTTACATTTAGCCGAAGCATCGGATCACCAAGCGCAAGAAATTGCAGGCGCATCTGCAGCGATTAATGAAATGGCGGTCACTATTGATCAGGTATCGGCGAACGCCGCAGAGTCTGCACTCGTTGCAAGTAAGTCGGTATCTATTGCCCACAATGGCTCGAAGATGGTGCAAAACACTATTCATGGAATGGATACCATTCGTGAGCAAATTCAAGATACATCTAAGCGTATTAAACGATTGGGTGAATCGACACAAGAGATTGGCGACATCGTAAGCTTGATTAACGACATTGCTGATCAGACGAATATTCTTGCACTAAACGCAGCGATTCAAGCATCGATGGCGGGTGATGCTGGCCGTGGTTTCGCCGTGGTAGCGGATGAGGTTCAGCGACTCGCGGAACGTTCAGCCGGTGCAACTAAGCAAATTGGTTCTTTGGTAAAAACCATTCAAACAGATACCAACGAAGCAGTAAAATCAATGGAGCAAACCACAACAGAAGTGGTGAGCGGTGCACGCCTAGCGCAAGATGCGGGTGTGGCACTAGAGGAAATTGAAGGGGTATCGGCAAATCTCGCAGAACTCATTCAAAATATCTCGAACGCTGCGCGTCAGCAAGCATCATCTGCGGGCCACATTTCCAATACGATGAATGTTATTCAAGAAATTACATCGCAAACCTCAGCAGGTACAGGAGCAACAGCACACGCCATTGGCGATCTTGCTGATATGGCGCTTGAGCTACGAGAGTTCGTTGCAGGCTTTAAACTACCAGACGAAATGAATACAGCAATTCCATTCAATGAGGAAAAAGCCGCACGTGATCAAGCAGCACAGCCGCCGATGGTTAGTAATAACGCTTCAACCTTAAGTACTACGGGTACAGCTGCGTTAGCATCCGCACCGCTGGCAGCAGCGTCGATGCCTGAAGAAACACAAGCAGATAATGTCGAGAATGATTTTACTCACCTCTTTGAAGATGGTCATCTAGAAGAAAATGATTACAGTGCTGGTAATGCAGACGCGGATGATTTCGATAATGATAGCTTTGCCAATGAAGTGTTTACTAGCGATACCGCAACTGATCTTTCTGAGATGAACCCTGAACACGACCAGCATTCATTAATGGATGAACCGCCGACACTAGAGTTGACTGATGAGTTATCAGTAGCTGACAGCCACTTCGATGTATCTGATGAAGTTATTAACTTAGTGGATAACGAAGATGTTGATGGTTTAGAAGAAGAGTTTGACCTTGATGACTTAGATTTTATCGATTCAAAATCAACAGAGAAAAGCTAAATCACCATGACTTGGTCCTTTAAAAAGTTTGATGTTCTACCCGAAAGTAAGTTTTTACTATGGGAGAAACTTTTAGAAGCTCGCACGGGTATTCAGCTGGCCTCACAGCAAAAAGTGTTGTTGCAAACGCAAATAGCTATTCGCATGAGAGAGCTAGATATTGCCAGTTACGATGACTATTTCGATCAAGTTAAGCAAGATAATAAGTCTGGCTTAGTTGAGTGGCAAATACTTGTCGATCGTTTAGTAGTAAAAGAAACTACTTTTTTTCGACATCGACCTTCCTTAGACTTTGTTCGTCAGTTTTTAAAAAATAAAATTAGCCGAGAGCAGCTCGATGGCAGTATCGATATATGGAGCGTAGGTTGTTCTACCGGAGAAGAGCCTTACGGTTTGGCGATGCTTGCTCATGAATGTCTGAGCGAGTCAGAGCAGCATTTATATTTTGGTGTGACGGCTGTTGATGTGAGTCTGCCCGCCTTATCGATTGCTCGTAGAGGAGTATATGGCCAGCGTAGCATGTCGTTTTTAACCGACAGAGAGCGACAGCATTTTTTTCGACCCTACGAAGATAAGCATTATGAAGTCCTGCCGCGACTTAAAAAGCGAGTTTGTTTTTCTCAAGCCAATATCAATAACTTAGATGACTTTCCTGTTCAGTTAATGGATGTTGTTTTTTGCCAAAATGTGTTGATTTATTTTCGTCGCTGGCGCCGCAGAGAAATACTTAACCAGCTAGTGTCTCGTTTGAAGCCGGGTGGTCTGTTGGTGATTGGCCTAGGCGAAACCACTGACTGGCAGCACGCTGAAATGCAGCGAATTGATAGTAACGAAGTACAAGCTTATATTAAAACATCATAAAACAAATCAGCAATGTAAATGGCATGAAGCCTTTGTATTCAACCGAACCGCTGGTTTATATAAAAAACGATGTGTTTATATATCATGAAAATAATAAAGTGAGAGAATGGTATGGCTGATAATCGCCAATACATGGCCCTTGAATGGGTTATAAGAGATATTAAAGACACTCTCGCACAAGCACAGCGGGCATTAGATACTTATGCTCGTGAACCGGATGATGTTATCCAATTAAAGTTTTGTTTAACATACATACATCAAGTTTATGGCAGCTTACATATGTCAGGGTTTCATGGCGGCGCTATGATTGCGTCTGAAATTGAAGCGTTGGCACAGGGGCTGTTAAACAAAACAGTTTCGCATAAAAAAGAGGCTGTCGAGGTTCTCCAAAAAGCGATCGTAGAACTTCCTGTCTATTTAGAATCCGCGTTAAAAACAAAAAGTGATCAGCCAAGTTTAGTTTTTTCCTTGTTAAATGATTTGCGAGCGACTCGTGATGCCAGTTTAATGAGTGAATGTACGGTCTTTTCTCCAAATTTAGATTATGCCCATCAAGTCAGGGGCGAAAAACATCCGATTACTAACAACCCACAGCAGCTGTCGTTGATGATTGCCAAATTGAGACAGATGTATCAAGTTGCTGCAGCAAGTGTTATTCACAAAAAAAATCTAGAAGAAAATTTTTCTTATTTGTCTAAAGTGAGTCAGCGATTAGAGAAGTTATTGCAAGGAACTGCGCGCGCAGCATTATGGGAAATCGTATCGGCGTTTATTATCGGCTTACAAAAAAATCTAATAGATGACACCGCATCGGTTAAGAAATTATTGCGTGAATTGGATGGAGAGTTAAAAGAATTAATCAATGGTGGAGCGGCAGCGTTAAAAAAGAATACTTCTGACGAGCTAATTAAAAATTTTCTTTATTACTTATCTTCACTGACTGAAACTACCTCTGAGATAGACGCTTTAAGTGAACGCTACGCTCTACATAAAGCCTCTCCTGCTGGAATGGAGTTGCAGAGTTATGGCGCTGATTCTGTGGAATCCTATGCCGCTATTACTGCTTCGTTGCTTGATAGCTTCGACGATATACAAGAGAAAATAGAGATATGTTTGCAAGAGAGTGATGTCTTCGATCATCTCGATTGGCTGAAAATGAAGTTGAGTCAAGTGGCTGATACTCTAGCGATGTTAAATGTCACGCAACTACGACAAGAGATTACTGACAGTATTGCTGTTGTTATTGATTTGCAGCAAGATCAAAGTCTGTTTTCAGAAAAAATGTCTAGCGTTCAAATTCGTGTCTCGACTGTTGCGAAAGAGTTGGAAGAAACATTAGTTAACAAGCAGTTGCCTTCAGAAGTTACTGCTAGGCAGTTTAGCCAGGAAGATGATTTAACTTTACAGGAAAGCCGTAATGGCTTGGAAGAGGCAAAAGACGCCGTTGTAAATTACATTGCAACTCAGTGGAATATTAAAAACTTACAGCCAGTTCCCTCTATATTGCGAGAGGTTGGTGAAAAATTACTACAGCTGTCGTTGGCAGCACCAGCAGAAATTTTGTCTGCGAGCGCTAATTACATTGAGATGACTATGATACATCAGTCATCTCAGCCAGAATGGAAGCAGCTAGATAGCTTGGCTGACGTCATTGCGAGTATTGATTACTTTTTAGAGGTTTTATCATTAACGAAAGAAGAGGACTTCTCTGTTCTTGCAGGGGCTGAAAATGGCTTGCTTAGCTTAGGTCTCCCCCAGCATCGTGTGCAAAATATTATGCAAGGTGTGGCCAGCGCAGCCGCTTCACAGAATACTGCGCAAGGCGACCCAGTTGAAAAAGTTACCGATAATGCGTTAGAGCTTGATGAGGATACGGAAGCAGAAATCATTGAGATTTTTGTTGAAGAAGCAGAAGAAGTTCAGGAAACCATCGCTGAATTCCTACCTTCTTGGGAGTCAGAATTTGAAGATCGCGATGCACTCACTGAAGTAAGACGAGCATTCCATACGCTGAAAGGTAGTGGACGTATTGTTAAAGCGATGGATATTGGTGAGTTGTCTTGGTCAATCGAAAATATGCTAAATCGCGTAATGGACAACACTCTAAAACCCAATAAATTACAAATCGGCTTGATTTATAAAGTGTTATCTGTCCTGCCTGATATGGTTAACGCGTTTTCACAACGGAAAACGATCACCAATAAAGCAACCTGTGAGCAATATCAATTGTGGGCTCAAGCGCTCTCTAAAAATGAGGTGCCAGAAGATTTACGTATTTATTTAGACGCTAACGATGAACACAATTCTCTCGAAGATACTTCGCAACCGTTGTTAACAAGCAAGGTGTCCGATGCGGATGTGCCAGAAATTGGCGCGCCAGAAACTGGTATGCCGGAAGAAGATGAAATTGATGTGCAGCTATGGGAGATTTTTGGCTCTGAAGCAGAAACGCATCTTATTGTTATCAGGGAATATATTATAGAAATGGAATCAGCTCGGCCTTTCTTTGAAGTGCCAAGTGACGCGATGCAGCGTGCAATGCATACTTTAAAAGGTAGTGCGCACATGGCAGAAATAACGCCTATTGCCGAGCTAATGACCCCTATGGAATTGTTTGTCAAAGACTTGAGAGCTTATCAAGTCGTCATTGATGAAGATATTTTGCAGCTAATTATGGACAGCGTTGCCTATACCGAAAGTGCCTTAGAGCAAATCGCCAGACTTATTTATCCCACAATAGAAAAGCTCGAATTATTTCTAGCGCGTGTTGCAGAACTACGTGAGAGATCCGTTGGGCACCTTATTAAACACGAAGAAGAAGATGGTCCTAAAGTTGATCCGGCTTTTTTAGAGCGGCTGATGAACGAGGGAATGAATCAACTGTTAGATATAGATGGTGTGATAGGTCTGTGGAAAAAAACACCTGCTACCGATCAAGAATGGCGAGCGGTAGCTAATGAAGTCGCTAATGTTCAGCACGGTGCTGAACGCGCTAATTTAGATTCAATGGCTCATTTAAGCGCAGAAATACATAAGCAGTACGAAGATCTAATCGCCAAAAAAATATTGCCCGACGATGAGCTTTACGATGTGCTATTAGACAGCCATTATGCGCTTTTAGATATTATTGATGCGATTGCGGGCGGGCAAGATTTGCCGCCAGAAAATGAAGAGATGTTGCAACAGCTAGATGGCTTGTCAGTTAGTCATTCAGCGCTGAACGAAACCTTAAATCAAGACGAAGCTGTCTTAATAGAAAAAGTTAAAAGCGTAGAGAGCAATGAATATCTTGAGGCTGAGGAAAGCTCAGAACCATTAACGGTCGATGCAGAACCTATTCAGAGTGCAGATGAAACTGACATTGTTGCAACGAAAACCGATAGTGTTACAGCGGAAGCTGATATTGATAGCCCCATTAATAATTCTGCTGATATTTCTCTTAATAGTTCGCTCGATGATGTCAATACTAACAACGACGACATAGCAACTCATACGAGTGCGGATCACTCTCATACCGAAGCGCCAAACGCCCACGAATATCTCCCTCCAGCTGTCATCGATAACGAGCCAGTGGATGTTCTGTCAGATGAGTTAGATGATGAAATTATTGAGATTTTCATGGAAGAGGCTGCTGAGCTTATAGAAGATTTAGACGCCACTATTGATGATTGGGAAGGCGGTGAAGATTCCGTTGTTTGTAACGAAAATATACAGCGTTTATTGCATACCCTTAAAGGGGGCGCGCGATTAGCGGGTCTTATGAAATTAGGCGAGCTAGCACACGACTTTGAATCGTATTTAGTGAGCCAAATAAAGTCTGAGTCGTCAGACGATGTGATGAATACCGTTCATCAATTTCAGGATCAGTTAATTCAAGGGGTAAATACCTTTGGAGAGTCGATAGAGTTACAGGGATCACCTCAGCAAGAATCTAGCCTTTCTGATGAAGTTGTTAGTGAACAAACCCATGATATAAATGAACAAAACGAAAGCCCACAAGAACAAACAGCCGAAACAGGTGAGTCAAGTAATGATGCCCTGTTCACGCAAGTAACAGAAACGGAAATAATTGAAACTGAAGTAATTGAAACGGAAGACTTGCCTCATAGCGCAAAAACGGAATATGTAACTGAAAAGTATGAAGCCGATAAAGATAATCACCAATCTTCAAGTGGAGACAGTGGTGAGAGTGATGTAAACCATACTGATGTAGCAGATCATATAACAGAGAGAAGCAACACAGAATCCCATCCGGTTAGTCAGAATATTCTAAGTTCGATAAATAGCGAAGACAGTGAGGCTGTAACGGGCGTTGATGATTCGCTAGGCGATAAGACTGAAGTACAGGCAATTGATAAAGCAGAATCTGAGGGTTTAGATGACAAAAGAGTAGGGGCTGAGTCACTAGAAGAGGAATTGCAAAAAAGTGTTTCTGAGCAAAGCGAGCAGGATGCTAGCAATGACAAAGTATTAGAAAAACCGGATGAGTTAGCCCCAGACATGTCTGAGCCAGAGGCCTTAATCTCTCACGAATTATCCGCTCAAGAAAAAGATAATAAAGATAATATAGTTTCTTTCCCATCCGCTAATCTCATTCCAGGTAGTGCGGCAGATAGTGATGCAGATGTCACTACAGACACCACTGCAAATACCACTACAAAAGCACCAAACCCTCTTCCCCAAACGCCAGCCTCTCCCGTTGTTCCGCAGCCATCTACTGCTCGTATGGCAAGTAATGGTGGCGCCGCGGCTTCACGTCGCCCTGCGCCTCAAGAAACGGTTAAAGTCTCAGCAGATTTAATGGAAGAGTTAGTTAACTTGGCGGGTGAAACATCAATTAGCCGTGGCCGTATGGAAGAGCAGATGAGTGACCTTGGTTACTCGTTAGAAGAAATGGATCAAACGGTTGGACGCTTACAAGAGCAGCTGCGCCGCCTCGACATTGAAACCGAAGCGCAAGTGGTTTTTCGACAAGAACAGTTGAGTGAGCAGGAAGAGTTTGACCCCTTGGAAATGGATCGCTATTCGCAGCTCCAGCAACTTTCTCGCTCTCTCATTGAGTCAGCATCTGATTTAAAAGATCTAAAGCAAACACTCACCAATAAAGCTCGCGATGCAGAAACCGTTTTATTGCAGCAGTCACGGATTAATACCGAGCTTCAAGAAGGTCTTATGCGTTCGAGGATGGTACCGTTTTCTCGTATCGTGCCGCGCTTGCGCCGTATCGTTAGACAAATATCTTCTGAACTGAATAAAGAAGTGACCATTGAGTTTGATCAGACTGAAGGTGAGTTAGATCGAAATATGATGGAGCGCATGGTTGCGCCTTTAGAGCACATGTTACGTAATGCTGTCGATCACGGTATTGAGAGTGCAGAACAACGACAGCAAATAGGAAAACCCAAAGCAGGGCGCATTAGCTTATCATTATCACGTGAAGGCAGTAACGTTTTACTACTATTGACGGATGACGGTGCGGGAATGAGTGTGCAGCGAATCAAAGAAAAAGCCATTCAGCAAGAATTAATGAACCCGGATGCCCAGTTAAACGATCAAGAAATATTACAGTTTATTTTTCAGGCGGGCTTCTCCACTGCTGAGTCAGTCACTCAAATATCAGGTCGCGGAGTCGGCATGGATGTTGTGAGTAGTGAAATAAAACAATTGGGTGGCAGTGTGGATATCTCTTCCACCGAAGGGCAGGGTACGCAATTTCATATTCGTTTGCCCTTTACCGTATCAGTTAACCGAGCGTTAATGATTAGTATGGGCGATGATCGCTATGCTATTCCGCTAAACTCTATTGAAGGTATCGCTCGTATAGCACCTGACCAATTAGCAGATTATTACTCGAATACAGAGAATCGTTTCCACTATGCGGGTACGGATTATCAGCTGCAATATATGGGTACCTTGCTAAACAAAGACATCGCACCAAAAGTAGAAGGGCATCAATTGCCTGTGCCGGTATTGCTCGTACGCAGCGCAGATCATTCCGTTGCGATCCAAGTTGACTCATTGCATGGCAGCCAAGAGATTGTGGTAAAAACCTTGGGTGTACAATTTAGTACAGTGCAAGGGTTGTCAGGTGCAACGATTATGGGTGATGGTAATGTGGTTGTTATTTTAGACACTAACGCCATGATTCGACAGCAATACGCATTAGCAGCAACGTACCAACTGTCTGAGCCTAAAGAAGAGCAGTCTGTGCAGGCTATCGTTGATCGCAATCCTTTAGTGATGGTCGTAGATGATTCCGTTACCGTACGTAAAGTCACCACACGATTTTTAGAGCGTCAAGGATTCGATGTCATTACGGCAAAAGATGGCATTCACGCGATTGAAGTGTTGAGAGATCAATTACCTGATCTTATGTTGCTAGATATTGAAATGCCAAGAATGGATGGTTTTGAAGTGGCGAGACGAGTGCGTGCTACATCAACAACAACGCATTTGCCCATTATTATGATTACCTCGCGAACAGGCGAGAAACATCGCGAAACAGGTTTAGCTGCTGGCGCCAATGAGTATATGGGGAAGCCTTTCCAAGAGGATATACTCTTAGAGAATATTCATCACTTACTGCAGATCAAGCATTAATTTAGGGTGTGGATTGATGAGTAGCAAATGAGTGTTTTATCTATAGGTATCGTTAGCGAAACACTCGTTCAACAACATTATCTACAGCATGCGATCGACGAAATTGGTTACTCCGTTAGCTGTAGCTTGCTTGTGGCCAATTTAACCGTGGCAAAAACCATTGAAAAAATAAATGCAGCAACAATCGATGCGTGGATTATCGATGTTGATGTTGAACGCTTGGATCAGGAGGATGATTTTCAGCAATGGTTATATGATTTAGATGCGCCTATTATTTTTAGTGAAGGTCATACATATAACGCTGCTGGAACAGATTTTATTTCTTGGACAAGGCAGCTTAAAGTTAAGTTGTTGAGCTTGGAAGGCCAAAACCTGCTCAATAAGAGCAATATAATTAAAGCAAAAAATATTTGGGTATTGGCGGCGTCTACTGGTGGCCCAGAAGCGGTGAAGCAGTTTTTAGATGTGATGCCCGTTGATGCTGATGTTGCTTTTATTTATGTCCAACATATCGGAGAGGGGCATAGCCATGTATTAAGTGCCTCCATTGCTCGTAATAATCAATTTGAGTGCAGTGTGGCCGTTCATGGAGATGTAGTGAGCCGTGGCCGAGTCATTATAGTGCCGCCAGAGCATCAAATTACCATACAGGCGAACGGTTCAGTTATTGCCTATCCACAAAAGTCGTGGCGAGGAGCTTATAAACCATCAATTGATCAGGTGGTCGCCAACATAGCAAGTAATTATGGCGAGTTTTCCGGCGTTATCTTTTTTACGGGAATGGGTGATGACGGTGCAAAAGCCTGTCGGTTAATGTCTTTACACAAAGGACAGGTGTGGTCACAAAATGTTTCAGGTTGTGTGGCACCGTCTATGCCGCAAGAAGTGATTAACACTGGCTGTAATAGTAAGATCGATACGCCGGAAAATTTAGCTAGGCATCTCAAAGCTTATCTAATGAATAAATAAACTGGGTAAGTGTTGAGCGGTTTACAGTTCTCCAGCTAAAACCAATAAAACGGTACATGACATGAGTAATACAACAGAAGTAGCGGCAATATCAAAAAATAATGCAATAGCCGAAGCTGACATTCCAAGCTTAATTATTCCCATTGCTCATCGACAATTATTGTTGCCGACGGTATCCGTCGCAGAAATGCTACCTTTCGTTAAGCCTCAGTTGAGGCAGGTCGATTCCGCCCCTTGGTTTTTAGGTAATGTGACATGGCGTGGTGTTGCTGTACCGATGATCTCTTACGAGTTAATCAATGGTGAGCAAGCATTGCCTATCAAAGCAACCAGCCAAATGGCAATTATCAATTCTACCGGCGTCAGCACGGCGTTACCTTTTCTTTGTTTTCCTTCTCAAGGTATTCCACGCTTAAGTCGCGTTTCACCAGAAGCAATTAAGGAAGATACAACTGTCGCTCTTCAACCATTCGATCAAATGAATGTTACTGTGAATGAAGATATTGTCGCTATCCCAGATGTCAGTCGACTGGAACAAGAAGTAGTTAATTTACTCGGCTTATAGCGCAAGATTATCTTACAAAAAATAAATTTAGTTTTTTTGCATCCAAACACATATCGACGTGCGTCTTTATTAATAGTGAAGCCAATGTACAACGCATGGGTGATGATCACTAATAAAACGACTTACGGAGAATATCATGAAAACAGTACTCGCAGCCCTTACTCTACTTGCGGCAATGACAACATCAGCTGCTCATCACGGAGATATCTTAACGAATAAACAAGGTATGACCTTATACACTTTCGATAAAGATATGAATGGAAATTCAGCTTGTTATGATGGATGTGCAGCGAAATGGCCACCTCATTTAGCTAAAGCAGGTGCTTCAGCGAAAGGGGCTTGGGGCTTAACTCAGCGCACAGATGGTACGATGCAATGGACCTATAACAATCAACCGCTTTATACATGGGTGGGTGATAGTCAAAAAGGTGATACCAGTGGTAATGGTGTAGGCGGTGTTTGGCATATCGCAGAGAAAGCACACAAAAAAGCAGAAAAAAAAGTCAAAGCATCTAATTCGGGATACGGTGGTTACTAAGTATCGAATTGCTGACTGCACGTACTATCGCTGCCGAGGTGAACGTTTTTCATCGGCAGCTTTTTTGATTTTATCAGCGGGGCAGAAGAGTTGAATGGTAGGAATATAGTGAATTTTGAGGGTCTTTCTTGATGCTAGACAAGCATTGGGTGGCAGAAACTAATGCTCTACTTTACCGTGTTCAACAGCGGGATCAGTTAGCGCTTAAAATTCTTTACGACCTAACATCCACTAAGTTATTGCATTTAATTGCGTCCATCGTGCATGACAGTCATGAGGCGGAAGACGTTTTACAGGATGTCTTTGTTAATCTATGGCAGCAGGCAGACAAGTATTCAGGCAATGGTAGTGCATGGGGTTGGATATGTGTGATGGCCCGTCACCGTTCGATTGATAAGTTGCGTAGGCTCGCTGTGCGACATCATGAATCTACGGATGCTTCTCCGGAATTATTGGAGCAACTTAATATTGCTACTGATAACATCGATAATCATTGGATAGGGCAATGTTTGAAACAATTACCCCTTAAGACACAGCATGTGATTCTACTGAGTTATATCAAAGGTTATAGCCATTCCGATTTAACTCATTTACTAGATACCCCATTGGGAACAGTAAAGGCATGGATCCGCCGAGGTCTACAGGAATTAAAATTATGTCTAAGTGCATAAGATACCAAGATCCTACCGTATGTGATTATTTGGCGAGTCAATATGTGGCTGGTGATATGACTATGAGAGTCCGAGCCAGAACAGAGTCGCTAGCTCGGTCTATTCCAGAACTGTCAAATGCGATTAGTCAATGGGCCGATAATTTTACGCCGCTGCAGCAGGCCTTATATGAAGCGTCTCCCCAGTACCATACTCAAACGAACTGCTCTCATATGTGGCCTTTCATTGAGCAGCGGGTTGCACAATTAACGATTTCCAAGAACAGTTCTATAACTAATAAATCAAAACCGACCCATCAAAATATCTTTTATCAATTGTGGAACACATTGCTGCTATGGCGTGTGATGACGGGTGTGACCACCTTAGCTTCTGCTTTCATGGTAGGTGTTTTGTTGTTGGCTGTGCCGGATCCCTTGCCTACAACAGGCCCTAGTTATTTAGCGGCAATGTCATCGCACGGCTCGACAGATCAGTCCGCCGATTTTGTGATTAGTGTCTATGCAAAAAACGCGACATCGTCTTCTAAACTACATATTCAGTGGGCAAAAGAGCAGCAGATAACATCACAAGCGCCGTTACACCTATGGGCAGAAAATAAAGAAACGGGTGCAATAGAATACATCGGAATACAAGACCTCAGCGTAGGTTCTGTGCCCTTAACTAAATCGTCCTGGATGGCCATCGCCAGTAGTAGTCGCTTGTTTATGACAGATAAAAAATCGCTGCCTAATGGAGAAAATATTATTTTCTCTGGTGTTTGTTTACAGCTACAACAATGGCAAAGCTAGCCCTTCATACTTAATTTTGTTGTAATAATGATATAGTTTTTACTGCAATTAGGTTGTTTGTAAATACTTTTATCAATGCTCAATTATTAACAAAAGTCTCTAGTAAGCGCCGCGTCAAACAGCCAATTTCAAAAAAGAAGATAGCAATTTAGCTCATTGGTGTTTTAAACGGCGCCAACTCAATATGTGATAATAATTTTCCATGCATGACTATACTGCCTTTATAGCGATAATCTCCTACCGATGAAAACTCAAATGCATATTTACGTTTTATCGCAAATAAAGAGCGATGTGATTTTGTGATGCCGATGCGTTTTAATATCACATTTTGATCTAATAATTGAACACCTTCTTTTTCACAGTGGCGCTTTGCCGCCGCTCTTGCGAACAAGCTAATGTTATTGTGTTGCCATATGCTATAGCAAACAAAAGTAATAACACTGAAAAAAATCAAATCGTAAATCGTTAAAAACAACTAGGTATCTTCCTGCGCTAATTTAATTAAGCGTGCTTTGAGCCGTGGTGGAATATCTTTAATAGTAAGGCTGTCAGTACTTGGATCATACACGATACTGTCGCCTAAACAGCTTGATGCAAAGCTCATGCTGAGTTGATTGTTGCGGCCACTTAAGCGAACAAATTGCCGCAATTTATTTGTGTCGGTGATGAATTCAGGTTTTGCCTCTGGCTGCGCCGAAGAGACGAAATTAGAAAATTCTGGCAAATTAACCGGTGCTTCATTGGGTGTAGGCTCCCCGCTACTGTTAATTTTTTCTGGTCTCACAGGCGGGTTTT